>JBKGZJ010000075.1:0-10996 GCA_046545635.1 Thiohalophilus sp. | reverse complement strand
GCTGGTTAGAATGCCGGCCTGTCACGCCGGAGGTCGCGGGTTCGAGTCCCGTCCGGTCCGCCATACGTCGAAAAAGGGCGAGCTTTAACGAGCTCGCCCTTTTTTCTTGCCTGAATAAAGTTAAAATAGGCGCTTCGCCAACAACCGAATCTGTTTAAATTATGCTGCAACTTATACGCGACCGCATCCAGGGATTATTTGTCTGGACCATTGTCGGTCTGATCATTATTACCTTCGCCCTGTTCGGGCTGAGCAGTTATCTTGACGGTGGCGGGGGGACTTCGAATGTCGCCGAAGTCAATGGCGCCGAGATTACCGAGAACCAGCTGTTACGCGCCCAGCGCGATTACCTGCAGCGCGTGCAACAGTCCCAGGGCGAGCAGTTTGATCCCGACATGTTCGACAGCCCCCGAATCAAACGGGAAGTCCTGCAGGGGTTGATCACCCGCGAGTTAATCCAGCAGCACATCGATGACAAGGGTTACCAGCCCGGTCCGACCCAGGTGGTGGACACCATTCGCAATTTCGAGGTTTTCCAGGAAGAGGGACGTTTCTCCAGTGCGCGTTATAAACAACTGTTGCGTCAGCAGGGACTGGCGAGCGCGCAGTTCGAGCGCGATGTGGCCAGCGACCTGGCGGCGGAGCAATTGCGCAACGGGATTATCGGCAGTGCCTTTGTGACCGATGCCGAGCTGGAGCGTTACCTGCGTCTCAAACACCAGCAGCGGGAGATCGGCTATCTGGTGCTGGAACTGGACCGCTTCCTGGATCGGGCCGAAGCGGAGGAATCCCGGATTGAAGAATTCTACGAGGCCAACCGCAGCCGCTTCATGAGCCGGGAAAAAGTCAGTATCAATTATCTGGAACTCGATCTGAAGCAGCAGGCCAGGGAGTACGAGGCGGACGAACAGGCGATCCGGGACTATTATGCCAGCCACCGTGACAATTACACCCAGCAGCCCGAACAACGCCGGGTGAGGCACATTCTGGTCGAGAGCAATGCCGAACGCGGGCAAAGTGAGGCCCGCGACAGGGCGGAAGAGTTGCACCAGCAACTGGCGGACGGGGCCGACTTTGCCGAACTGGCAGAGCAGCATTCAGATGATTCCGGATCGGCCTCTCAGGGCGGCGATCTGGGCCGTATCGAGCGCGGGGGGTTTGATCCTGACTTCGAGAAAGTCGCCTTTTCACTGGGTGAGGGGGATATCAGTGAACCGGTGAAAACCCGCTTTGGCTATCATCTCATCAAGGTCGAGTCGGTGCAGCCGGCCGAGGTTAAACCACTGGCCGAGGTGAAAGACGCGATCCGCCAGGAGCTGCGCATGCGTCAGGCGGAGCAGGACTTTTACGAGAAAGTGAGCGAGCTGGAGCGCTACAGCTATGAGATGCCCGATTCGTTGCAGGGCGTGGCCGAGCAGCTGGGTCTGGAAGTCAAACAGAGCGAGCCCTTTACCCGGGAGGGGGGCGAGGGGATTCTGGACCATTCCAAGGTCGTCAATGCCGCTTTCAGTGAAGAGGTTCTGGCGCAGGGGCGTAACAGCGAGGTGCTGGAGTTGAGCGATACGCACTTTGTGGTATTGCGGGTTAACGAACACAAACCGGCGGAACAAAAACCGCTGGAGGCCGTCAGATCACAGATTACCCGGCAGCTGAGGCAGCAACAGGCCCACGAGATGGCGGCTGAGACCGCGCAGAGCCTGCGTAAAAAGCTCGAAGAGGGGGATGCATCGCCCGCTACTCTGGCGAGCCGACATGGCGTACAGTGGCACACACCGGGCTGGATCAAGCGCGAACCGCGGCAGGTGGAAAGCCTGGATCATACCCTGCGCCAGACGGTGTTCCGCATGCCCCCGCCGGAGGACGGACGGCCGTCGGTGACCACCACGAGCCTGCCCAATGGCAATGTGGCGGTGATCCGGCTGGAGGCGATCCAGCCCGGGGAGGTGCCGGCCGCCGAGACGCTCAATGCCGAACGTCAGCAGCTGAGCGCCGCCTTTGGCAACAGCGAGTACAATGCCCTGCTGGAGAGTCTGCGCCGTCAGGCGAAGATTCAGGTCAGCGACAAGCTGGACACGGACAGTAACTAACTCGCTGTCGGCGCGGGGACTGAGTACGATATGCTCTTCACAGCCGGGGAGAAGAGCTGGATTCAGGCGTACTGACTTTCAGCTGTTATGCCGGGCAAAAGTGCTCAGCCCGGCACCGGCCGGGCTGTTCATATCCACGCTGGCTCAATAACAACGGATAACAGGCCATGCTGAAACTGAAACTTCACTGGCAGATCCTGATCGCGCTGATCCTGGCGGTGGTAATCGGTGCCTGGGCCGGCCAGGAAGGCCGGCTGTTCGGGGTACAGCTGTATAACGTCTTCGACTTTGTCGGCAGCCTGTTTCTCAATGCCCTGAAGATGATCATCGTACCGTTGATCGTCGCCTCGATCATTGTCGGTATCGCCGGCATCGGCGGCGGCCACGGGCTGGCCCGGCTCGGTGGCAAGACCCTCCTCTACTACATGGTCACCAGTCTGGCGGCCATTCTGATCGGCCTGTTTTTCGTCAACCTGCTCTCCCCGGGTATCATCGACGGCCAGCCGGCAAACGAAGTGCTCGGGCTCAGCCAGCAACAGGCCGAGGTAGCCAAAGAGTCGGTCGGGGAGCGGGGCGCCAGCGATATTGCCGGCGTTTTTCTGAGCATGATTCCGGCCAATATCGTCTCCGCCGCGGCCAACGGCCAGATGCTGGGTCTGATCTTCTTCAGTCTGCTGTATGGCTTTTTCATGACCCGCATCGAGGAGGATTACGCCGAAGCCCAGTACAACTTCTGGAACGGCGTGTTCAGCATCATGATGGCCATCACCGATCTGGTGATGAAGTTCGCCCCCCTGGGCGTCTTCGCGCTGGTGGCGAAGGTGGTGGCGGAAATCGAACCGGATCAGCTGGCGGAGCTGGCGCAGACCCTGGGTCTGTTCACCGCCGCGGTCCTGCTGGCCCTGCTGACCCACGTGCTGGTGCTGTTGCCGCTGCTGCTCAGGTTTGTCGGCAAGGTCCGGCCACAGCGCCACTACCGGGCCATGGCGCCGGCCCTGCTGACCGCTTTTTCCACCGCCTCCTCGGCCGCGACCCTGCCGCTGACCATGGAGTGCGTGGAGAAGAACGCCGGGGTCTCCAACCGCACCAGCAGCGTGGTGCTGCCGCTGGGGGCGACCATCAACATGGATGGCACGGCGCTGTATGAATGCGTCGCGGCCCTGTTTATCGCCCAGGCCTATGGCCTGGAGCTGGGCTTTGTCACCCAGTTCACGGTGGTGCTGGTGGCGCTGCTCACCTCCATCGGCGTGGCCGGGATCCCCGCCGCCAGCCTGGTCGCGATCGCCATCATCCTGGGGACCATCGGCCTGCCGCTGGAGGCGCTGGGGCTGATCCTGGCGGTGGACCGGATACTGGACATGTTCCGCACCGCGGTGAACGTCTTCAGCGACTCCTGCGGCGCGGTCATCATCGCCCGAACTGAAGGGGAGACCGATCTGCTGGTTGACGAACAACCGGTCGTGAAAACGGCCTGAATCGTCGTCGTTGCACGACTCAAGGGCCGAGGGACGAGTGACGAGGAAAAGCGTTCACCACGAAGGCACGAAGAACACGAAGTGACAAATTCATTAAACCTTCGTGGCTTCGCGTCTTCGTGGTGAGTATTTCTGGTTGCGGATTTACTCGGCGTCCAGCGGGCGCATGCCGATGGTGCTGTAGCCGGAGTCGACGTAGGTCACCTCGCCGGTGATGCCGTTGGCCAGGTCGGAGCAGAGGAAGGCGGCGGCGTTGCCGACGTCCTCGATGGTGACGTTGCGCCGCAGCGGGGCGGTGTTTTCCACCTCGGTGAGCATTTTCTTGAAGTTGCCGATGCCGGCGGCGGCCAGGGTCTTGATCGGGCCGGCGGAGATGGCGTTGACGCGGATGCCGTCGGGGCCCAGGCTCTGGGCCATGTAGCGCACGTTGGCCTCCAGACTGGCCTTGGCCAGGCCCATGACGTTGTAATTGGGCATGGCGCGTACGGCGCCCAGGTAGCTGAGGGTCAGCAGGGCGCCGTCGCGGCCTTCCATCATATTGCGGCCGGCCTTGGCCAGGGCCGCGAAGCTGTAGGAGCTGATTTCGTGGGCGGCGCGAAACCCGTCGCGGGTGACGGCATCCAGGTAGTCGCCCTCCAGCTCGGTGCGCGGGGCAAAGGCGACCGAATGGACAATGATATCAAGGCCGTCCCAGTAGTTGTCGAGATGGTTGAAGACCTGGTTGATCTCCTCATCACTGCTGACATCACAGGGGATCATGATTTCCGAATCCAGCTCGGCGGCCATCTTGGCGACCCGGTCCTCGAGTTTGTCATTCTGGTAGGTGAAGGCAAGTTCGGCGCCCTCGCGATGCATGGCCTGGGCAATGCCCCAGGCGATGGAGCGATTGCTGGCAAGACCGACGATCAACGCGCGTTTCCCTTGTAGAAATCCCATAGTTCACCCTGCAATTGAGTTGTTTGAATCCGGTTGCGGACGCCCTCGACGGTCGCCGACAGCGTCATAAGGTACCGAAATTTACCTGTCAGGGGAAGGCTTGCGGCGGGTTCCACGGGTTGTTTGCCGGCGGTGAGGTGGTTATTCTGAGTCTCGAGCGGATTTGGAAATAGTATACCATCGAAGTCACGAAGATAAATTATAACGATAGATAAGGCGTAGTGGGCCCCGTCATGGAAAAACGCTTCACATTTAAAGACTTCTTTCTGTTTGCCTTTCTGGCGCTGTTGTTCATCACCGTGCTGTTGTCAATGTACATGGTCGATCGCCAGTGGGGCGAAATGGCCGGGATGCAACGGACCATGAACGAGCAGGCGGAGGATCTGCGGGCGCTGCGGGGGGCGATCAAGCGTCTGGAGCGGCGCCTTGAGCGGGGCGCCAGCGTCAGCGAGGGCGGCGCGTCAGGGCAGGAGGAGGCCGACTCGCCGGCGTTCGAGCGCGCGCTGGCCGCTAGCGGCCAGCCCGATTTCGCCCGTGGCGACTGGCTGGTGGACTCGTTTGGCACCGGGCTGAAGACCATCACCCCGCTGGTCTCCAGTGACGCCTATGCCTCGCAGGTGCAGTCCTATGTCCAGGAGTCCCTGCTGACCCGCGATCCCGAGACGCTCGAATGGCAGGGGCTGATCGCCCGCGACTGGCAGGTCAGCGACGACGGGCTGAGTTTCACCTTCCAGTTGCGCGAGGGCGTCAAGTTTTCCGATGGCGAACCCCTGGATGCCGACGATGTGGTCTTCACCTTCGAATTTATCCAGAACCCGGACATCGCCGCGCCGCGTGAACGGGCCATCTATGACAAGATCGAGAGCGTAACCGCCAGCGGCTCGCATGAAGTGGTGTTCAAATTCAAGGAACCCTATTTCGACAGCCTGGCGCTGGCCGGCGGCATGGCTATCATGCCGCGTCACTTTTACGAACCCTATCTCGACGAGCCGGAAACGTTTAACCAGTCCAAGGGCCTGCTGCTGGGTTCCGGGCCCTATCGACTCGACGATCCGAAAGGCTGGACACCGGATCAGGGACTGGTGGAGCTGCAGCGTAATCCGCGTTACTGGGGACTGGAACCCTCGTTTGATCGGGTGATGTGGAAAGTGATCCAGAACGACGCCGCGCGCCTGACCACCTTTCGCAACGGCGAATTAGATACCTACAGCGCCCGGCCGCGCGAATACCAGACCTTGCTGGATGACGAGTCCCTGATGTCCCGAAGTCAGCGGTTTGAATACATGAGCCCCACTGCCGGTTACAGCTACATCGGCTGGAATCAGCAACGCAACGGCAAGCCGACCCGTTTTGCCGACGAGCGCGTGCGCAAGGCCATGACGTACCTGACCGATCGGCAGCGCATTATCGACGAGATCATGCTCGGTTACGCTGAAGTGGCGATCAGTCCGTTCAATCCGCGCAGCGATCAGCATGACCCGGCACTGGAACCGCGCCAGTTTAATCTCGACAAAGCCCGCCAGTTGCTGGATGAGGCCGGTTACCGCGATCGCGATGATGACGGGATGCTGGAAGGCCCGGAGGGTGAACCGTTCGAATTCGAACTGGTGTTCTTTCAGGACAGCGAGGATACCCGCCGCATCGTGCTGTTTCTCAAAGATCTTTATGCCCGGGCCGGTATCTCTATGATCCCCAAGCCCACCGAGTGGTCGGTGATGCTGGATCTGATCGGCAAGCGTGATTTCGACGCGATCACACTCGGCTGGACCAGCGGGGTGGAAACCGATATCTACCAGATATTCCACAGCAATCAGATCGAGTCCGGCGGCGATAATTTCATCGGTTATAAAAATGAACAGCTTGACCGGCTTATCGAGCAGGCACGCGGCACGGTGGATGAGTCTGAGCGCATGCCGTTGTGGCGGGAAGCCGAGCGCATTTTGCATGATGATCAACCCTATACCTTTCTGATGCGGCGCGAGTCGCTGGTGTTTGTCGATGAACGCATCAGGAATTTGCAAAACACCAATCTGGGATTGAACCTGGGGATTCTGCCGGTGGAAATTTATGTGCCGCTGGATAAGCAGAAATATCTCCGCTAGCTGATCCGGCACAGCACGCCCGATGCACACCTACATACTTCGCCGCCTGCTGTTGATGATTCCGACCCTGCTCGGGATCACCATCGTGGTATTCGCCGTCATGGCGGCGGCCCCGGGCGGCATCAGTGCCCAGAGTCTGGTGGAAGGGCAGAACCTGGAGCCGGAAGTCAAAAAGGCGATGGAGGAGTATTACAATCGTCTCTACGGGCTGGATCAGCCGGCGCCGATGCAATACCTGCGCTGGTTGAACAATATCTCACCGGTCGGCTTCACCTTCGATCAGGATAACCGGGTGGACGGTTTTTCGCTGACCAAAGGGGTCGAGCTGGGCACCAGTTTTCGCCATGGACGTCCGGTCGCGGATCTGATCGGGGAACGTATGCCGATTACCCTGTTGCTGAATATTCTATCCATCCCGTTAATCTATGTGGTGGCGATCGCCATCGGCGTGCATGCCGCCACCCGGCGCGGCAAGGCCTTCGATGTCGGCTCGGGCGTGACCCTGCTGGGCCTGTGGTCGGTGCCGACCATGTTGGCGGGGGTGTTGCTGATCGGGTTTTTTGCCAGCGACCAGTACTGGCACTGGTTTCCCACCGGCGGACTGAACCGGCGCGAGGCGCTGGACATGCCGTTCATGCCCCACTGGAGCGCCTTCGGCGATCTCCTGTTGCTGTTTGCGGCCATGGCGTTTGCCATGGCGCTGTTCATTATGCTGAGCCTGCGTGGCACAGGCCGCTGGCGCACCGGGGTGATGGCGGCACTGGGGGCGTTGCTGGGGGGGGTGATGGCCGCTGCCCTGCCCGGCGAGACCACGTGGCTGACCATGGTGCTGGTCGGCGCGGTCCTGACGGCCTGTTTCGGGTTGATCGGCTACACCGAGTACGCCGCCTTGCGCACCACCTTGCTGGGCATACTCGGCGCGGGGCTCGGCGCGGGCATTGCCGTCTATTTCATGCAGGGCGAGTTTGTTCGCGGCTTTTTGCTGGATCGAGTGTGGCATCTGATCCTGCCGGTGTTATGCCTGTCCTACGGCGGCTTTGCCTTTCTGGCTAAACTGACGCGCAGCGCGGTGCTGGAGAATCTGTTGTCCGATTACGCGCGAACCGCCCGGGCCAAGGGAGTTCCCGAGCAACAGGTGCTGTGGCGGCACGTCTTTCGCAACAGTTTGCTGCCCCTGATCACCGTGGCCGCCACCCTGCTGCCCAGCCTGCTGGGCGGGTCCATTATTGTCGAGGCGCTGTTCAGTATCGATGGCATGGGCAAGCTGGCGGTGGAAGCGGTGCAGACGCGGGATCGTGAGCTGGTGCTCTCCATTACCCTGATCGGGGCGCTGTTGTCGCTGCTGGGTTATCTGCTGGCCGATCTCTGTTATGCGATTGCCGATCCGCGGGTGAGTTATGAGTGAGCCAAGACAACAACGCAGTTATGCGGCCCAGGTCATGCGTGAGGTGTTTACCAAGTGGGCCGCGCGCATCGGCCTGGCCTGGATCGGGTTACTGGTGTTCGTCGCCGTGTTCGCGCCCCTGCTGGCCAGCAGCCATCCCCTGCTGGTGAGCGAGCAGGGTCGCCTGGCCAGTCCCCTGATACGCCATCTCGGCGCGGCCGATGTGATCCTGTTGATTATTTTCTTCAGCGCCATGGTGCTCGGATTTATTACCAGAATCCGTTTGCGCATCCGGTTTGGCATATTGTTGCTGATCGCCCTGGCTGCCACGCTGTTGTGCAACGCGCTGGTTTCGCCGCCGAAACTGACTGTCTACGAGGAATATCGGGACAGGCAGCGGGCCGGTGCCTATGACTGGGTGATCAGCGCGCCGATTCCCTATTCACCCAAGGATTATCTGCGCGATGCCGGGGATACCGGTCTGGAAGCACCGCTGAGCGCGGACGAACGTCAGCACTGGTTCGGCACCGATGAAAACGGCGCCGATGTGTTGAGTCGCATGATCCATGCCTCGCGTATCGCGCTGGGGATCGGTTTTGTCGCCACCGGCATCGCCATGATCATCGGCACCCTGATCGGCGGCCTGATGGGGTATTTCTCCGGGATTTACGACATG
This sequence comes from Thiohalophilus sp., assembly GCA_046545635.1. Classification (GTDB taxonomy): domain Bacteria; phylum Pseudomonadota; class Gammaproteobacteria; order UBA6429; family Thiohalophilaceae; genus Thiohalophilus. The sequence continues at coordinate 2,336 of JBKGZJ010000075.1, read as the reverse complement.
CTGGGCATGCGGCTGGTGGAAATCTTCGAGGCGATCCCGGTGCTGTTTTTGCTGTTAACCTTCGTGGCTTTCTTTGGTCGTAATCTCTACGTGATGATGATCATCATCGGCATTACAAGCTGGACCGGTTTTGCCCGCTATGTACGGGCGGAGTTTCTCAAGCTGCGGCAACAGGAGTTTGTCCAGTCGGCCATCGCTTGCGGGTTGCCGCTGTATTCGATTCTGTTTCGCCATATTCTGCCCAACGGTATGGCCCCGGTGCTGGTGGCGGCCTCCTTCGGGGTGGCCTCCGCGATCCTGGCCGAGGCCACCTTGAGTTTTCTCGGTCTGGGGCTGGTCGACGATCCCTCCTGGGGAGAGATGCTGAACCAGGCGGTGCAGGCGGCCACCTTCAACTGGTGGATGGCGGCCTTTCCCGGCGGGGCCATTTTCCTGACGGTGTTTGCCTATAACCTGATCGGTGAATCCATGCGCGACGCCATCGATCCCCATCTGAAAAAATCCGCCCGGTGAGATCGCCATGAGCCGATTACTCAAAGTGGAGGGATTGCACACCTGGCTGCGCAGCGGCGACGAGGTGATCCGCGCGGTGGATGATGTCAGTTTCGAGATCAACAAGGGGGAAACCTTTTGCCTGGTCGGGGAGTCGGGCAGTGGCAAGTCGGTCACCGCGCTGTCGATCATCCAGTTGTTGCCAGCGGATATCAGCGAGCATCCCGGCGGCCGGGTGCTGTTCGAGTACCGCCATAACAACGGCCAGACCGAACAGGTGGACATGCTCCGGCTGGACAAACGCCGGGCGCTGTCGATCCGCGGCTCCCGCATCGCGATGATTTTCCAGGAGCCGATGACCTCGCTGAATCCGGTGTTTACAGTCGGCGATCAGATCATCGAGGCTTTATTGTTGCACAACCCGGCCATGGACGAGGCCGAGGCGCGCGAGCGGGCCATCGCCGCGCTCGAGCAGGTCAAGATCCCGCATGCCGCCGAGCGCATCGATGATTATCCGCATCGCCTCTCCGGCGGCCAGCGCCAGCGGGTGATGATCGCCATGGCTATGGCCTGTGAACCCGATTTGCTGATTGCCGATGAGCCGACCACGGCCCTGGATGTCACCGTGCAGGCCGAGATTTTGCGCCTGATGAAGGAGTTGCAACAGCGGCGCGGCACCGCCATTTTGTTCATCACCCATGATTTCGGGGTGGTTTCGCAAATGGCCGATCGCCTGGCGGTCATGCAAACAGGCAAGATTGTCGAATCCGGCCCGCTGCAACAGATGATCAACCAGCCGCAGCATCCCTATACCCGCAAGCTGCTGGCGGCGCTGCCGGAGAACCTGCCGCGTGAAGTGATTACCCACGACAGCGAACACAGCAAGAACAGCGATATTCTGCTCGATCTGCAGCAGGTGGAGGTCCATTTTCCCGTCAAGAAGGGACTGTTGCGGCGTACCGTGGATTACGTCAGGGCGGTCGACGGGGTCGATCTGCGCATACCCAAAGGCCAGATTCTGGCGCTGGTGGGGGAATCCGGTTGCGGTAAAAGCACCCTGGGGCGGGCGATTCTGCGTCTGACCGATCCCACCGCCGGCCGGATCCACTTCGATGGCCGGGAGATTACCTCGCTCCCGCGCCGCGCCCTGCAACCCTTGCGGCGGGAAATGCAGATCATTTTTCAGGATCCCATGTCGTCACTCAATCCGCGCCTGAGCATCGCGGCGACGCTGACCGAACCGATGAAGGTGCACGGCATCGGCGAGTCGAAGGAGGAGCGCCTGGAACTGGCCAGGCAGATCCTGGAGCGGGTGCATCTCAAGGGCGATCATGTGTGGCGCTTCCCGCATGAATTTTCCGGCGGCCAGCGTCAGCGTATCGGCATCGCCCGCGCCCTGGCGCTCAACCCCCATTTCATCGTATGTGACGAGGTCACCAGCGCACTGGATGTGTCCGTGCAGGCCGAGATTCTGCAAATGCTGCTGGAACTGCGTCGCGAGCGGGATCTGACCCTGCTTTTTATCACCCATAATATCGGCGTGGTGGAGTATGTCAGCGACGAGATGCTGGTGATGAACGAAGGTCGCATTGTGGAACGCGGCCCGACCGATCGTATCAGCCGCGAGCCGCAACACGAATACACCCAAAAATTACTCTCGGCGGTGCCCCGGGTTCAGTTCAGTCGCTGATGGTCAGTGTCGGATGACTCGCTTCGGTGGATAAGTCTATGCCGGGACGGAGTGGGCCAATGTTCTCTTCTTTGCGCCTGGCAAAAATAACGCAGAGGTCGCGGAGAAAAATAATCGGGTGATTTGCCGGTTCGAACGCCACAGGCCGGATCTT
>JBKGZJ010000074.1:0-11129 GCA_046545635.1 Thiohalophilus sp. | reverse complement strand
GAAAAGCGAGGGTCAAGACGAACCAGTCCGGAATTTCATCGCCTCGGCACTCGTCCCTCGTACCCCGGCCCTGTTCAGGGTTACAATGGCATATATATCACAGCAGAGTTTTGATCGAGGTGGAGCAATGAAACGGGTAGGTTTGGTAGGTTGGCGCGGCATGGTGGGGTCGGTCCTCATGCAACGCATGCGCGAGGAAGGGGATTTCGATCACATTGAGCCGGTCTTTTTTACCACCTCGCAGACCGGTCAGCCCGGCCCCGATATCGGCAAGGACGTGTCGCCGTTAAAAGATGCCAACGACATCGATGAACTGAAGGCGATGGACATCATCATCTCCTGTCAGGGCGGCGATTATACCGGGAAAGTCTATCCCGCACTGCGTAAGGCGGGCTGGGATGGTTACTGGATCGATGCCGCTTCCACCCTGCGCATGCAGGACGACAGCATCATCGTGCTGGATCCGGTCAACAAGTCGGTCATCGAGGCGGGACTGGACAGGGGCATCAAGACCTATGTGGGCGGTAACTGTACCGTCAGCCTGATGCTGATGGCCGTCGGCGGCCTGTTCGATGAGAACCTGGTCGAATGGATCTCGCCCATGACCTATCAGGCCGCCTCCGGCTCCGGCGCGCAACATATGCGCGAGCTGATCCGGCAGATGGGTGCCATTAATGATTCGGTCAAGGAGCTCAATGCCGATCCCGCCGCGGCAATTCTGGATATCGATCGTCAGGTGGCCGAGTTCATCCGCAGCAAGGATTATCCGGTCGATCAGTGGGGCGTGCCGCTGGCCGGCAGCCTGATCCCCTGGATCGACAAGCAACTCGACAGCGGTCAGACCAAGGAAGAGTGGAAGGCCGAGGTCGAATCCAACAAGATCCTCGGGCGCAGCGATCGGCCGATCCCGATCGACGGCATCTGCGTGCGTATCGGCGCCATGCGCTGTCACAGCCAGGCGCTGACTATCAAACTGACCAGGGACGTGCCGCTGGATGAAATCAGCGACATCCTGGCGCGGGCCAACGACTGGGTCAAAGTCATTCCCAACGACAAAGACGTCAGTATGGCCGAGCTGAGTCCCGCCAGCGTCACCGGCAAAATGCACGTGCCGGTCGGGCGCCTGCGTAAACTGAGCATGGGCAACGACTACCTGTCCGCCTTCACCGTCGGCGATCAGCTTCTGTGGGGTGCCGCCGAACCCCTGCGCCGCATGCTGCGCATCCTGCTCGATCACTGATGCGGCTATCATTTCAAGGCTCTGAAGATAAACGCAGAGGACGCGGAGCCGCAGAGTCGCGGAGAAAAACAAATAACAATCTCTGCGTCTCCGCGACTCTGCGAACTCGGCGTTTTTGATCAGAGTGCATATCAAATATGACGAACGAGAAGTCAGGCCATGAGGTTGTTACCGGGTGAGTAAGCAAGTGGATATTGCGATTGTCGGGGTCACCGGCGCGGTGGGCGAGGTGATGCTGGAGATTCTCCAGCAGCGGGATTTTCCGGTCGGGACGATCTATCCGCTGGCCAGCGCCCGCTCGGCCGGCAAGCGGGTGGAGTTTCGGGGCAAGCCGCTGGTGGTCAGGGATCTGGCGGATTTCGATTTTTCCCGGGTGCAGCTGGCGCTGTTTTGTGCCACCGAGACGGTGGCGGCCGAGTATGCCCCCCGTGCGGCGGCGGCCGGTTGTGTGGTGATCGACAACAGTGCGCGGTTCCGCGGTGATGAGTCGGTGCCGCTGGTCATTCCCGAAGTGAATCCCCGGGCGATTGCCGGTTATACGGCCCAACACATCATCGCCAGCCCCGACGCGACCACCGTGCAACTGTGGGTCGCCCTGAAGCCGCTTTACGACACGGTCGGGATCGCGCGGCTCAATGTGGCGACCTACGAGGCGGTGTCCGGCAGCGGCAAGGCCGGGATCAGGGAGCTGGCGGGACAGACGGCGAATCTGTTAAATGCCCGGCCGCTGAAAAACCGGGTGTATGATCGGCAGATCGCCTTCAATGCCCTGGCCCAGGTCGAGCCGCTGGAAGATAGCGGCTATACCCGGGCCGAGCTGAACCTGGTGCGGGAAAGCCGTAAAATCCTGGGTGATGCGAACCTGCCGATTAATCCCACGGCGGTCAGGATTCCGGTGTTTTACGGGCATGGTCTGGCCGTGCATCTGGAAACCCGCGATAAACTCGGAGCCGGGCAGGCACGGGCCTTGCTGAAAGATACGCCGGGTATCACCTTGCTCGATGCAGGTCGTGAACACAGCTATCCGAGCCCGGTCACCGACGCGGCCAACGAGAATGCCGTGCTGGTGGGACGCATTCGTGAGGATATCTCCCATCCGCGGGGGCTGGATCTGTGGATCGTGAGTGATAATGTGCGAAAAGGGGCCGCATTAAACAGTGTTCAAGTTGCTGAAATTTTGGTAAAAGAGTATTTATAAGCTATAGTTAGTGCATACTCATAAAGAATCTTCCAAGAATCCGGGATAAGTTGTTGAATTATAAAAATAAAATGGGTTACCGCCAGTTCGGGGGAGCGGGAGCATGACAGACTGGAGAATTGCTATGTTGCGAAAGCTGGTTGTGGGCCTGGCTTCGGCCTGCCTGTTTTTGCTGCCGATGAGTGCCCAGGCGTTGGGATTCGGCAATATCAAGCTCAACTCCGCCCTCAATGAACCCCTCGATGCCCGGATTGATTTGCTCTCCCCCACGGAATCGGATCTCGAAAGCCTGACGGTAAAACTGGCTTCCGAGGGCGCCTTCATCCGTGCCGGCATTGATCGCGCGCATTTCCTCAGCGGTCTTGAGTTTGACGTTGTCGAGAAAGAAGGCGTTATCCGGGTTCGTTCCAAACAGCCGATCCGCGAGCCGTTTGTCAATTTTCTGATCGAGTTCAGCTGGGACAACGGTCGTATGCTGCGCGAGTACACCCTGCTGCTGGATCCTCCGGGGCAGATGACGCGTGACTCGGCACCGGCCATGGCCGAGACGCCGGTTACCGAAGAGTCGGGCGATACCATCCAGCGTGAACCGGAACCCTCTGCCCCGGAACCGGTGACCGAAGCGCAGCCGACCGCGCCTGACTCCCCGGAAATGGCGCAGCAACCCGAGCCATCAACCCCGCGGGCGCAGCCGGAGAGCACCGATGACCCCGGGCCCGCCGCAGAAGAAGAGATGGCCGAGGCACAGGCGGGGGATGCGGCGACTGACACCGAGATGGCTTCCGAAGGTGATACGGATCCCTTTGTCGATGACGGTTCCCTGTTCCCGCGTATTGATATCAGTGGTGATCGTTCAACGGATGAAATGGAGCGGGGCGAGCTGGACTACGGCGTCACCAGCCAGGGTGACAATGCCTGGACTATCGCCGAGAAACTCAAGCGTAACGCGGGCTCGGCCAGTATCTACCAGATTATGATGGCCCTGCTGGAAAGCAATCCGGAGGCCTTTGTCGACGGCAATGTTCATCGCCTCAAGACCGGGCAGGTCCTGCGCATCGAGGATCCCTCGATGCTCGACGCCATGAATCAGCAACAGGCGGCCAATGAATACATGGCCCAGACCGAAAGCTGGGAGGAGTATCGCCAGACGGTAGCGGAACGGACCGGTCGCCAGGCTGTGGTCGCCGAAGCCGGTTCCGGGGAGCAGCCGGCGCGTGCCGAGCAGGGCGGGGAATTGACCCTCTCGTCGCCGGATGGCGATCAATTGCAGGCCGGTGCGGGCGCCAGTGAAGAGGCTATGAGTAACGATCTGATCGCCCTGCAGGATGAAATGCGCCAGTTGCGCGAGAATGCCTCGAGTACGCAGGAACGGAACATCGAACTGAACCGGCAACTGCAGGAGATGGAAGAGGAGCTGGCCCGCCTGCAACGTTCTGTTTCCATCAAGGATGACGAACTGGCTGCCTTGCAACAGCAACTGGCGGAGGTCAACGCCAAACCGGTGCCGACTGAAACCCCGGACACGGATGAGGCTGCCGGCGAAGAGGCCGTCGAGTCGCAACCGGCCGAAGAAGAGGCCGCCCCTGAAGCGGAGATGGAGGCCGGAGAAGCCGGGGCTGAAGAAGAGGCCGAAATGGCGCCGCAGCCCGAGGAGACGGAACCGGCTGAATCATCTCAGGCACCGGCCGAAAGCGAGGCCCCTGCCGCGGAGGATGCGCCGCAAGCCGCCCCCGAGCCGGAAACCGAGCCCGGGACCGAACCCAAAGGCATGGTCGCGGAATACCTCGCCATGGCCAAAGATATTTTCAACAGCGCCGTCGGGATTGTCACCGGGATGATCAGCGCTTCCGGTAATTCGCTGCTGATGTATGTGGCCGCGCCGGTGTTACTGGTGCTGGTCATTCTGATGCTGATCGTGGTGCGCCGGCGCCGCCTGGCCGAAGGGAACTATCAGGAGAGCATTCTCTCGGGGGGGCCCTCTACCCTGAGCAACAGTACGGAAGCCGGCGCCGATTCCGGGGAGTCCTCGTTTTTGAGTGATTTCGCGGTCAGTGGCGCCGGAGCGATTCAGACCGAGGACTCGGAAGTGGATCCGTTGACCGAAGCGGATGTGTTCATCGCCTATGGCCGTTATGAAGCCGCCGAGGAGCGTCTGCAGGAAGCCATCGAGCAGGAACCGGGGCGCAAGGAACTCAAGCTCAAGATGCTGGAGCTGTATAACACCACCCAGAACGTCAGTGCGTTTGAAAACCTGGCCGAGGAGTTTTACGCCAGTCTGGGCGGCGAGGCCGAATCGGATCCCATGTGGGAGAAAGTTGTGGGCATGGGCAAGCAGCTGGCGCCGAATAATCCCCTGTTCGCCGCCGGCGCCGCGGCAGCCGCCTCTGCCGGTGCCTTTGGCAATGACGAACCCGGTGCGGGCCTCTCCGATAGCCAGGTGATGGATATCGGGCTGGACAGCGGTGTTTTCGACAGCAGTGATTTTGCCGACGCCGGTCAGGCCGGATCCCAGGATTCGGAGCTCGATTTCAATCTTGATTTTGGTACGGACAGCGAGACCGGCGCCTCTGAACAAGCTGATGTCGGGGGACTCGACTTCAGTCCGGGCCCGGCTGGCGAATCAAGCCAGAGTGCGGATTCGGAACTGGATTTTAATCTGGACATGAATACGGAAGCCTCTGCCGGCGGTGAATCGCCAGGCATGGACTTTAATCTGGGCGGCGGCCCGGAGGAGACGGAAGGCGGACTGGACTTCAACCTGGGCGGCGAAAGTGACAGCGGTGATACCAAAAATGATCTCGAGTTCAACCTCGATGACCTGGGCGGCGGCGCCGGCGCGGAGGCCGATAGCGGCCTGAGTCTCGACTTCGATAGCGGCAGCGAACAACCGGCCGCAGGCGGCGGTGATGCGGGGCTGGATTTCAACCTCGGCGGGGAAGACGATACTCAGTCACTGGATTTCGGCGGCGGTGAGCAGGCCGCTGACGAGGAGACCATGGCTCTCGACGCTGGCGGTCTCGATTTCGGCGGCGCGGATGAAGGCGGAATGGCTCTGGACCTGGATACGAGCTCGGATTCCGGCGAAGCGGACATGCCACTGGGCGGCGGGGATGAAGTGGGAACCAAACTGGATCTGGCCCGGGCCTATATCGACATGGGCGATCCCGATGGGGCCCGCAGCATTCTTGATGAGGTGCTTGATGAAGGCAACGATTCGCAGAAACAGGAAGCCCAGCAGCTGATTCAGCAGATCGCCTGACCCGATGCATCCGGTCATCCGGGTCGTCAGCTTCCTGGTATTTTGTGTTGCTCTGGCGCGTCCCGAACCTGCTCAACTGATCGTCGCCGTCCTGCTCATTGGCGGCCTGTTGTTTAGCCTGACGCTGGCACAGGTGCGACAAACCGTGGTGATGGTGCGACGACTGCGCTGGCTGCTGCTCTCCATACTGGTGATTTACGGCTGGTTCACCCCCGGCGTGCCGCTGGATCTGCCCCTGCCCGGGTACCTGCTGCCGACCCGCGCCGGACTGGAAGACGGTTTGCCGCGGGTCCTGACCCTGATTCTGATTCTGCTGGCGGCCGGGATTCTGCTTGTCAGCACCTCGCGCCAACAACTCATCGCGGCCCTGTACTGGTTATTGTCGCCCTTGCGTCATCTGCGCTGGCCGCCCGAGCGTCTGGCGGTGCGTGTGGCGCTCACGCTGGATTATGTCACCCGGCAGGAGGCGTTGTGGCGGATCCCGCCGGCTTCTCCCGCAAGGCGGGGTATACGCGGGCGGATCACGCACATCGTGCAACACCTGGCGGGCCTGCTGCCACGCTTGTTTGAACAGGCCGAACAGCCATCGATCCGGGAAGTGACGCTGGATATACTGCCGCCGCCACCGGTGCGCCAGTGGGCCTGGCCCGTGCTGCTGCTTATCGGGCTGATGATGGGCATTCTGATCGAACTGTAATCTTCTTGTCATTATTTTCCGGGGGAGTTGTGCGGATCGCGGCAGGCGTGGAATACGACGGCAGCGCCTTTTGTGGCTGGCAGTATCAGGAACACTCGCCCAGTGTGCAGGTGGCGGTGGAACGTGCGCTGGCAAAGGTGGCCAACCATCCGCTGCGGGTTGTCTGTGCGGGGCGCACCGATACCGGCGTGCACGGGGCCGGGCAGGTGATCCATTTCGACACGGCTGCCGAGCGCAGCGAGTTTTCCTGGGTACGTGGTGCCAACAGCAATTTGCCCTACAGCGTGCGTCTGCTCTGGGCCCGACCGGTTGAGACGGCTTTTCACGCCCGTTTCAGTGCCCGGCGACGCTATTACCGTTATGTCATATTCAATCGTGCGATTCGCCCCGCCTATCTGCATCGGCGGGTCAGCTGGGAATACCGTCCGCTGAATGTCGAACCGATGCGGCAGGCGGCACACTATTTACTTGGCGAGCATGACTTCAGTGCCTATCGCGCGGTGGCCTGCCAGGCCAAAAGTCCGGTGCGTACCCTTTACCAGCTGGATGTGGTGCGCCGCGGCGAGTTTATTATTCTGGATCTGAACGCCAATGCCTTTTTACACCACATGGTGCGTAACATTGCCGGGGTATTGATGACTATCGGCGCCGGCGAGGCCGAACCCGACTGGGCCCGGCAGGTGCTTGAGCAACAGGATCGCACCCGTGGCGGTGTCACCGCACCGCCCGACGGGCTCTATTTTATGGGGGTCGATTATCCTGCCGATTTTAATCTTCCCAAACCGGTTGTTGCCGATCCGATCTGGTGAATCAGGGTAAGAGCGAAACCACCCAATAGACTTGTTTGGCAATTACCGGGATGGCTTTTTTCGCTTAATTGATCTGCATCAAATTATCCGGCGCGTATTTTCGGCACTCTGAAGTCTGCTAACGGTGTATTCTCCATAGCTGAATTTTCCCGCCGTCCCCCGGCGGGATTTTTTTTACCCTGTCTGCTCTATTCCTGCCTATACCTCAAGCCTCTGTGTATGGTCAGACCGAATACTCTGTGCACAATTTGTGCTCATTGACGGTATAGAGTCTTGAACGGGCCATGAACGCCGTTTTTCATGTGCACCTGAACTGTCCCGTGGCAGACCTCCCTTTTTCTTGCGGTTGTGTGCTAAGTACCTGTAAAATCAATAACCTTTGTGTCCGACCGGGCTGTTGCCGGGCCGGTAACCAGTGCTCAAACGGAATCCGACGCGCATGCAAACCAGGGTGAAAATCTGCGGCATTACCCGCCCGCAGGATGCCATAGCGGCGGCCCAGGCCGGCGCCGATGCGATCGGACTGGTGTTTTATCCGCACAGTCCCCGCGTCGTGGAGATCGACCAGGCCCGGGAGATCATCGCCGCCCTGCCGCCGTTCGTGACCACGGTGGGGCTGTTTGTCGACGCCGAAGAGGCGACGGTTTGCCGGGTGCTGGCGGCGGTACCGCTGGATCTGCTGCAATTTCACGGCGAGGAATCCCCGGCCGAGTGCCGGCGTTATGCCCGGCCCTATCTCAAGGCGTTGCGAATGCGCGAGCAGGCCGATGTGCTGGCCACCGCAAAGCAGTATCACGATGCCGCCGGCTTGCTGCTGGATACCTATCAGGCCGGCGTGCCCGGCGGTACCGGCGACCGCTTCGACTGGCGGCGGGTGCCCGCGCATCTGGCCATGCCGGTGATTCTGGCGGGGGGACTGAGTCCGGAAAATGTCGCCGAGGCGGTGACCACCGCGCGCCCTTACGGCGTGGATGTCAGCGGCGGCGTCGAAGCGCAGAAGGGTATCAAGGACGCCTATAAAATCCGATCGTTTATCGCAGAGGTTGAACGCGTTGGCAGAGACTAAACCCAAATATCACTATCCGGACGCCCGGGGCCATTTCGGCCCCTACGGCGGCCGGTTCGTGTCCGAGACCCTGATGGGGCCGCTGGAAGAGCTGCGCGAGGCCTATGACCGTTACATGGCCGATGCCGATTTCCAGGCCGAACTGGACGAGGAGCTGCGCCAGTACGTCGGCCGGCCCAGCCCGCTCTATTACGCCCGGCGCTGGAGCGAGAAACTCGGCGGGGCGCGCATCTATCTCAAGCGCGAGGATCTCAATCACACCGGCGCGCACAAGATCAACAATACCGTCGGCCAGGCCCTGCTGGCCCGGCACATGGGCAAGACCCGGATCATCGCCGAGACCGGCGCCGGCCAGCACGGCGTGGCCACCGCCACCGTGGCGGCCCGGCTGGGGCTCGAATGCGTGGTCTACATGGGCGCCGAGGACGTGCAGCGCCAGTCGATGAACGTCTATCGCATGAAACTGCTGGGTGCCCAGGTGGTGCCGGTGGAATCGGGCTCGCGCACGCTCAAGGACGCCCTGAACGAGGCCATGCGCGACTGGGTGACCAACGTCGACAACACCTTCTATATCATCGGCACCGTGGCCGGTCCCCACCCGTATCCGGCTATGGTGCGCGATTTTCAGGCCATCATCGGCCGCGAATCCCGCGAGCAGATCCTGGCCCAGGAGGGGCGCCTGCCCGATGCGCTGGTCGCCTGTGTGGGCGGCGGCTCCAACGCCATCGGCCTGTTTTATCCGTTTCTCGATGACGAGTCCGTCAGGATGTACGGCGTCGAGGCGGCGGGCTTCGGCCTGGAGAGTGGCCAGCATGCCGCGCCGCTGTGCGCCGGCAAGGCGGGCGTGCTGCACGGCAACCGGACCTATCTGATGGAGGACGCCCACGGCCAGATCGTTCACACCCACTCGATCTCGGCCGGTCTGGATTATCCCGGGGTCGGCCCCGAGCACGCCTGGCTGAAGGATTCGGGACGGGCTCACTATGTCGCGGTCAATGATGACGAGGCGCTGCAGGGCTTTTACGATCTGACCCGTATCGAGGGCATTTTACCGGCGCTGGAATCGAGTCACGCCCTGGCCTATACCACCCGGTTGGCGCCGACCCTGGACAGGGAGCAGATCATCGTGGTCAACCTCTCCGGACGCGGCGACAAGGACATTCATACGGTCGCCACCCACCAGGGGATCAGCCTGTGAGCCGGATTGCCGCCTGTTTTACCGCCGCCCGCCAGATCGGGCGCAAGGTCCTGATTCCCTATGTCACCGCTGGCGATCCGGAGCCCGGCCAGACCGTGGGGCTGATGCACGCGATGGTGGAGGCGGGCGCCGATATCCTTGAGCTGGGGGTGCCGTTCTCCGATCCCATGGCCGAGGGGCCGGTGATCCAAAAAGCGATGGAACGGGCTCTGACCCATGCCGTGAGCCTGGATGACGTGCTGGACATGGTGCGCACCTTCCGCCAGCAGGATAACACCACGCCGGTGGTGCTGATGGGCTATCTCAATCCCATCGAAGTCAAAGGCTATGCGCAGTTCGCCGCCGAGGCGGCCGCGGCGGGCATCGACGGCGTGCTGACCGTGGATCTGCCACCGGAAGAGGGGGAGGATTACATCCGCACCCTGCAGGCGCAGGATATCGATCGGATCTTTTTGATCTCCCCGACCACCGATGCCGAACGCATGGCCACAGTGAGCCGGGCCAGCAGCGGCTTTATCTATTATGTGTCGCTCAAGGGGGTCACCGGGGCGGCCAATATTGACACGAAAGCGGTAGGTGATCGCGTTTCGGCGATTCATGCGTTGACAGATTTGCCGGTAGGAGTAGGCTTTGGCATTAAAGATGCCGGGTCCGCCGCCGCCGTGGCTGCCGTGGCGGATGCCGTGGTGGTCGGCAGTGCGCTGGTACGACAAATCGAAGCGAATATGACCTCGGCCGAGAAGATTAACCAGGCTGTGGCGGCGTTGCTGGGCGACATGCGCCGGGCGATGGATGCCCTCTGAGGACCCTCACCAACATGACTTAAGGTTGTTCATCGATGAACTGGTTTACCAAGTTATTACCCTCCCGCATTCGCACCGAAGGCGGTACCCGTAAAAGCGTTCCCGAGGGGCTGTGGAGCAAGTGCCAGGCCTGTGGTGCCGTGCTCTACCGGGCCGAGATGGAACGCAACCTGGATGTCTGTCCCAAGTGCGATCACCACATGCGCATCGGTGCCCGCCAGCGTCTGGAGCAGTTTCTGGACGAGGAGGGGCGCGAGGAGATCGCCGCCAATCTCAAGCCGGTCGACGCCCTCAAGTTCCGGGATATCAAAAAATACAAAGATCGTCTGGCTCAGGCCCAGCGGGCAACCAGTGAAAACGATGCCCTGGTGGCGATGCAGGGCACGCTCAAGGGGATGCCACTGGTGGCCGCCGCCTTCGAATTCAAATTCATGGGCGGCTCCATGGGGTCGGTGGTGGGTGAGCGTTTCGTGCGCGCGGTCAACACCTGTATCGAGCACAATATGCCGCTGGTCTGCTTTTCCGCCAGCGGCGGCGCGCGTATGCAGGAGGCGCTGTTCTCGCTGATGCAGATGGCCAAAACCAGTGCCGCGCTGGCGCGCCTGAACAAAAAAGGTATTCCGTTTATTTCGGTAATGACCGATCCCACCATGGGCGGTGTCTCCGCCAGCCTGGCCATGCTCGGGGATATCAACGCCGCCGAGCCCAATGCCCTGATCGGCTTCGCCGGCCCCCGGGTGATCGAGCAGACCGTGCGCGAGACTCTGCCTGAAGGCTTCCAGCGTAGCGAGTTCCTGCTCGAACACGGCGCCATCGACATGATCATCGACCGCCGCGAGATGCGCGATCGCCTCGCCAA
>JBKGZJ010000073.1:0-11403 GCA_046545635.1 Thiohalophilus sp. | reverse complement strand
AATGCGCTGCGCACAAAAAAGCGGCTGAAAAGCCGCTTGAGTTGGGTCGTGCTTGATTATTGTTATTAAGGCTTGGCGGTTACTCCCCTAAGGGACTCTTACCCTATTCCACACATTTCACAAGGTCAAGGATTTTTGCCAGGTTTTTGACTGCACCCGGACCCATTATGCTCCCCCCGCCCCGGCCTGGTGCGTGTAACGAGGCACGGCCCCGGCCATGCTAGAATGCGGCGCTATGTACCGCCAGCACCTCAACCGCACCCGACGTCGGCTGTTTTCCCTGAATAAATGGAAAATGCGCCTGTTATTGTGGGGCGGCGCCCTGTGCGTGGGCGCCGTCGCCGCGCTGTTTGCGCTGCTGGCCAATGCGGCGGATGAAAGTTTCCACCATCTGCACCAGCGGCAACCGTGGCTGACCTATTTGCTGCCGCCCCTGGGGCTGGCACTGATCGCCTGGCTGACCCGGCGGTTTTTTCCCGGCACCGAAGGCAGCGGCATCCCCCAGGCCATTGCCGCCCTCTCCCTGCGCAAGCACGCCCTGCGCCGCAGGGTGCTCTCCATCAAGGTGGCGCTGGGCAAAATGGCCCTTACCACTATGGGACTGTTTTGCGGCGCCTCCATCGGCCGTGAAGGGCCGACCGTGCATATCGGTGCCTCGATCATGTATTCCCTGCGCCGGTTTGCCCCGCTGCCATTGCGCGGTCAGGATATGTTCCGCGCCCTGATTCTGGCCGGCGGGGCCGCCGGCATTTCCGCCGCTTTCAACACCCCGCTGGCCGGGATCCTGTTTGCCATCGAGGAGATGAGCCGCTCCTTCGAACAACGCACCAGCGGCACGCTGATTATCACCGTGGTGCTGGCCGGCATCACCGCGCTGGTGATTCTCGGCCCCTACACCTATTTCGGCAGTACCGATGCCAGCCTGCCATTGTCCGGCGCCTGGCTGGCGGTGCTGATCTGCGGGGTGGTCGGAGGGCTGCTGGGCGGGCTGTTTGCCTCGGGACTCATTCTCGGCTCGCGGCACATTGCCCCGCTGGCCTGGCGTTATCCCGTACGGGTTGCCTTCGGCTGCGGACTGCTGATCAGCCTGCTGGGGTTTGTCTCCGATGGTCAGAGCTTCGGCACCGGTTATCTCGAAGCCCAGCAACTGGTTGACGGCGGCGAGGCCTCCCTGCTGTTCCCGCTATGGAAATTGCTGGCTACATTATCGTCCTATCTCAGTGGCATTCCCGGCGGCATTTTTGCCCCGTCACTGTCGGTGGGGGCAGGGCTGGGCGCCGACCTGGCATTGCTGATGCCACAGCTGCCGGCCGCGGCACTTATCATGCTGGGAATGGTCGGATACTTCAGTGGCGTGGTACAAACGCCAATCACCGCTTTTGTCATTGTGATGGAAATGACCGACAATTCGGGCATGCTGCTGCCGCTGATGGCCACGGCATTGATCGCCCGCGGCATATCGAGTCTGGTCTGCCCCCGGCCGATTTACCAGGCGCTGGCGGAAGCGTATTTACATAAACAGGATACCCAGGGAAACGCTGTCAAATATGAAAACCCGTGACACCTTTATTGCCGCTTTTATCGTTCTGCTACTCGGTGTGCTGGGCTGGCTCTGGTTCAGCCCGTCGGGCCTGCAACGGGCGCCGGATCTCAGTTTCAAGAATGTCGAAGGCGAGACGATCGCTTTGCAACAGTTGCAGGGCCGCCCGGTGCTGGTGACCTTCTGGGCCACCTCCTGCCCCGGCTGCATCAAGGAGATGCCGCACCTGATCGAGATGTATGACGAGCTGGCCCCCAGAGGACTGGAGATTATTGGCGTGGCCATGGACTATGATCCGCCCAACCACGTGATGCGCATGCGCGAGGAGCGCAACATTCCCTATCCTATCGTGCTGGATGTCGACAGCGAGATCGCCGATGCCTTCGGTGACGTCAAGCTGACCCCGAGTCATTTTCTGATCAACCCGCAGGGTCGCATCGTTCACCACAAGATCGGCGAGCTGGACATGGACAAGATGCATGACCGCATCGAAACCATGCTGGCATCCCAGGCCAAAGGATAAGTCGCCATGCTCTGGGTCAAGGCGTGGCATGTGATATTTATGGTCACCTGGTTCGCCGGTCTGTTTTACCT
This sequence comes from Thiohalophilus sp., assembly GCA_046545635.1. Taxonomy (GTDB): domain Bacteria; phylum Pseudomonadota; class Gammaproteobacteria; order UBA6429; family Thiohalophilaceae; genus Thiohalophilus. The sequence goes on along the minus strand of JBKGZJ010000073.1, from coordinate 9,269 downwards.
GCCGCGCCTCTACGTCTATCACGCCATGGCCGAGGATAGCGCCAGCCGCGAGCGCTTCAAGATTATGGAGCGCAAGCTGTTTTACGGGATCATGACCCCCGGGGCGATCATTACCATCGTACTGGGGTTGTGGCTGCTGATGGATTACGCCTGGGCAGCCTATAAAGACAGCGGCTGGCTGCATGCCAAGCTGGTGCTGGTCGCTATCCTGATTGGTTATCATCTCCACTGCGGCAAGCTGCTGCTCGACTTCAAACACGACCGCAATACCCGCTCGCACGTTTACTATCGCTGGTATAACGAATTTCCCGTGCTCATCCTGATCGCCGTGGTCCTGCTGGCGGTCGTCAAACCTTTTTAGATGAACCATTCACCAGTCCGGTTTGTACAACCGCCACCGTTTGGGAGGGTAACTGGGTAAATCCATTATCAACACCCAGCAATAATGCCCGGTTTGCCTTGTTCTGTTTCGAGCTGGACATGCAAGTTCGGAACAGGGAAGGCCTGTATACTGCACCACTTTCTTGCTTAACTATTATTGAATGCCTTGAATTTCTCGATCAGTCCCACCGGCTTGTCATTCTTGTTGCTGCTGTTGAGCACATAGAGCACAGTTTCGCCCTTCGGACCGGAGGCAATTTCGGTATAGAAATAAGACGCATGGCCGGTATCGCGCACATTCTTCATATCCTGATAGTTATCGAATACGTAGATACGGCCGTGCCGGTACATTTCACCGTAGAAATTCTGCGCCTGACGCTTGCCGTCATAAATTTCCACCGCAGGAAGTCCGCTGCGCTTTTTCTTGTCTTCGTCGGTCAAACCAAAAACGACCGTTTCTCCGTTGGGGCCGGCGCCGATCCGGGTCAGGCGGAAGGAGGTTTCACCGTTTTGCATATACTCGGCGAACGTCTCCCTGTCATAGAAAATATGGATGCGCCCGTCTTCATGTGCTTCAAGCAGGACATCACCTTTTTCGGCAGTGGTATTATTGGCGGCACAGGCAGCCAGCGGTAGTACCGCCAGGACCAGCAGCAGCCGATTGAATTGTTTTTGCAAAGCAGCGATCATGGTAGTTCTCCCGTAGCGGTTTGTCGATTCAGATTCGGTTGCGGGAGATAATACGATGTGTTTTTGACAAGACTATTACACAATGAAGACGAGCCTCGCCATGCATCTCAAAGACGACCTGATTCGCCATTATCAATGGCTGCGCCAGTACGGTATCAACGACTCGCACAGTGGTAATGCCTCGGTGCGCGAGGGTAACACCATCTGGGTCACCCCCACCGGCGCCTGCGCGGATACCCTGGCAGCCGATGAACTGGTGGCCTGCGATATCGACGGGACACTGGGTGACGGCGCCTCGCTGGATGCACGGCTGCATGTGATGGTCTATCAGAAAAACGAACGGACCCGGGCGGTCCTGCACGGCCACGGTGCCCATACCGTCGCCCTGACCCTCAATGGCAAAGATTTCACGCCGCCGGATTTCGAAGGCCATTACTACTTTGGCACCGTGCCGGTACTGAGTATCGCCTACGAGAACTACCTGGCCGAAGCGCCGGAACAGGTCTCCGACGTGCTTGCCCGACACAAAATCACCGTGGTCCGCGGCCACGGCGTCTACGCCCAGGCCGAAACCATCAACCTGGCCTACAAATGGAACTGCTCACTGGAACTCTCCGCCCAAACCGCCTGGCTTGCGCAGCAGGCCGGCACCCTGCCCGGCTAAGGCGGTATTTATTGCTGATGTACACTGGGATAAAAACGCGGAGTTCGCAGAGGCGCAAAGACGCAGAGCTAAAATTGATAAATAAAGCTTATGCAGGACGCAAGCGACACAGAATTGAAGTAGTCCTGTATCAGATGCCGATCAAAATATTCTTTCTCCGCGACTCTGCGCCTCCGCGAACTCTGCGTTAAATAACCTGCCTCGAAAAATGATAGGCGGGAAAAGCTAGATTTCAATCATTTCGAAGTCTTCCTTGCCCACCCCGCATTCGGGGCACTGCCAGTCTTCGGGGATGTCATCCCAGCGGGTACCGGGCGCGATACCCTCTTCGGGCAAGCCCTGTTCTTCATCGTAAATAAAACCACAGACGACACACATGTATTGCTTGTATTCCATGATGACCACTACATCGTTGACCGTTTGAGTCAACTATTATCGCATTTTATGCAGCCAATAGGAATCGCTTGAATTGTCCGTGTTAGACTCCCATCTCATTGGATTACATTCATTTTCTCTCAGGTTTACCCTTATGTCCGAGTCTTCGATCCCCGCGGTGATGTGTTTTTCCGGTCTGGACCCCACCGGCGGGGCCGGTATTCAGGCCGACATCGAGACCATCGTCAGCATGGGCGGCCATGCAACCCCGATTATCACCGCCCTGACCGTGCAGGATACGGTCAATGCCAGCCGCTTCATGGCGGTCGATCCGATGCTGTTGATCGAACAGGCCCGCGGGGTACTGGAGGACCTGCCCATCGCCGCCTTCAAGCTGGGCATGCTCGGCAGTGTCGAGGTGATCGAGGCAATTCATTCGATTCTGGTGGATTACCCGGACATCCCACTGGTGCTGGATCCGGTGCTCGCCGCCGGGGGCGGCGGGGAGCTGGCCGACGATGCGATTGTCAACGCCATGAAAACCCTGCTGATGCCGCAAACCACGGTGCTCACTCCCAACAGCGAGGAGGCCCGGCGCCTCGCCCCCGAATCCGATACGCTCCATGCCTGCGGCCAGGAATTGCTCGATCTGGGCCCCGAATACGTGCTCATCACCGGCGGCCATGAACCGGGGCCGCATATCGACAATCACCTGTATGCCAATCACCGTCAGCTGGAAACCTTCAGCTGGGATCGCCTGCCCCATCACTACCACGGTTCGGGCTGCACCCTGGCCTCGGGCATCGCCGGGCTGCTGGCCCAGGGGCTGGATCCGTTCGCGGCGATTCATGAGGCGCAGGAGTTCACCTGGCACGCCCTGCAGCAGGGCTTTCGTCCGGGCATGGGTCAGCATATTCCCAACCGGCTGTTCTGGGCCCGGGGTGACGAGGCGTGAGCGATCCCCGCCTGCAGGGACTGTACGCCGTTACAGACGCTCGGCTCACCGGCGAGCCGCTGTTTGAGGCGGTCCGTGCCGCTCTCGCCGGCGGTACCCGAATTGTGCAGTACCGGGACAAGTCGGCCGAAGCGCAACGACGCCGTCACGATGCCACCCGCCTCGCCGGCCTGTGTCGCGACTATCAGGCGCTTTTTCTGATCAATGATGATGTCGCCCTGGCGCAGGAAATCGACGCTGACGGGGTCCATCTGGGGCGGACAGACACCACTGTGAGCGACGCCCGGCGCCAGCTGGGTCACAACAAGCTGATCGGCCTCTCCTGCAACAACCGGCTGGAACAGGCCCTGACAGCGCAACAGGCGGGGGCCGACTACGTCGCCTTTGGTCGCTTTTTTCCCTCCAGTACCAAACCCGATGCCCCGCAGGCCGATCCCGCATTACTCGAACAGGCCCGCCAGCAGCTCGACCTGCCGATCGCCGCCATCGGCGGCATCACCCCCGACAACGCCCCCCGCCTGCGCGAGGCCGGCGCCGACATGCTGGCCGTGGTCAACGCCCTGTTCGGCCAGGCCGACATCGAGGCCGCCGCCCGCCGCCTCAGTCGCTGCTTCGACTGAAGCTCTTCTCCAATTCAGAAAATTTAACGCGGAGTTCGCGGAGGCGCAGAGTCGCGGAGAAAAAAGCTTCATATCACCCTGAATAACCTTTTTTTGAAGCATCAGTTCTGGACAAGCCTGATGATCAAGCTCAGATCATTCGTCATGATTCTCAGTACTCTGCGCCTCTGCGCCTCCGCGTGACGTACAGGGAAGTACTAATGTCGCGGAAGGCAGGATGCCGAGAGCGACCCTCTGCGTTTATTTCCAATCACCTCACTATTGCCGGCCCTGTCGCCGGATGCCTGATTTGGTTATCATTCGGGGCTGTTGTCGGATTTGTCATTCTCGAAATCATTGAAGGAAGCGCGTTATGTCCCGTTCGCATGATCTGTTTGTTGCCGCCCAGAAACACATCCCCGGCGGGGTGAATTCCCCGGTCCGGGCCTTCAAGGGCGTCGGCGGCGAACCGCTGTTTTTCAAGCGGGCCGAAGGAGCCTGTATGTTCGACGAGGACGGCAACAGGTTCATCGACTATGTCGGCTCCTGGGGGCCGATGATCGTCGGCCACAACCATCCCGACGTGATCAGGGCGGTCGAGGCGGCGCTGCACAACGGCATGAGTTTCGGCGCGCCGACCGAACTGGAAACGCAAATGGCCGACAAGGTCTGCGAGCTGGTGCCCTCGGTGGAGATGGTGCGCATGGTCAACTCCGGCACCGAGGCCACTATGTCGGCGCTGCGCGTGGCGCGCGGCTTTACCGGGCGGGACAAGATCGTCAAGTTCGAGGGCAACTACCACGGCCACTCCGACTCGCTGCTGGTCAAGGCCGGCTCCGGGGCGCTCACCCTGGGCGTGCCCACCTCGCCGGGCGTGCCCGCCTCGCTGGCCGAACACACCCTCACCCTCACTTACAACGACAGCGAGCAGGTACGGGAAACCTTCGATAAACTGGGCGATGAGATCGCCGCCATCATCGTTGAACCGGTGGCCGGCAACATGAACTGTGTGCCACCGGTGGACGGTTTCCTGCAGACCCTGCGCGAGGTGTGTGACCAGCACGGCAGCGTGCTGATCTTCGACGAGGTTATGAGCGGCTTTCGCGTGGCGCTCGGCGGCGCCCAGGACTACTTCGGCGTCACCCCCGATCTGACCACCCTGGGCAAGGTGATCGGCGGCGGCATGCCGGTCGGCGCCTTCGGCGGCAAGCGCGAACTCATGGAACAGGTCGCCCCGCTGGGCCCCATCTATCAGGCCGGGACCCTGTCCGGCAACCCGATCGCCATGGCCGCCGGCCTGACCACCCTGAACCTGATCAGCCAGCCCGGCTTCTTCGAACGCCTGGGCCAACGGGTCGATCAGCTCACCGGTGGACTGCGCCAGCGTGCGAAGGCCAGTAACATCCCCTTGACCACCAATCAGGCCGGCGGCATGTTCGGCTATTTCTTCAGTGACGAGGAGATCATCACCCGTTTCGAGCAGGTCAGCAACTGTGACATGGAACGCTTCAGGCGCTTCTTCCACGGCATGCTGGAGCAGGGCATTTACCTGGCGCCCGCCGCATTCGAGACCGGCTTTGTCTCCGCCGCGCATACCGAAGCGGACATCGAGGCGACGCTGGACGCGGCCGAGCGAGTCTTCGCCGACCTCTAATCTCGTCGTCTGAATTCACCACGAAGGCACGAAGCGAAAGAAAATTTGTCCTGCTCTTTCGCAGATACCCGGATAAAACCGGATATGCGCCCGATATAACTTCGAGTCCAATGTCATTGAACTTCGGGACTTCGTGTCTTCGTGGTTAGCGCTTTTTATCGGCCTGTACTCCCTACCCGCCGTTTTCAGGTATTATTCCGCCTATGTCGATGGCCAGTTTTGTTCAGTTATTCGAGTGGTTGAGTCAGCATCCGGTAATCGCCGCCCTGCTGGTCTTTGTCATTGCCCTGAGCGAATCCCTGGCTATCGTCGGGCTGATTGTGCCGGGTATTTTTTTCATGGTGGTATTCGGCGCCCTGATCACCACCGGCTATCTGGATTTTGGCTGGACGGTCACTGCCGCCATTCTCGGCGCTATCGCCGGCGACGGGATCAGTTACTGGCTGGGGCGGCGTTATTACAAGCAGTTATGTAACCTCTGGCCATTTCGCAACCGGCCCCGGCTGCTGGAACGTGGCGAGGCATTTTTTCATCGCCACGGCGGCAAAAGCATTCTGTTCGGTCGATTTGTCGGACCATTGCGCCCGGTAATCCCGGCCATCGCCGGCATGCTGGCCATGCCGCGCAAACGCTTCATCCTGACCAATGTCGGTTCGGCGCTGCTCTGGGGACCGGTGGTGCTGCTGCCGGGCATGGCGTTCGGCCTCTCGCTGGAGCTGGCGGCGGAGTTTGCCGGCCGTCTCTCACTGCTTCTGATTATCCTGCTATTACTGTTGTGGGCGGTTCTCTGGTTTATCAAGCAACTCTATTTCTTCGTCGTCCCGCGCACTGATCGACTGTTCAGTTACGTTATCAACTGGATCAACCGACACCCGTTAATCGGCCGGGTGCCGGCCGCCCTGATCGATCCCGGCCATCCGGAGATGCGGGTATTGACACTGCTTGCCCTGATGCTGTTGCTGGCCGCGGTTGGCTTTACCGCCCTGTCACAGTTTCTCGGTGAACGAACACTGCTACTGGGCCTGAACGAGCTGGTTTATTTTCAATTGCAGCAACTTCACAACCCACCGTTTGACCGAATTATGCTGTTTTTCAGCAGCCTGGGTGATGACATCTTTCTGGCGACACTGACGCTGATTCTGTTTGTCTGGACAATTACCTACCGCAACTGGTTGGCCGGCTGGCACCTTCTGGCCGCCTTTTTACTACCGGTGATAGTAATCCAAACCTTGCAATTTCTGTTCGGTATTCTGCCCCCGGACATGAGCGCCCGCTATTCCAGCCTGGCATTCCCGGCCGGACACCTCACGCTGGCAACCGCCGTATACGGTTTCATTGCTGTGGTATTAAGTCGCGACATGCCACAAATACTGCGCAGCGCCGTTTACATCAGTTCAGCGCTGATCGTATTACTGATCGCCTTTGCCCGTCTGTACCTGGGCGTGCACTGGTTAAGCGATGTACTTGGCGGGATACTGCTGGGGCTGGTCTGGGTGGGGCTGCTGGGCATCGGTTACCGACGACATGTTAACCTGCCTGCTCTGCCGCTCAAAAAGCTCAGTTATCCGGTCGCGCTGATTTTGATACTGCTGGCAGCTTATCCCCTTACACAATCCGGTAAAGGGCTCCCGGAACCGGTGGAAGACAATACACATTACCGGATCGGACTGGAGGGCTGGCAACAAAGCGGCTGGCAGGCCCTGCAACAATATCGAGGCGATCTGCTGCAACAGCGAAAATTCCCCCTCAACCTGCAATGGATGTCGACCCGACAACGGATTGAGGATGTACTTGAAACTCACGGATGGCGACCAAGCGGTAAGTCAAGGCTGGGAAACTGGTTTAGTACCTCAGCCACGATCGATAAACTCCCCGTCATCCCGCACCTGCATGAAGGGCGTTACGAGCAACTGCGGTTTGTCCGTGTTGATAACAGGCGCCAGCGCATATTGACCCTGCGTCTGTGGAAAAGCGATCTGTTTGTACAGCAAAACAACGAAGAAGTACCGCTGTGGGTTGGCGAAATATCCTACTTGATGCCATTCAGTATCGGGCCGGTGAAATACCTGAAGACTACGGAGAACTTCAACCAGGCCTCAAGCGATTTTATTAACAGCCTCGGCAAAGACACGGCAGTTACTCGACAGAGGAGCGGGGATCACGAGGTTGTATTAATAGCCCGTCATAGCGAACAAGAGCAGACAAACTGAAACTGTTTTTTCAGTGCGTTTTTTTCAGGACAGCAGCAACCTCGAGCAATTTTTTTTGTGCATTGTTCTCGCTCAAAAGTCGTTGCTTCAGCGCCATATCCATCGGCAAAAGCTCAATCAGGCGTGATGCCACCCAATCGGCATCATCAAGATTCAGCGGCATGGACGAATAAGGCGGATCGAGCTGCCCCAGAATACTCTGCAATATTTGCGCAAGATATTGGTACGATTGAGGCAAAGTATCGCCAACAATTTCCGGCAGCAATTCAACCCGGGCCTCAACAGCCTGATTCTGACTCACCTGCCGCGACAGAATACTGAATCGCTGCTGCCCCTCCAGGGTGATGCCCAACATGCCATCAGAACGATGGTTCCAGTAACGAATCCTGCACAAGGTGCCGACCTCATAGGTATCGGCGGCCTTGCCGACTTCCTGCCCTTGCCGGATCAGCACGACACCGATACCACAGTCGGTGCGCAAACACTGACTCACCATATCCAGATAACGGGGCTCAAAGATACGCAGCGGCAGCACCCCGCCGGGGAACAGAACGGTATTCAATGGAAACAGGGGAATGGTGATCTGCATGATGTCGTGTTGAATAGTGCTAAACCGATGGCTCTTCACCCCAGCGGGTCACCAGCGTATGCTCCACGGACAAATGATCCAGAATCCGGGCGACGACAAAATCCACCAGATCCCCGACACCCCGCGGTTGATAATAAAACCCGGGATTGGCCGGCATGATGGTGGCGCCGGCACGCGCCAGGCGCAACATGTTTTCCAGGTGAATTACCGACAGGGGCATTTCCCGCACCACCATAATCAGCTTGCGTTGTTCCTTGAGCATGACATCGGCGGCCCGTTCGATCAGGTTGTCACTGTTACCATTGGCTACCGCCGCCAGTGCCCCGGTAGTACACGGACAAATCACCATGTGGCCGGCATTGTGCGATCCGCTGGCGATCGGTGCCGTCCATTGCTCCCGTCCGAAGACGGTTAACAACTTGCTGTCAGCCTGGTAATGCTCACTTAACCAGGCTTGCATCTCGGCCGGCCGACCGGGGATATCCAGATCGGATTCCATTTGCAACACCATTTGCGCCGCTTTGGAGACCAGCAGATAGACCGGCCGCTGTTTTTCCAGCAGGCATTGCAAAAGTCGCAGCGCATAGGGTGCCCCCGACGCTCCCGTCAGGGCGAGAATTACGGGACGCTCAACAGAATCGGACATAACCTCAGGCCTTGGTGTTTATTCTTGCAATTTGTTTTGTTGCAACCGGTCAAGCAGACGCGCGTGCAGGTTGTCGAAACCGCCATTACTCATGATCAACACATGGGTGTCATCATCAAGCTGCTGCAGGATGTTATCGAGAATCGCCTCGGTGGTATCAGCGACAGTCACCGGTATATCCGCCTTGTTAAATATAGCAGCCATATCCCATGACAAACCAGCCGGACGCAAAATCAGCACCCTGTCGGCCTGAGTCAAAGCCGCCGGCAATGCGCCACGTTGTGTGCCCAGGCGCATGGTGTTGGAGCGCGGCTCCAGCACGGCAATGATTGACGCCGTCCCGACATGCCGACGCAAACCATCAAGAGTTGTGGCAATCGCGGTGGGGTGATGGGCAAAGTCGTCATATACGGTGACGCCATTGACCTTGCCACGAATCTCCATGCGTCGTTTGATGTTACGAAAATCACTCAACGACTCGATCGCCAGACCCGCCGGGACACCCG
>JBKGZJ010000072.1:0-11414 GCA_046545635.1 Thiohalophilus sp. | reverse complement strand
CGCCTGCGACCCATCTCAAGCCGAGTTCTTTCTGGTGCGTCTGAAAGATATCGTTGCTGGAGATCGGGCCGGACATATTTGTTCAGTTCCCGGCCTGCTCGGTGAATAGCCGGTGAAGATCCTGACCGCTTTGACACTGACGGGTCTGTTCCCGGAACTCATCGTCATTAAACATGCCGGCCAGCAACGCCAGCAGCTTCAGATGATCCTCGCTGGATTCTTCCGGTACAACCAGTGCAAACAACAGGTCCACCGGTTGCTTGTCGATGGCGTCAAAATCAATGGCCTGTTTCAGCTGGATAAAAGCGGCGGTGGCATGGTCGCAATTTTTCAGCCGCCCATGGGGGATGGCGACACCGTAACCGATACCGGTCCCCCCCAGACGCTCCCTTGATATCAGGCTTTCAAAAATATCGGTGGCGGTGGCGTTCGGTTGATCGGCGGCCAGCAGCTCACTGAGCAGTTCCAGAGCACGTTTTTTACTTGATGCATCGGAGTTACAGATAATGCGGTCCGAACTGAGAAAATCTGATAATTGCATAACTATGCCTGCTGGCTGATTATTCGACGGGCTGTTTTTTCAGGCCGCCTTCGGCGCGATGATGATCGGTCAGTTTTTCCTTGTGTTTTTTGATCTGCCGATCAAGCTTGTCGGCCATGGCATCGATAGCCGCGTACATATCGTCATTTTCGGCATTGGCAAACAGCTCGCCACCGCTGATATGTACGGTGGCCTCGGCTTTTTGGCGATTTTTTTCCACGCTCAGGATGACGTGGACATTGGTGACATTGTCAAAGTGTCGTTCGACCCGCTCCAGTTTGCTGATGACGTAATCGTGCATGGATTCGGTGATATCGACATGATGGCCTGTAATATTTACTTGCATGGTTTTCTCCCTGGTTATGCCAGACGTTTGCGTTCATTGGAAGGTGGAATCGCCATGGCCTCACGGTATTTAGCGACGGTTCGGCGGGCGACATTAATCCCTTTATCCGAAAGTATCGTGGCGATTTTACTGTCACTCAGCGGTTTGTTCGGGCTCTCGGCAGCTACCAGCTTCTTGATCAGGGCCCGAATGGCTGTGGCCGACGCCTCGCCGCCGCTGGAGGTGGAGACGTGGCTGGAAAAGAAATATTTCAGCTCATAGATGCCGCGCGGCGTATGCATGTATTTTTTGGTGGTGACCCGCGAGATAGTGGACTCATGCATGTCGACCTCTTCGGCGATGTCATGCAACACCAGGGCTTTCATAGCTTCCTCGCCATGCTCGAGAAAATCCTTTTGCCGTTCGACGATGCTGGTGGCCACCTTGAGCAGGGTTTCGTTGCGGCTGGTGAGACTCTTGAGAAACCAGCGGGCTTCCTGCAGATGGTTTTTCAACGTCGCGTTGTCTTCATCGTTTTTGACCTGTTTGATCAGGCTGGCGTAATGCGGATTGATGCGCAAGCGCGGCGCGGCATCGGGGTTGAGTTCGACGCGCCACTGGCCCTTTACCTTGTTAACGATGACATCGGGGATAATATACTCGGGCTGGCCAGTGTTGATTTGACCACCGGGGCGCGGGTTGAGCGAGGTGATCAGCTGTACCACATCCCGAAGTTCGGTTTCATTCAGTTTCAGTTTGCGCTGCAGCTGGGCGTAATCACGGTGGGCCAGCAGTTCAAAGTGTTGTTCGACCAGTTCCAGGGCTTTTTGCAGGTGGGTGTGTTCCAGCGGGAATTGCCTGAGCTGCAGGGTCAGACTCTCGCGCAGATCGCGGGCCGCCACGCCCGGGGGATCAAAATGCTGAACGCGATGCAGGACGGCCTCGATTTCATCCAGATCGATCTCCTCATCACCCAGTGCCTGTTGCACCTCCTCGATGCTGCAGCCCAGGTAGCCGTCATCATTGATCGAGTCGATGATGACTTCGCCGATAGCCCGGTCGGTGTCGCTGAAGTGACTCAGTTCCATTTGCCAGCGCAGGTAATCCTGCAGCGTTTCATCGGTGGAACCGGAAATTTCGAAATCCGGGCCGGGTTCGGTCGGGCTGCTTGCCTGCCCTGTGGCGACATTGTCATAGATATCGTCCCAGTTGCTGTCGACCGGCAGATCATCGGGAATTTCGCCCGGCGTCTCGCTCGTGGCGGCTTCGGTCTCGTCACTCTCCGCCACATTTTGCGGGGTTTCCTGATTTTCCGCGCCGGGCGGTGCCTCGGCGACGGTGTAACTGTCCGTCGGCTCGTTGTTCTCGGTGCTGTCGCCTTCCTCCTCCATCTCCAGCATGAGGTTGGAATCCAGCGCATCCTGAATCTCGGTCTGCAGCTCAAGCGTCGACAGTTGTAGCAGCCGAATGGCCTGCTGCAGCTGTGGGGTCATGGTCAGGTGCTGACCGAGTCGGAGTTGTAAGGTTTGCTTCATATTATGGTTGGGAACGGGCCAGTCAACCAGCTTTCTGGCTGGCTTTAATTTTAGCGTATTTCCATGTTGAGTGCAGAGTCCCTAGAGGCGGAAATTTTCACCCAGATAGACCTTGCGAACCTGTTTGTTCTGCAGCAGTTGTTCCGGCTCGCCCTGGGCGATGACCTCACCGGCATTAATGATATAGGCCCGCTCGCAGATCCCCAGGGTTTCCCGGACATTATGGTCGGTTATCAGCACACCGATGCCGCGGTCTTTCAGATGCCGAATGATACTCTGAATATCCAGCACGGAGATAGGATCCACCCCCGCAAAGGGTTCATCGAGCAGAATAAAGCGCGGCTCGGTGGCCAGCGCGCGAGCGATCTCCACCCGGCGGCGCTCGCCGCCGGACAGACTCATGCCGGTGGTCTGGCGAATGTGGCTGATGTGCAGCTCTTCCAGCAACTCCTCGAGTTTTTGCTGTTGCTGATAGGGGGCGAGCTCCTTGCGGGTCTGCAGAATCGCCAGGATATTCTCGGCTACGCTCAGTTTGCGAAACACCGAGGCCTCCTGCGGCAGATAACCGATGCCACGCCGGGCCCGCAGGTGCATGGGCAGGGGGGTGATATCCTTGTCATCCAGCCGGATCGTGCCCTGGTCGGCTTTGATCAGGCCCACGACTATATAAAAAGAGGTGGTCTTGCCGGCGCCGTTGGGACCCAGCAGGCCGACAATCTCGCCACTGTCCACGGTCAGCGAGACATCCTTGACCACCTCGCGGCCTTTATAGGATTTACCCAGCTGGTTGGCGCTCAGGGTGCTCATTCACCCGACTCCTGTTGTTTGTCGCCCGGCTCGATAATGGCGCGAACCCGGCCGTCGCTTTGTGTATCATCGTCCGGCTGCTTTGACGGGGTCTTGCTATTGGCCGCGACAATGCTGTTGCGGGTGTCATAGTGAATGCGCCCGCCGCTGATGCGATTGCTGCCCTGTTTGACCCTGGCGTCGTCGAGCAGCAGCAGTTCGCCGCTCTGGGTGTCGTATTCCATGCGTCGGGCCTCGGAATAGACCATTTCCCGATTATCCGGTTGCTGCTGCAGCTCGGCCGGTTTACCGATCACGATGATCCGGGTGACTTCATCCTCTTGTAAATGCACGGTGAGTTCATCGCCGCGGATCTCCAGCGACCCCTGTTTGAGAAACACATTACCCTCGTAGTGACTGATTCCCTGGCGTTCATCGGCGCGCAGGCGGTCGGCGGTGATGTTGACCGGCTGATCGCGATCGCTGCTCAGCGCCCAGACGGAGGCCGGGATACTGACCAGCAGGGTCATCAGCAGCAGCGATCTAGCGCGGGTTAATAACATAGGTTCCTCGGGTATCCGACAACAGTTCCAGCAGGCCCTGGGCCACGTTCAGACGCATCCCGATCGCCCGGGTCTCGCTGCTATCGCTGGTGATTGTAACAGCCGCATCAGTTTCGGCGTATTCCCGTTGGGGGTAAATGGTCAGTTTTTCAGTCAGCAGGCTCAGCGCCTCGTTGTGCGGGGTGGCCGGACGGTTCAATTTCACCTCGCCGCTGAGCTCGATGCGCTCCCCCTGCTCGTAGACCACGCCCTGATTGGCCCGGGCGGTCCAGGGCGGCAAATCCTCGCGATACAGATCCAGCGTCAGTTGCTGAATCACGAGGGTATCGTCATCGGGATAATGCTCCAGATAATCGGCCTTAAGCCGGTGCCGCGCCACGCCGTCTTCATCCATGCGGGTGGCGGTGAAGTTCTGCAGAAAATAATCGGGATCGTGGCGGATTTCGCGGGGAATCATTCTCGGCTGGGTTTCAAGGCCGGTGAGCAGCCAGTTACTGAAGGCGCCGATCAGAATGACCAGCAGAATAATACTGATAATTTGCAGCTTATTCATAAAGGAATTTATTTAACCGCGCATCCAGGGTGTTGTGTGCTTCCATGATCAGTTCGCAGACATCGCGCGCCGCGCCGTGCCCCCCGCCGTGCGGGGTCTGCCAGTGGGCATGCTGTTTGGCCAGCGGATGGGCGTCCTGTACCGCAATGGCCAGGCCGGCGCGGCGCATTACCGGCAGATCGACCACATCGTCGCCCACGTAGGCGGCCTGTTCCATCGTCAGCCCCAGCCTGGCCACCAGTTCCTCGAAGGCCGGCAGTTTCTCCAGCCGGCCCTGATAGACATGTTCGATGCCGAGGTTGTCCATGCGATGCTGGACCACGTTCGAACTGCGTGCGGTGATGACCCCGATCTCAACGCCGCTCTCTTTGAGCAGTTTGATGCCAAAACCGTCACGTGAATGAAACGCCTTGTATTCCTGGCCGTCGTCGCCGACAAACAGACTGCCGTCGGTGAGTACACCATCCACATCAAAAACCACCAGCTCTATCTGGGCGGCACGGGCTAGGATATCTTTCATAACAGTCGGTCCGGTCGGGTTCTGCAGATTGTTTGTAAACTGCCTGGCAAGGCGGGTAAGGCGTTATTCCGCGGCGGGATAACCCAGTTCGGCCAGTTTGTCGCGGATGGCCTGTTCCGACAGATCGTCGCCCTCGATACGTACCAGGCCGCTATCAATCGTCACCTCCACCTGGTTGATGCCCGGCAGGGTTTTCAGGCCGTTTTCTATGGCGGCAACACAACCGCCGCATTTGATGTTCCGGGCCGTGATTTGCAGTGTGTCATTCATAAGCGTTCCTGATCTGTATCAAATCTGTTGGATATTAAAATAAAGTACTACGAGATAGGCGATATACGCCAATAATAGCAGGCCACCTTCAAGGCGGTTAATTCGGCCATCTCCTTGAAGGCCGTAGGCCATAACAAACAGGACGATGCTCAGGCCGATCATGTACGGATAATCCCGGCTCAGCACCTCGGCTTCCAGTTGCAGGGGGCCAAGCAATCCGGGAATGCCGAGCACCACCAGCAGATTGAACATATTGGACCCGATCACATTGCCGATCGCAATGTCCGGCTCCTTGCGCAGTGCTCCCATCAGCGAGGCGGCCAGTTCCGGCAGACTGGTGCCGACAGCCACGATGGTCAGACCGATGATCAAATCACTGACCCCGAAAAAGTGGGCAATATTCACCGCCCCCCAGACCAGCGTCCGCGAACTGACCAGCAACAGTACCAGACCGATCACCAGCCACAGCAGCGCGCACGGGGTCGTCATGGTGGGAATTTCACTGGCGTATTCGGCCTCCAGCGGGTCGTGATCCTTGCGCTTGCCCAGCAGAACCAGCCACCACAACATCAACACCATGCCGATGATCAGAATCAGCCCGTCCAGGCGCCCCAGCTCGCCGTCGGCGACCAGCATCAGGCTGACCAGCATAATTAAAAACATCACCGGGTATTCGCGGCGCAGGGTTTCGGAGCGCACGACCAGCGGCACCACCAGGGCGGTAATCCCCAGCACCAGCGCGATATTGGTGATATTGGAGCCCAGCGCATTGCCCACCGCCAGGCCGCCGTTGCCGTCCAGCGTGGCAATGGCGGAGATCAGCATCTCCGGTGCCGAGGTGCCCAGCCCCACGATGGTCAGGCCGATGACCAGCGGCGAGACGCCCAGATTGCGCGCCGTGGCGCCCGCGCCCTGCACGAACCAGTCGGCGCCCTTGATCACCACGGCAAAACCGAGAATCACGGCAATAACGGAAAGCAGCATGTCAGTCGGCATAAAGCAGGGTCAGGTTATGGGCCAGAGGGTTCGGCGGCGTATGATACCAGCTTGTCAGCGGCGTGCGAGGGCGGTGTGTAATGTTGAATTTTGAATGTTAAATTAAAGGCATTCCCGCAATTCAACATTTAAAATTGAACATTCAACATCATCTCGCCGCGTCTCTGCGGTGAGATTAATCCACCTACTGCAGCTCCCGTTCGAGTTCCCTCTCCAGTTCGCGTTCCAGCTCGCGATCTTCGTCGCTGCGCTCGAACTGCGGCCGATCCGTCTGCGGCGGGTTACCATCATAGACCAGGCTGCGGCGGCGTTGCAGGTAGGCGTCACGCATGAAGGTGTAGGGATCGGCGCCGGACTCTTCCAGCATACGGCTGGCGCCGAGCAGTTGTGCGCGGGTATCGATGGCGCGCAGTACCACCGCGCTCCAGTAGGTTTCGTCGTCCTCGATCGCTTGCAACGGCTCATATTGCCAGTCGGCAACCAGTCCGCCGGTGTCGCGCAGGGTGCTGGGCCCGAGAAACGGCAAGACGATATAGGCGCCTTCGCCAATTCCCCATCTGCCCAGCGTCTGGCCGAAGTCCTCGTTGTTTTTTTGCAGGCCCATCGGCGTGGCCACATCGATTAATCCGAACAGGCCCACGGTCGAGTTCCAGGTCACGCGGGAGAAGTCCGAGACCGCATCCTTGAATTTGAGTTGTAACAGATTGTTAACCATCACCCAGACATCATCCAGGTTGCTGAAGAAGTTGGAGATGCCGGTCTGTGCCGGTTGGGGCACGTTGTCCTTGTAGGCCTGGGCCACCGGCCGGGTAATGGTGCGATCCACCGCGTCGTTGAATTTGTACATGACGCGGTTATAGGGCTCGAGTGGATCGTTTTGTCCCTCTTCCGGCGGCCCGTTGCTGCTGGCGCAACCGCCCAGCAACAGGGCCGAGGTGATCAGGGCGATGAGCAGGAAGCGGGAAATGTTGGCGTTATTATTGAATATCATTTTGAATTCAAATCGTCAGAGCAGGACTTGCCATTATCTCAGTACGGCCCTGTGTCCTTGTGTGATGCAAAATTTGACGGAGTTAACGGGCTTCCGTGCGTGTCGCGCCGCAGCGGCTGCACCGGTAACGGGTGACCATTTTACCCTGTTTGACATCAAATGGGTTCCCCTTGACCGCTTCCCATTTATGAAAGCCGCTTTTGCACAGGGTTTTGCCGCGGTGTTTGTCGCTGGCCCGGGGTCTTTTAAACGGGATAATGTCTGCCATGTTGGATATCCGCTGCGCTAACCGTTTCAATTATGACCGTGAATGGGTATGTTTGTCAGCTTTATTGTCTGAACAGCAGGGGGAGTCGAGATGACGGGACAGACGCATCGCATACTGATCGGCAGCTGCGGCTGGCAACATGAGGCCTGGCAGGATAGCTACTACCCCGACGATCTGCCCCCGGAGTGGCGGCTGGGCTATTACAGTAACGAGTTTCCCCTGGCGGTGGTCACCGAACGCGAACGGGTGCTGGAGACGGATCTGCCCGGTGAAATGGCCGATTGCCGCGAGGATATGTGGGTGCTGGTTAGCGTCCCGGATGACGCCGGGCTGGAGTCGGCCGTGGACCTGTTACAGCAACTGCCCCGACAGGGTGGGGTGTTGTTGCAGCTCGATCCGGCGGGGCACCGCGATCCCGAGGCGTGGCTGGCGCAGATCGCGACCCGGCTCCATGGCCAGCCGCTTTGTGTCGATCCCACCCGATTGCTGAACGAGGCGTGGCGGGACGCATTACGGGCGCACAGCATTGGCTGGAGCTGGAATGCACACAGTGATGCCGATGGACTGGCATTCGGTCCGCTGGCGGTGATCCGGATGGACAGCGACGGTTCCGCCCGGCAGTTGCGTGATTATCTCGAAGCAGGGCTGGCGGTCAGCCGCCCGACGCGGAATGTGGCACTGGTGATTGACGGGCAACCGCCCGACGTGGAAACCCTGCGTCAGGCCAGGCAGATCGAGGAGTTGCTGTGAACCCGACGTTAATGAACGACGCAGGCAAGTCGGCAAGCATTGTCAGGGGCGCGGGGCTGGGTCACAATGCCGGCACCGTAAACAAGGAACTGGTCACGCATGGCAGTTGATGACAATCTGGTCGAAATCCGTAACCTCACCTTCCGCCGGGGCCGTAATATCATTTTCGACGATATCGATATCGATATCCGTCGCGGCAGCATCACCGCCATCATGGGGCCCAGCGGCACCGGCAAGACCACCCTGTTGCGCCTGATTGGCCGCCAACTGCAACCGGAAGCCGGCACCATCCTGGTCGACGGGGAAAACGTGAACCGGCTCGGGCGCGGCGCCCTGTTCGAACTGCGCAAGCGAATGGGCATGCTGTTTCAAAACGGCGCGCTGCTGACCGACATGAACGTCTACGATAACGTGGCGTTCCCGTTGCGCGAACATACCCGACTGCCCGAACGCCTGATCCGGACCCTGGTGCTGATGAAGCTCGAGGCGGTCGGCCTGCGCGGCGCGCGGGAACTGATGCCGGCGGAGCTGTCCGGTGGCATGGCCCGGCGGGTGGCCCTGGCGCGGGCGATTGCCCTGGACCCGATGATGATCATGTACGACGAGCCGTTCACCGGCCAGGACCCGATCTCCATGGGCGTGCTGGTGCGGCTGATCAAGAATCTCAATGATTCGCTGGGGCTGACCAGCGTGATCGTCTCGCACGATATCGCCGAGACGGCCGAGATTGCCGACGACATTTATCTGCTCTCCGGCGGCAAGGTGGTGGCCCACGGTTCGCGCGAGGATCTGCGCAATTCCGACTCCGAGTGGGCCCAGCAGTTCATGAAGGGGCTGCCGGACGGGCCGGTGCCGTTTCATTATCCGGCCGAAAGCTATGCCGAGGATCTGGTCAATCACAACGGGGCGCGCGACTGATGCTCTCGATGCTGCAACAACTCGGACATAACGCGCTGGGCTTTTTCCAGCGGCTGGGGCGCGGGCATCTGCTGATGCTGCGTATTCTCGAAGGCCTGCCGACGCTGGTGCCGAAATTCAATCTGGTGATTCAGCAGATCTATTCGGTCGGCGTGCTGTCACTGCTGATCATTCTGGTCTCGGGCGCCTTTGTTGGCATGGTGCTGGGCCTGCAGGGCTATAACACCCTGGTCGATTTCGGCGCCGAGGAGTCGCTGGGCGTGATCGTGGCCCTGAGTCTGGTGCGCGAGCTGGGGCCGGTGGTGACCGCGCTGCTGTTTGCCGGACGCGCCGGCTCGGCCTTGACCGCCGAAATCGGTCTGATGAAAACCACCGAGCAACTCTCGGCCATGGAGATGATGGCGGTGGATCCCGTTCGCCGGGTGCTGGCACCGCGTTTTCTGGCCGGCTTTTTGTCCATGCCCCTGCTGGCGGCGATCTTCAGCGCGGTGGGCGTGCTGGGCGGCTATTTTGTCGGCGTGGGCCTGCTGGGCGTGGACCAGGGGGCCTACTGGTCGCAGATGCAGGCCAGCGTCGATGTCTATGATGATATTTATAATGGTGTGATCAAAAGCCTGGTCTTTGGCGTGGTGGTCACCTGGATCGCGGTGTTCGAAGGCTATGATGCCACCCCGACATCCGAAGGCATCAGTCGTGCCACCACCCGTACCGTCGTGCATGCCTCGCTCGCGGTGCTGGGGCTGGACTTTGTACTTACAGCGCTCATGTTTGGAGAATAACGATGAACAATTCGCGTCTGGTCGAAATCTGGGTCGGAATTTTTGTTGCCGCGGGACTGGCGGCGCTGTTCATGCTGGCCATGCAGGTCAGCAACCTCAGCACCTACAGTAACGAGGAGGGCTACGAGATCAGCGCCCGCTTCGAGGATACAAGCGGCCTCAAGGTCCGCTCGCCGGTGACCATGGCGGGGGTAACCATCGGCCGGGTCAAGACGATCGGGTTCGATCAGAAAACCTTCGAGGCGGTGGTGACCCTGCGCATTGAAGATCAATACCGGGACGCGTTGCCCGAAGACACCTCGGCCAGCATCTATACCGCCGGGCTGCTGGGGGAAAAATACGTCGGCCTGGAGCCGGGCGGGGCGATGAAAGCCCTGGGCCAGGGCGACGAGATCAAGCTGACCCAGGATTCGCTGGTGCTGGAAAAACTGATCGGCCAGTTCATTTCACGCTTTATGGATGACAGCGGAGACAAGTAGGTGAACGCCCGCAAGCGCGGCCGGCGGAACCGGCTGGCGGGCCTGGTGTGGTTGATGACCGCGTCCCTGTGCGCGACCTCGCTGGCTGTTGCCCGGGAGACGGACCCGCCGCCGGCCGATCCGCAACAGCTGGTCATCGATACCACCGAACGCATGCTGGCGGCGCTCGAAGAACATGGCGCGCAACTGGAACAACAACCGGAGCGGATTTACGCGCTGGTCGGTGAGATTGTCCTGCCCCATTTCGATTTTGTCCGCATGTCGGCCTGGGTGCTGGGCAGGCACTGGCCGCGCGCGACGCTGGAGCAAAAGCGGCGTTTCGTCCCCGCCTTTCGGCAACTGCTGGTGCGCACCTACGCCGTCGCCCTGCGCGAGTACCGGGGGCAGCGCATCGAGTACTTGCCGCTGCGTGAGGATCCGGCCAGCGGCGAAGTGACGGTACGCAGCCGCATCGTCGAGCCGGGCAGGCAGCCCGTCGCCCTGTACTATACCCTGTGGCGGCACGACGATCGCTGGCGGGTATATGACATCAGCGTCGACGGCATCAGCCTGGTGGCCAACTACCGCACCAGCTTCGCCAGCGAGATCAGGGCGCACGGCCTGGACGCGTTGATCGCGCGCCTGGAACAACACAACCGGACAGGAGAGACCCCGTCATGAGTGAGACCGCCATCAAGCCCCAGGATGACAACAGCTATCTGATCAGCGGCGAGCTCAACATGCAGACCGTGCCGGGCCTGTTGCAGCAGGTCGAGCCGATCCTGGCGCGCAGCCAGGGCGAAGTCTGCTTTGACCTGCAGGCCGTGACCCGCAGCGACAGCGCCGGCTTGGCCCTGCTGGTGGAGTGGATGCAGTTCGCCCGCCAGCGGGATCGCAAACTGAGCTTTCGCAACCTGCCCGATCAGCTGCGCGATATCGCCCGGGTCAGCGGGCTTGACGCGCTGCTGCCGCTCTCATAACAAAAAAGGGCCGAGGGACGAGGGACGAGGAAAAACATCCCCTTACTTCGTCATTCCGGGTCGCGTAGGTCACGCTGGCGATAGCCTGCGTGACATTCCCTGACCCCGGCTCATTCACCAGGTAGCGCTGCGCGCAACCTGGCCTACGACGCCAGGTGCTAGCCCCTAGCCCCTAGCCCCT
>JBKGZJ010000071.1:0-11477 GCA_046545635.1 Thiohalophilus sp. | reverse complement strand
TGCCAGAAGTGGATGTTGCCCAGTTGCTGCATGATGTCACGGATGTAATCGGCCTCGCCGACCGAGACCCCGCCGGTGGTGATGATGGCGTCGGCTTCATGCGAGGCGTCGTCCAGGGCCTGGCGCAGGCTGTGCGGTTCATCTTTGACCACGCCGAGATCGATCACGTCCAGGTCCAGTGCCCTGAGCATGCCCAGCAGGGTATAGCGGTTGCTGTCATAGATCTCGCCCTTGCCCAGCGGCTCGCCCAGGCTGCACAGTTCGTCGCCGGTGGAGAAGAAGGCCACCCGCAGGCGACGGAACACCTTGATCTCGCTGGTGCCGAGCGAGGCCAGCAGGCCCATGTCGGCCGGCTGGAGTCGCTTGCCCGGCTGGAGGGCGATGCCGCCGGCGGCCAGATCCTCGCCCGCCTGGCGGACGTTCTCACCAACCTTGTGATTACCGTGAATCGTGATGTTAGCGCCCTGCTTCTCGACATCCTCCTGCATGATCACGCTGTCGGCGCCGTCTGGGAGAACCGCGCCGGTCATGATGCGCACGGCCTGGCCGGAATCGATCCGGCCGTCAAACGGGGTGCCGGCCAGGGCGGTGCCGATCACCGTGAGTGGCGTGCCGGGGTTGATGAGATCGCTATGGCGCAGGGCGTAACCGTCCACCGCCGAGTTGGTATGTGCCGGGACATTGATTGGCGAGTAAACCGGTTCGGCAAGAATGCGGTGCAGTGCCTCGCGCACGGCGATCTGCTGGTGGGCGGTGATGGGCATGCAGTCAGCCCGAATCGTCTGCTGCGCTTGCTCCACATCCAGTCTGCTGACTTGTGATTGAATAACGGCTGCCGGTTGTGACATGGCGTGACCTCCTTGCGTTAACCGTTGGCACGTAACGTGGTCGATATCGTGTGTTGTTCCTGCAGCCACTGCAGGATGAAACGAACAATCTCGTCGGGCTGGTTGATGTCCAGTTGCGGGCGTGTTGTTGCCGGCATGTTGTGCGATATGTCGCTGGCACAGGCAATAATCGAGTCGTCCCCGGGATGCAGTAACGGCTTGCCGAGTGAGGCGCGATGCAGTTCGATTTTGGGGAAGCGTTCATGCTTGAAGCCCTCCACCAGGATCAGATCCAGATCGTCAGCGGGGAACCGGGCCAGCAAGTCCTGCAGGGTGGGCTCGTGTGCCTGTGGCGTCTCGACCATCAAGGCCCAGCGCCGGCGTGATCCGATCAGCAGCCGTTCGGCGCCGGCATGGCGCAACACGTAACTGTCCTTGCCCGGCTGATCGACATCGAAGTTGTGGTGGGCATGCTTGATCAGCCCCGGGCGCAGTCCGTGCTGTTTGAGCCGCGGAATCAATTGGCGTAACAGCGTGGTCTTGCCGGTACCGCTGAAGGCGGCAAAGCCGAGTATCGGGGCAGTGTTGTTTGTCGGATTCATATTGCCTGGCGCAAGCGCTGTTCGATACGTTGCTGTTCCTCGGGGGTGTTGATGTTCTCGAACATCTCGGCCTGATCGGTAAAATCCACCTCGACCACGGCGTGCTGGTAATACCAGTCGATGATCTTGCGCCCGCCCGCCTCGAGAAACGCCCGCAGGCTGTCGAGCAGATGGCATGACAACAGCACAAAGACCGGTTGCAGCTTGTCGCCCTCGGTGGCCAGGGCGATGTCGGCCTGCTGCGCGCGGCGGGCACGATGCAGTCGTACGACCAGATCCGGTGCGACAAACGGGGAATCGCAGGGCACCGCCACCAGATAGGGCGTGGTGCAATGCGCCAACGCCGAGGCCATGCCGGCCAGCGGGCCGGCGAAGTCGCCGATCTGATCGCGGATGACTTCACAGCCGGTCAACGCGGCATAGGTGTCCTGATTGCGATTGGCGTTGATCACCAGGTGATTCACCTGCGGCTGCAGCTGGGCATGGATGTGCAGCACCATCGGCCGACCATCGACTTCCAGCAGGCCCTTGTCGTGACCGCCCATGCGCCGGGCCAGCCCGCCGGCCAGGATGACGCCGGTGGTCGGCGGCAGGGGGGCCGCTTCAGGAAAGATGCCACTGTTCATCGGATTTCTCCTGCGGCATTCGCGTTGATTCGGCTATGACATCGGTCTGTGACGTGAGCGGCCGGGCCGGGTTGAGCTGACCCTGCTTGAGACACAGATGGCGTTCGGCCAGCGGCGCGAAGAGCCGGGGTTCATGGGCGGTAATGATCAGGCTCACACCGTCCTGTTGCAGGCGGCGGATCAAAAACAGTGTGCGATGTCTTGAGCGCTCATCCATGCTGGCGACCGGCTCGTCGAGCAACAATAACCGGGGTGAGAGCACCCAGGCGCGCAACAGGGCAACCCGTTGTTTTTCGCCGCCGGAGAGCTGCCGGGCATTGCGTTGTAGCAGGTGACCGAGATCCGTGGCGTTCAATGCTCTGGTAGCAATATCGCGCGCGTGTCGGATCGTGTGCCCGCGACGGCGCAGGCCGTAGGCGATATTGTCCAGTACCCGGCTGTCAAACAGATAGGGTTCCTGATGCAGATAGACGACGTTCTGCAATAACCAGGGCCGGGCCCGTTTCCAGCGATAACCGTTGCCGTTATAACGACACTCCCCGGTCTCCGGCGGCAGCAGACCGGCGAGGATGCGCAGCAAGGTGGTCTTACCTGCGCCGTTATCGCCACTGAGGACGATGCATTCACCGGGATCGATGTGCAGGCGCAGATTGTCGAACAACGGCCGGCCGTTGATCGACCTGGAGAGCTTGCCGTATTCGATAGGATCAGGCTGAATCATGCGTAGGCAGGCCTCTGTTGTTGACTGAGGTGCAGCAGGGCATTGAGGCCGAAGGCAAGCAGCAGCAAAACGATGCCCAGCGCCAGGCCCTGGGCGTATTCGCCCTTGGCGGTTTCCAGCGCGATGGCCGTGGGAATATTGCGGGTGTGATGCAGAATGTTGCCGCCGACCATGACCGAGGAACCCACCTCGGCGATGATGCGTCCGAACCCGGCGATGATCGCCGCCAGCAGGGCAAAGCGCAGCTCATAGAAAAACGTCAGCGTGGCCTGTACGCGGCCCGCGCCCAGGGTGCGGGCGGTTTCCCAGGCGCGGCGGTCGGCGCCGGCGAAGGTGGCATGGGCCATGGAGATCAGCAGCGGCAGGCACAGCAGGATCTGGCCGACGATCATGGCGGTCTGGGTAAACAGTAATCGCCACTCCCCCAGCGGTCCCTGACGGGACAGAACGATATAAACCGTGAGCCCGACGACCACCGCGGGCACCGCCTGCAGGGTCTGAAAGATCATCACCAGCGAACGCTGACCGGGGAAGCGGCTCATTGCCAGCAAAAAACCGATCGCGATGGCAATGGGCGAGGCAATCAGGATGGCGCGCAGCGAGACACTGAACGAGGTCGCAACAATGATCCATAACTCCCGGTCACCGCTGACCAGCAGTTGGAGGGCTTTGGTGAATGCGTCGGACAAGTGATCCATGTTTGCGAATTAGTGCGCTGCCATTTTCAACGCCATGGGAGTAAACAGCTGTTTACCCTGCAGGTGATACCGGCCGATCAGTTGCTGTCCCTGTTTGGCCGTGATCCAGTCAATCATGGCCAGCGCGCCGGCGTAATTGATACCGGGATAACGCTCGGGATTGACCGCGATAATGCCATAAGGGTTATACAGGCGCGGATCGCCTTCGGCGAGGATCGCAAGTGACAAGTTGTCCTGCATCGCCAGCCAGGTGGCGCGATCGCTCAACGTGTAGGCATCCAGTTCGCCGCTCATCTGCAGTACCTTGCCCATGCCCTGCCCGGCCTCGCGATACCAGCTGCCCGCCGGATTGATGCCGGCCGCGTTCCACAGCTGCAGTTCCTTCTTGTTGGTACCGGAGTCATCGCCGCGCGAGACGAATCGCGCCTGGTGACGGGCAATCTTCGCCAGTGCCTTGAGCGGATCCTGCATGTCCCGGATGTTAGCCGGGTCATTTTTCGGTCCGACAATAACAAAGTCGTTATACATTACCTGCCGATGGTTCACGCCATAGCCGTTATTGACAAACTTTTCCTCGGCCGGTGGTGCATGGACCAGAACAATATCGACATCACCGTCACGCCCCATGCGTAATGCCTTGCCGGTACCGACTGCGATAACCTGGACCTCGTAGCCGGTGCTTTTTTCAAATGCCGGAAGAATGGCTTGCAGCAAACCGGAGTTCTCGGTGCTGGTGGTAGTGGCCAGACGCACTACACTGTTTTGTTCGGCGGCAAACAAGGCGGTCGTCAGAATATAAAGTAACCCGACACTTGGTAATGTAAATAGTTTATGTAAGGTCATAATCTGATTCCTTGGTTATGGGAATTGAGATGGACCAGAACCGCGGGCCGCGCATTCGAATTCTGCAAAGCCTGTGCCACGGCTTATCTCAATGATTTATCAGTGCTTCAACGAGGGCATAGATTTTGTCAGTCCTTTTGTTGGCACATTTTGACCCAGCGCATGGGGGGTGTGAGACAGATTGCTGCAGAAAACTGGAAAGCAAGGTGATCATACGTTTTACTTAGTAAGCACCACGGCAGCGTGACGGAGCGCCATCACCGGCTGTCGGAAAACACCGGGCAGGACGACCACCAGGAAAATCAGAAAAAGGAGAAACCGGCAATGAAGGCTGCAGCGTTAATGGAAGTCTCAATACTGGTTGTAGATGATGAACCTGGCATGCGGAATTTCATGCAGCGCGTATTGCAGAAACAGTACGGGCTGGTCGAGGTGGCGGCTGACCTCGGTGAGGCGGAACAGTTACGTCAACGCTGTCACTTTGATGTCATCATCATTGACAATCGTCTGCCCGGCTCCAGTGGTGCCGAATGGCTGCAACAGATTCGACAACATGATCAGGACACGCATGTCATCCTGATTACCGGTTATGCCGACATGGATGTGGCGATCAGCGCGGTGCGCGGTGGCGCCAGTGATTTTCTGACCAAGCCGTTTCGGGCCGAGGACATCAAGCAGTCCATCAGCCGCTGTCTGCTGCAGCGCAATCGCGCCCGCTCGGCCTTTGCCAACCAGGACCGTGTGCAGGCTGAGCAGGAAACCCGTGCCGTCGAGTTAATCGGCGAGGACCCGGCCATCCATGAGCTGGAACAACTGGTTCGCCGTATCGCACCCACCCAGTCCACTGTGTTGATACAGGGGGAAACCGGCACCGGCAAGGAACTGGTGGCCGAGGCAATTCACAAGCAAAGTGGCCGTACCGGGCCGTTTGTCCCGTTAAATTGTGGATCGATCGCCGCTGATTTGCTGGAGAGCGAATTGTTCGGCCATGCCAAGGGGGCCTTTACCGGCGCCCAGAGCGCTCGCCAGGGACTGTGCTATTTCGCCGATGGCGGGACCCTGTTTCTGGACGAGATCGGGGAGATGCCGCTGGCCATGCAGGCCAAACTGCTGCGCATGCTGGAAACTCACAGCGTACGGCCGGTCGGGGCCGAGCGGGAACTGCATGTGAATTGTCGCATCGTCGCCGCCACCAACCGCAACCTGGCGGAGCTGGTAACGAACAACCAGTTTCGTGAAGATCTGTACTATCGGCTGAATGTCGTGACCCTGGAGGTCCCTGCCTTGCGCGAACGCCTGTCCGATATCCCTGCCCTGACCCGGTATTTTGTGCACAAGCTGGCGGAAGAGCTGGGCCTGCCGGCCTATCCGCTCAGCCAGCAGGATATTCGTCAATTGCAGGGGTATGACTGGCCGGGGAATGTGCGCGAACTGCGCAATGTGATCGAACGGACCCTGCTGTTGGGCAAACTGCCGACCGAACTGCTGGCCGGAAACAGCGCGGCCGACAGTGAGACAAAGGATTTCGTGGTCCCTGATGGCTGGACTTTGCACGACGTGGAACGACGCTACTTGCTCGATATACTGGCCTGCGTGGAAGGCAACAAGTCAGAGGCGGCGCGGCGGCTTGGGATCTCGCGCAAGACGATCGAGCGCAAACTGAGCGAATGGCAGTCTGACTCGCCGCAGTATATCTGAGTCATATGTTCATCCGTTTTTTCGGGCGGGTTCGGCACAGCTTCCGCTACAAGTTGCTGCTGCTGGTCCTGTTACCGTTGGTGGTGTTCATCCCTGCCCTCGTCGTTTTCACCCTGGAGCGAAACTATTCGTTTGCCGAAGCGCAGCTTGCGCACAAGGTGCACACAGATATCAATGTGGCCCGGGCCTCCTTCATGCGCCAGCAGGAGAAATACCTGCAGGCTATCAGCCGTCTGGCCGAGTCCCACGCCTTTTACCTCGCGTTAAGCCGCAAGGATGAAAAACGAATCAAGAACCAGCTGGAAGTACTCAAGGTGACCGAGGGCTTCGATTTTTTGCATGTGGTCGATCTCAAGGGGGGCTGGTTGTTTGATGACAGTACCTTCGTGGGCGAGGCAAAGCCCTCACCCCTGATCGAGGATGTGGTCCACAGCGGGATGCCCAGGGTCGGGCTGGAAGTATACAGTTCCGCCTATTTGAGACGCGAACACGGAAGCCTGGCCAGGCGGGCCAGGGTGATGCTGGCCGATGACGGAGATGCGAAGGCCAACAGCACCGAGCAACGTGCGCTGGTGGTCCGCGCGGTATACCCGCTCAAAAATAACCGGGGTCAGACTGTCGCGTTAATGGAAGGCGGTGTACTGCTGAATCACAACGCCAAGTTGCTCGGAGCAATCCATAACCTGGTCTACGGTCCGGGCGCATTGCCAAAACAGGGCAAGGGTCTGGTAAGCATGGTACTGGACGACGTACGCGTGGCCACCAACCTGACGCAGAAAACACAGGAAGAGGCCCGCGCGCTGGGCAGTCATATTCCGGGGGATGTCCACGAGCAGGTTGCCGGGCAGGGCAAAAGCTGGGTCGGCGAGCTGACAATCCCGGGGGGCCGTTATCTCACCGGTTATCAGCCGCTGCGCGATTACCGGGACAATGTCATTGGCATGCTGGAGGCCGGCTACCTGGTTGCGCCGTTAAAGCAGGCCTATCTGCGGGATATGCTGATATTCGGGGTGTTGCTGTTGTTGATCGTGGTTCTTGCCACCCTGTTCGGTATTCTTGGCGCACGGCGCATTTTCAAACCCATTGAACGGATGGCCGATGTCGTTCACGCTCAGGAACAGGGGACGGACCTGCGCATCGGCGAGATCAAAAGCCGGGATGAGATTGGTGCACTGGCCCGGCGTTTCGATCACATGCTCGATCTGCTGCACGAACGCAATGCCGAGATTCAGCGCGCGGCCGATAACCTGGAGCAGCAGGTCGAGGAACGCACCCGCGAACTGAAACTCAAAAATACCCATTTGAAAGACAGTCTGGCACTGTTGCGCAAAACCCGCAGCCAGCTTGTGATGGCGGAAAAATTTTCCGCCCTCGGTGAGCTGACGGCGGGTATCGCGCACGAGATTAACAATCCCACCGCGGTGATCCTGGGAAACATGGATATTATCATCGAGGAACTCAATGGCGCGACCGATCCGGTTGAAACCGAAGTCACATTAATCTATGAGCAGGTCTACCGGATTCGTAACATCGTGGAGAAATTACTGAAATACTCGCGCGCGTCGCCGGTCAGCCTGAACCTGGAACAGGTGGATGTAAACAAACTGGTAGAGGATACGGTGATGCTGGTGCGCCATGAAGCGGAGCGTAAACACGCCGTTATCCTTACCGAAACCGTCGCGGACAACAGACTGATCAGGATAGATCCGCAGGAGCTCCAACAGGTGCTGATCAACCTGCTGATCAATGCCATCCATGCCGTGGATGAGCGCGGTACCATCCGGATCAGTACACAGGTCAATGAAAATGGCGATGTGGTGGTCAGCGTCTGTGATGATGGCGAAGGCATCGATCGCGATACCATCGACAGGATCTTCGATCCCTTCTATTCTACCAAGGGCAATCTCGGTACGGGCCTCGGGCTGTCGGTCAGCTACGGGTTGATTCAACGCTATGGGGGCAACCTGGAGGTGAGTTCCAAACCGGGCAAGGGGACGGTATTTACGGTCACGCTGCGGCGCGATCCGAAACTGTCGTCCCAGGTTTATGCCCTGTTCGATCTGCATTCCTATGAATTTAACCGGGACGAGGTGCGGCATGAATGAAGAGACAGTGAATACACAAACCCGTCGTTTTCTGAAGAAAGTCGGCATCCAGTCCCAACAGGCGATTGAAAAGGCCGTGCGCGACGCACTGGACAACGGCCAGTTGCAGGGTAATGAAACGCTCGAGGCGGTGATGCAGCTGGATATCGCCGAACTGGATCTGACGCTGCAAATCCGTGGCGAGATCGCGCTGGAAGATGAGGACTAGCAGGGCGACCAGATAATCTCGCCGCACTGATCAAAACGATACCCGCCGAACTGCCGGGCGATGGCCTGCATCTCACGGCTTTTCAACTTCTGCAGTAGCGTCAGGAACAACTGGCGAAAATAGATCGGGCGGGGCAGTACCAGGTCAAAGCCTTCCCAGCCCGCCGGGATGAACTGCAGACCGAATTCGCGCGCCACGCTGCGCGGCCCCGGTGCGATATCCGCCTGGGCCTGGCTGAGCAGCGAGGCCGCCTCGCGTTCGGTCTGCAAGCGCAGCGCGCTGTTGAGTCCTGACAGTTCGACGCCGTATTCCGCCGCCGTTTCTTCCAGAAAACGCTGTGAGCCGGCGCCGTCGTGCCGCATGGCCCAGATCCAGTTTTGCCGGAAAATATCGGCGATCTCGATCCTGTCGATGGCCAGGGCGGGGCTGAGCATGAAGCCCTGCTCGCGTTGAAACAGGCGCACGATCAGCCACTGGCTCGCCTCGTCATACTGCTGGATCAGCGCGGCGTGGCGCAGATGACTTTCCTGCAAGGTCCCCCAGTGAATGGCACACAGATCGGTCCGACGGTGGGCCAGTAATGACAGCCCCAGGGTGGTCCCCGTCGGGGTATAGCTGATCAGGGCGTCGGCCTGGAACTGGCCGATCAGGTAACCGACCAGCCGGTTGAGTAACGGATCTTCACTGCCGGCAATCAGCAGCCGATCGGTCAGTACGCCGCCGTGGCTGGATTCGAACAGCCAGTTGTCGATCAGTGATTTGGGAAACAGCCACTTGCCCGTGATCTTGGTGCCGGGCAAGTGCCCCTCGTTGGCCAGGGCGTAAATTTTTTTCTCATTGATTTGCAGGTACTCGGCCAGTTGCCGGGCGTTGAGAAAAACGGGATCGGGCCGCTCGCCCTCCCGGGTGGCGGCGGGCGACCAGCTGGCATTCTGCAAATTCAGATTACTGGCCATGTCACACCGGGCGGCATCGGGTCACGCCGAGGCGGCGCGGGTCCGGGGGCGAGGTTGTGGTTTTGCCGTCGGCACCGCATCAAAGCTGATGTGCTCCGCACCGTTGTAGATCAGAAAATGCTGGCCCTTGGCGCGGGCGATCAGGGTAATGCCCAGGTCCCGGGCCAGTTCGAGTCCCATGTGCGACACCCCCGAACGGGACAGCAGCAGGGAAATGTTCATCTGCGCCGCTTTCATCACGATTTCCGAGGTCAGGCGACCGGTGGTGTAGAAGATCTTGTCCTCGCCCGGCATGGCTTCCAGCCACATCATGCCGGCGATGGCGTCGGCGGCGTTATGCCGGCCCACGTCCTCGACGAACATCAGAATCTCGGTATCCCGGCACAGGGCACAGCCGTGGACCGCACCCGCCTGGCGATACACGGCGTTATAGTCATTGACCGCCTGGAGCAACTCGTAAAGCCGGGATTGTTTGACCTGCAGTGCGGCGAGTTGTTTGCCGTAAATTCTGTCCAGCGTGCAACTGAACACGGTGCCCTGCCCGCAACCGGTGGTCACGGTGCGACCCTGCATGCGTTCATGCTGGATGCCCTCGCCGCGTCGGGTGGTGACATCGACCCGTTCCCGTTCCCAGTCGACCCAAACGCGGGTGATCTCTGCGATATCGTCGATCAAACGCTGATTGCGAAGATAGCCCAGAGTCAATGCTTCAGGATAGTTCCCCAGGGTCATCAGGGTGACAATCTCCTGGCCGTCGACCTTCAGAGTCAGGGGCCGTTCGCCGGCGACGTGGACTTCGCGTGACTGGCCGTATTCGTCCATGGCCTCGATGGCGTAGGTCGGCGACAGCCGGGCATCGGAGAGAATCGGTTTGTCGGTCATGGTCAGCCTCCGGTGACACTCATGTGGCGCAGGATCACGGGCTGTTCCTGCAGGTTGAAATCATGTCCGCGCGGTTTGAGGTTCATGGACTGCACAATGGCATCTTTGAGACGCGGCATATCATCGGGATGGTCACGCAGGATCTGGCGTAAATCCATGGAATGTTCCTGTCCCAGGCACAGCAACAGCCGGCCCTGGGCGGTGACCCGGACACGGTTGCAACTGCCACAGAAGTTATGACTGTGCGGCGAGATCAGGCCAATCCGCGAATCGCGGCCGGGGATCCGGTAATAACGTGACGGTCCGCCGGTGGTCTCGGTGGTCGGGAACAGATCGAATGACTGCTGCAGGTCGCGGAGCAGCTCATCACTCGAATAATAGGCCTCGGCCCGATCATGATCGCCGATCACCCCCAGCGGCATTTCCTCGATAAAGCTGATGTCCATCTCATTATCGATGGCAAAACGGACCAGATCGGTGACTTCGTCGTGATTGCGGTTTTTCAGTATCACGCTGTTGAGCTTGATCCGTTCGAAGCCCGCCCGGCGCGCGGCATCGATACCCTGCAGGACTTTGTTCAGATCGCCGACCCGGGTGAGGCGCGCAAAGCGTTCCGGTTGCAGGCTGTCGAGGCTGATGTTGATGCGTCGCACGCCGGCATCGTGCAGTGACTGTGCGTAGCGGGCAAGCTGTGAGCCGTTGGTGGACAACACCAGTTCGTGCAGGCCCGGCAGTCGGCCCAGTTGTTCGAACAACCACAGCGCATTGCGTCGCACCAGCGGTTCGCCGCCGGTGATGCGGATTTTCCCGACCCCCAGCCCGGTGAAGGCGCGGGCCAGTTGGGTGATCTCTTCCAGGCTGAGAATCTCGCTTCGCGGAAGGAAGGTCATGTCCTCGGCCATGCAATAAACACAACGAAAATCACAGCGATCGGTGATTGAAATACGGACATAGTTAATCTGTCGTCCGAAGTTATCGAACAGCGCGGGTCGCAGTGAAGTATCGGTCTCGGTCATAAGGGACTGGGCCTTGTCGCTAAAAATGATGGTTATCATGTTTTGCAAAAAGCATACCTTCACATCCGGCAGGCAAAACCGCGCGCGTCGCCGGCCAAATAATAACCGTCACTAACCCCGGGTGAGACAGATTGCACCAACCCCGAAATTAATGCGGTGAAAACTGTCGCACGGGATTATCCGATCAGGGCGTTATCCGGCATAAAACGGCTGTTGTTCGATCTGGTACGACGATTGCTCGGCAAGAAAGCGTCATGCACTACATGATTCAGTTCAGGAGGGCAGGATGAACCCC
>JBKGZJ010000070.1:0-11598 GCA_046545635.1 Thiohalophilus sp. | reverse complement strand
GGAGTTATCTATAGATCCATCATTAATTTCATTGTTTACTGACTTAACTAAGGAGCTAAACAAAATAAATAGCAAACTTCTTGGTGAAGCTGTTGTTAACTATAAAATAAATTAGGTTTGAAGTTTAATGCCTAACAATAAAATCAACATGGACAAAATACACGGTAAATGGGGTCGGTGACAAACGATTCTCATTAGCAATTAGCTAAAATATTTTAGGCACAGCCCAAAACCCATTCCGCAACAATACACAATAAATTGTTTCTCCGCGTTCCTCTGCGCCTTTGCGTCTCTGCGTTGAGATCTTTTTAATCCAATTCCGGCCGGATGGCCCGTTCCATCAGGGCGTGGAGGGCTTCGGTGGGGGTGTGGCCTTCGTGGATGACGCGGTAGACCTGTTCGGTGATGGGCATGTCGACGTGGTGGCGTTGCGCGAGGGCGAAGACTTCCTTGCTGGTGTTGATCCCCTCCACCACCTGGCCGATCTCCTCGACCACCTCGTCCTTGCTGCGGCCCTTCCCTAACGCCATGCCGAGGCGGCGGTTGCGGGACTGGTTGTCGGTGCAGGTGAGCACCAGATCGCCGAGGCCGGTGAGGCCCATGAAGGTGTCGTGCCGGGCGCCGAGGGCGACGCCCAGGCGCATGATTTCGGCCACGCCGCGGGCGATGAGGGCGGCACGGGCGTTGGCGCCGAAGCCCAGGCCGTCGGCGGTGCCGGCGGCGATGGCCATGACATTTTTGCAGGCGCCGCCGAGTTCCACGCCGATGATGTCCTCGCCGGTATAGGCGCGGAAGTGATCGTTGTGCAGGGCGCGGGCCAGTTCCAGGGCGTACTCGCTGTTGCGCGAGGCGACGGTGACCGCACCGGGCAGTCGCTGGGCCACTTCGCGGGCGAAGGTCGGCCCGGAGATGACGGCCATGGGGATGGCGGTGCCCAGCTCTTCCTCGGCTTGCTGGTGCAGCAGTTTCTGGCTGCCCGGCTCCAGCCCCTTGGTGGCCCAGCAGAGTTTATGGTCCTCGCGCAGCAGGGGTTTGATGCGAGTCAGGGTCTGGCGAAAGGCGTGGCTCGGGACCACCAGCAAAATCACCTCGGCCTCGGCCAGGGTGGCGTCGAGATCGCCGCTGGCCTTCAGGTCGTCGGGAAAGCCCAGGCCGTGCAGGTAACGCTGGTTGGCGCGATCACGATTGAGGAGGTCGGCCTGCTCGGGACGGTGGGTCCAGAGCGTGACGCGGTGGCCGTTGTCGGCCAGCAGCATGGCCAGCGCCGTGCCCCAGGAGCCGGCGCCGAGAACCGCAAAGCGTTGCGCGGATCGGGACATGGTCCGGGCTTATTGTTCGGCGCTGTCGGTGGCGGCCTGCTGCTGATCGGCCAGGTGTTTGGCGTACAGCGCCTCGAAGTTGACCGGGGCCAGTAACAGCTGCGGAAAACCGCCGCGGGTGGCCAGATCCGAGACCACCTCACGGGCATAGGGGAACAGCATCTCGGGACAGAAGCTGCCCAGCATGTGGCCCAGATCGTCGCGGTTGAATCCCTTGATGGTGAAAATGCCGCTTTGCTGGACTTCGATGAGACAGGCGGTCTTCTCCTCGTGCTTGACGGTGACAGTCAGGGAGAGCACCACCTCATAGACCTCGTCGGCGATGGCTTTGCCGTTGGTGTTCAGTTCC
Source organism: Thiohalophilus sp. (assembly GCA_046545635.1). Lineage (GTDB taxonomy): Bacteria > Pseudomonadota > Gammaproteobacteria > UBA6429 > Thiohalophilaceae > Thiohalophilus. The sequence continues at coordinate 9,930 of JBKGZJ010000070.1, read as the reverse complement.
AGATTGATCTGGGGCTGAAGCTGCTCACTGAAGATCGCCGGCGAGTTGGGCGATTCAAACGAGATATCCCTGGTGTAGATCTTCTGAACGGCGAACTGCTGCTGTGTCTCGCCGCCGGTTTGCTGGGTGTCGTTATCGGCCATGAAGTTGTCTTGTTATCGTTGAAAAGGACGGGCAATAGAACCCGATGTTAGCAGATTGGCGCCGGGCTGGGCAGGGCGGGGAATCAGGTAAACTGCCGCGCCCACTGCAGCAGGCGGCCCTGATCCAGCGCGCCCGCCTGACGATCCAGCTCGCGGCCGTGCCTGAACACCGCCAGGGTGGGAATACTGCGGATCTGGTACCGGGCGGCCAGTTGCTGCTGGGTCTCGGTGTTGACCCTGGCCAGGCGCATCTGCGGCTGTAATTGTGCGGCGGCCTGTTCGAATACCGGCGCCATCATCTTGCAGGGGCCGCACCAGGGCGCCCAGAAGTCGACCAGTACCGGAATGTCGTTTTTACCGATGTGCCGGTCAAAATTGGCGGCGGTCAACTCCACCGGTCGGCCGTCGAACAGCGGCTTGCGGCATTTGCCGCACTTGCCGCCCGCGCTCAGTTTATCGGCCGGCAGCCGGTTGATGCTGTCGCAATGGGGGCAGACGATATGCAGCGCGTCGCTCATGAGGGCCTCAGGCGTTGTTCAGTCCCAGGCGGCTGTCCAGTTGACCGGCGGCTTCCAGCGCGTAAAGCTCGTCGCAGCCGCCCACATGCTGATCGTCGATGAAGATCTGGGGAACCGTGTGGCCCTGGCTGCGCTCCATCATGATCTGACGCTGTTCGTTGTCCGTATCCACCGGAATTTCGTGGTAGCTGACCTGTTTGCTGTCCAGCAGCCGTTTGGCGCGCACGCAGTAGGGGCAGAATCGGGTGGTGTAGATGGTCACCTCGGCCATGCCGTGTCTCCCTTTATTTGGTTTGTTTTTTGTTCACCAGCGGCAGGTTGGCGCTCTTCCAGGCCAGAATGCCGCCGCTGAGGTTGTAGACGTTGTCAAAGCCGGCCTTTTTCAGTGTGGAACAGGCCTGCCCCGAACGGTGGCCGGAGCGGCAGGCGGCGATGATCGGCTGGTTTTTGTATTTTTCCAGTGTCGATAGCTTGTCGTTGAGCTGGCTGAGGGGCACATGCACGGCGTTGATGATGTGGCCTTCCTGGTATTCCGACTCCTCGCGAACATCCAGCACGACGGCATCGTCCCGGTTGATCATCTTGACCGCTTCGGTCGGCGAGGTGTTGGTATAGTTTCGCAGCAGGCTGCCAAAATAGCTGTGTCCCAGCAGCGCCAGAACGACGACCAGGGCGCCGACCAGAATCCAGTTATTGCTGATGAAAGTAGCGAGTTGATCCACGAGGTCTCCTGGTGAGTGCGTCAGTTACTGCAGCTTTTGATGCCGAAGCGTTTTAACAGTTTTTCCGGCGGGCAGAAATTGGTAAAGCCGCTTTGCAGCAGATTCAGGCTGACAAACAGTGCGAGCCACAACCAGTGCACGCTGTGATAGATCGGGCTGGCCTCGACACCCAGTGCCAGGGACAGCAGCAGTAAAAAGCCGGCCAGGGAACGGATGATTCTTTCGCTCGTCATTGTCGGTGGTGCCTCGCGTGTGAGTCAGAATGTTGTTTCAGATAGGGGCGGGGCAGCGGATTTCAAGCAAGCCGCCGCCCCGGCATGTCAGCCGCTGCCAGGCCCGTTGCACAGCCGGATTAGCTGGCGCTGCAGAACACTTCGCGCATCATTTCGATCAGGCGCAGGGTCCGCGCATCCCCCACCCGGTAATAGACGCGATTGGCGTCCTTGCGGGAGTCGAGAATGCCCTTGTCGCGCAGGATCGCCAGATGCTGCGAGATGTTGCTTTGCGAGGTGCCGACCTGTTCGACGATATCCTGGACACTGGTTTCCTGGTCGCCCAGGGTGCACAGGATTTTGAGCCGTAGCGGATGCGACATCGCCTTCAGTGAGCGGGAGGCGCGGTCGATATCCTCATCGCGGGTCATGAGCCCGGGCAGTTCCATCGTGTTCGTATTCATGTGACCTTCCCAATGCTATACCTGTGTGATGCCAGGTCTTAAATTGCCGTATGACACTATGGTGCCTTTTATTAATAAAACATTATACAATAATCTACCGTTTGAGAAGGCATTTCGCAGACGCAGTGCGGATTTTGGGCACCCGGCAGACCGTTTCCGGTAGAATGCTGGCGCCCCACAGGGTAATCCGTTAGACTCCGTCTAAATGTAAAACTTGTTACAAATCGAGCGCTTACCTCTACTTTATGTCACAGAATCCGAAACCGATGCTGCTGGTCATCCTGGATGGCTGGGGCTACTCCGAAATCACCGAGGGCAATGCCATCGCCCATGCCGACAAGCCGGTCTGGGACCGGCTGTGGAGTGAGTGCCCGCATACCCTGATCCGCGGCTCCGGCGCCGAGGTGGGCCTGCCGGCCGATCAGATGGGCAACTCCGAGGTCGGGCACCTCAATCTGGGCGCCGGGCGGGTGGTCTACCAGGAATACACCCGGGTCAGCCGCTCGATTAAAACCGGTTCGTTTTTCAGCAACCAGACCCTGGTGGATGCCGCCCAGCTGGCGGTGGACACCGACAGGGCCGTGCACATTCTCGGTCTGCTCTCCCCCGGCGGGGTGCACAGCCACGAAGAGCATATCCATGCCATGGCCGAGCTGGCGGTCAGGCAGGGTGCCAAACGGGTCTATGTGCACGCTTTTCTGGACGGCCGCGACACCGCCCCCAAAAGCGCCGTCGCCTCGATCGAAAAAATGGAGGCCAAATTCGCCGAGATCGGCGGGGGGCGCTTCGCCTCGATCATCGGCCGCTATTTCGCCATGGATCGGGATCACCGCTGGCCGCGAATCCAGAGCGCCTATGATCTGATCACCCTGGGCAAGGGTGACTTCACCGCCGAGACGGCCATGCAGGGGCTGGAAATGGCCTACGCGCGGGACGAGAGCGACGAGTTTGTCAAAGCCACTGCCATCGTGCCGCCCGGCACCGAGCCGGTAAAGGTGGAAGACGGCGATGTGGTGGTGTTTATGAACTACCGCTCCGATCGCGCCCGTCAGATTACCCGGCCCTTTATCGAGCCCGATTTCGACGCCTTCGAACGCGAGGCGACCCCGAAGCTGGGCCGCTTTGTGAGCCTGACCGAGTACAACTCGGAATACGACATTCCCGTGGCCTATCCGCCGGAACGGCTGAAGAACGTGTTCGGCGAGTACATCTCCGGTCTGGGGATGCATCAGCTGCGGATTGCCGAGACCGAAAAATATGCCCACGTGACCTTCTTTTTTAATGGTGGACGCGAAGAGCCGTTCGAATTCGAGGATCGGGTGCTGATCAATTCCCCCAACGTGGCGACTTACGATCTGCAGCCGGAGATGAGTGCGCCCGAGCTGACCGACAAGCTGGTGGAGGCGATCGAAGGTCAGGAATATGACGTGATCATCTGCAACTACGCCAACCCCGATATGGTCGGTCACAGTGGCAACTTCGATGCCACGGTCAAGGCCATCGAGGCCATCGATCAATGCCTCGGCCGGGTTGTCGACTCGATCCGCAGGGCGGGCGGCGAGCTGCTGATCACCGCCGATCACGGTAACGCCGAGATGATGCAAAATCCCGAGACCAATCAGGCCCACACCGCCCACACCACCAATCTGGTACCGCTGGTTTACGTCGGTCGCGGCGGGTTTAAACTGGAAGCCAACGGGGCGCTATCCGACATTGCGCCGACCATGCTGGAGCTGATGGGACTCCCCAGGCCCGCCGAGATGAACGGCCGGTCGCTTATCACCAGCGCGGACGAGACCGTTCAGCAGGATGCGGTGTAAACGGCCCGGATCGAGCCGTCAACGAGTCGGAGGACAATATTCGTCGAGCAGATCGGGATAGCCCCCTGGGGACCACAGGGTTAGTATTTCGACTATGTTCATAGTCTTTCCACGCTGGATAGTGATACTGGTGCTGGCCGCCCTGCCGGCCGGCGCGGTTTACGCCGGCTTGACCGCGGCCCAGCAGCAGGAAAAATCCCGTCAGCTCGAAAACCTGCGCGAGCGAATTGACCGCCTCAAGCAGGATCTGAGCGCGCAACGCGACCGGTATAGTGAGGAAACTCAGCAGCTGCAAACGGTCGAAACCCGGATCAGCAGGCGCGTCAAAACGCTGCGCGAGATCAAGGATCAGCTGCGGACAGAAAGCCGCAAACTGGACGAACTGCATGACGAGCAGCACCGGCTGCAGAACGAGCTGGACAGTCAGCGTGAACTGCTTGGCCAGCAGATCAAGGCCGCGTATGTCATTGGCCGTCAGGAATTTCTTAAACTGTTGCTCAATCAGGAGGATCCCGCCGCGGTCGGGCGGGTTTCCACCTATTACGATTATTTCAATCGCGCCCGCAGCGAGCAGATCAAGGCGGCTCTCAAAACCATCACCAGGCTGGACAGCATCGAGGAGCAAATTGCCCGGCGCAAGAGCGAGTTAGAGTCATTGCACGATCGTGAAATGAAGCAAAAACAGCAACTGGAGCAACACTTTCGTGAACGCTCCAGGGCGCTGGCGAAACTGAAGCGTGAGATCGGCTCCAGGGATGAACAGCTGAGCCAGCTGGAGGAAGACGAAAAGCAGTTGCAGGAGCTGTTGCAGGGACTGAACCGGGAACTGGGCGATCTGCTGACGGGAAAGGATTCTCCCCGGAGTTTTGCCGAGCGGCGCGGCAAACTGGCCTGGCCGGCACGCGGCGAGGTGCAAAAACGCTTTGGTCAGTCGCGCAACGCCGGCAAGCTGCGCTGGAACGGCGTGCTTATCGGCAACAGTGAAGGCAACACCGTCTACGCCGTTGCTCCCGGTCGGGTCGCCTATGCCGACTGGTTGCGGGGCTACGGGTTGCTGATCATTATCGATCACGGCGACGGTTATATGACCCTGTACGGGCATAATCAGGGGCTCTTGAAAGAAGTGGGTGACTGGGTGCAGGCTGATGAGGCGATCGCCGAGGTCGGCAGCAGCGGCGGTCGGGATGAAGCAGGGCTCTATTTTGAAATCCGTCACAACGGCACGCCGACCAATCCGGCCGCCTGGTGCGGCCGTACCCGGCGCGGCTGAAGAAGTGGCCGACATGCCGGCCAAATGTGTTAAAGTTAATGTCGCAAAGTTATCAGTGATGTAGCGACACAAGTTCATGCCGGGGTTGCACTTGGCGCCAGGAGTTAAGCGATGAATTCCTTTACCCGAAATACCATTATCCTGTTAATCGGTCTCACTCTGGGTGTGACCCTGACCATGGCCGGCGGCGTGGTTGCCGAGCGTCAATCGGATTCCGAACAGTTGCCTCTGGAGACCGTGCAGGCGCTGAGCGAGGTGTTCCAGCGCGTCAAGGATAATTACGTCGAGGAAGTGGATGACAAAACCCTGCTGGAGAATGCCATTCGCGGCATGTTGACCGGGCTGGATCCCCACTCCAGTTACCTGGACGAAAAAGCCACCACGGAATTGCGTATCGGCACCTCCGGCGAGTTCGGCGGCCTCGGTATCGTGGTGGGCATGGAAGACGGTTTCGTGAAGGTGGTCTCGCCGATTGACGATACACCCGCTGCCAAGGCGGGTATTCGCAGCGGCGATCTGATCATTCGGATCGACGACAAGTCGGTCAAGGGCATGAGCCTGGACGATGCCGTCAAACTCATGCGTGGCAAGCCCGGGACCAAGATCGTACTGACCGTGGTTCGCGAGGGGGAGGACAAGCCGCTGACCTTTGAATTGGAGCGAGACAAGATCCGCGTGGAAAGCGTCAAGGCCCGTACCCTGGAGGATGGTTATGGCTATGTGCGGATCTCCAATTTCCAGAAGCGCACCGGCTCGGATTTGCGCGAGGAGATTTCACAGCTGAAAAAAGACAATGACGGCAAGCTCAGCGGGCTGGTGCTGGATATGCGTAACAACCCCGGTGGGCTGCTGGATGCCGCCGTCTCCGTTTCTGATGCCTTTATTACCGAAGGGGATATCGTCTCCATCAAGGGGCGTACGGAGGACAACAAGCAAACCGCCCGCGCCACGCCCGGGGACATTCTCGATGGCGCGCCGATTGTGGTGCTGATCAATGGCGGTTCCGCCTCGGCGTCGGAGATCGTCGCCGGCGCTCTGCAGGATCATCGCCGCGCGATTATCATGGGCAGCGAAAGTTTCGGCAAGGGTTCGGTGCAGTCGGTAATTGACCTGCAGAACAAGACGGCCATCAAGTTAACCACGGCGTTGTATTACACACCGGATATGCGCTCGATTCAGGCCGATGGTATCCACCCGGACATCAGGTTGAGTGATGTGACCGTGGCGGCCAGGACCGATGAGGGCCTCAAACCGCTGCGTGAGGCGGATCTTGGTGGCCATTTGATGAACGGTAGCAAAGAAGATACCCAAACCGACAACGGTGACGGGACTACCGACAACGGTGACGGGGCTGACGCCGACAAGGAGGATAAAGACGACACTCTGGTGAGTGACGATTATCCGGTCTTCGAGGCGCTCAACCTGCTCAAGGGTATGGATCTGCTGGGTAACAGGAAGTAAGGCGGGCCATGTCTTCGCCCAAAAGCGTGCTGCTGCTGCCGCTGTTACTGGTTGCGGCAGGCACGGCTTTTGCGGGGAACGAGCGTGTGGCACAAACGGCCGACAAACCGCAGCCGGTCATCAGCATTATCATCGATGATCTGGGCAACCAGCGGCGCCAGGGTCTGCGGGCTGTCAGCCTGCCAGGCCAGCTGACCTACGCGATTCTTCCCCACAGTCCCTTTACCCGCCTGTTGGCCAACCGGGCGCATCGCCAGAACAAGGAAATCATGGTCCACATACCCATGGAGGCCGAGAACGGCAAGGCGCTCGGCCCGGGCGCACTGTTGTACGATATGAAGGAGCGGCACTTCAAGACCGCAGTGCGGTATAATTTTGATGCGGTTCCGCATGCCATCGGCTTCAACAATCACATGGGCAGTCGTCTCACCGCCAGTACCAGTCGCATGCGCTGGTTGATGCAGGCCGCCATGTTTCGCGATGATCTCTATTTTATCGACAGTCGCACTACCCCCCACAGCGTGGCGCTGGAGCAGGCCGATCAACGTAAAATCCGCAGTACCTCGCGGGATATTTTTCTCGATTATCGGGACGATGAGCAGGTGGTGGCGGAGCAGTTGACTAAACTGATAGAACAGGCCCGGCGTAATGGCACGGCCCTGGCCATCGGCCACCCCTATCCCGCCACGTTAAGCGTGCTGGAGCAATGGTTGCCCGAGCTGGCCCGGCAGGGCGTACGCCTGGTGCCGGTGTCCAGATTGATTGCAATACGTCAACAACGGAGGGAGTCAGCATGGCCAATGTACTCATCCCGCTCGCCCAGGGCTGTGAAGAACTCGAAGCCGTAACCGTCATCGATCTGTTGCGTCGTGCCGGGGTGGAGGTGACCACCGTGGGCCTCGACGACCAGCCGGTCAGGGCCAGTCGCGGCACCGTGTTGATACCGGATACCACCCTGGAGGCGGTGCTGGACAGGGAATTCGATATGATCGTGTTGCCCGGCGGCTTGCCCGGCGCCGATCACCTCAATAACGACCCTCGCATTCACACCCTGTTATTACAGATGACCGATGCCGGCAAATATACTGCGGCCATCTGCGCCGCCCCCAAGGTACTGGCCAGTGCCGGCCTGTTAAATGGCAAGCGGGCCACCAGTTTCCCCGGGGCGCTGGATAATATCCGGACCGACAATCTGCAGTACGAACAGATACCGGTTGTCGTCGACGGCAAGGTAATCACCTCGCGCGGTCCCGGTACCGCCATGGATTTTGCCCTGACGCTGATTGAGCACCTGCAGGGCAAGGCCAAACGCGATGAGGTTGAGGCCGCCCTGCAGCGGCCTGCCGCCTGAGAAGTTGATCCCGCGTTTTATTCTGTGGGTTTAGGCTATTACGCATGAGCCCTGTAGAAAGCATAATCAAACCGGTATAATCGGGGTATTATGGTTTTTTAATGAATTAAAGCAACAAGGAGATCCCTCAATGGCCAAACCGGACGTTCGCACGGACGAGAAAAAGCAACATTTCGACGATATTTACATTGCCGAGAACCCGGTGCCGTTCAAGGAGCGGATCCTGGATGAGCTGGAATATGTTTCCGATAATTTCAATCGCCAGACTTTCGATCGGCTGATTCTGCCCTGGGCGCAGAAGGCGGCCAGTGACAAGCCGCTGAACTTCGTGGACCTGGCGGGCTGTTTCGGCAACACGACCATGGCGACCCTGTACGGCATGGATTACGAGGACATTCGCAACAACTGGCGCGATAGTGAGGCCTGCAAACAGATCGACGGTCAGCGCCGGTTCCCTGCCGCGACCACCGGTATCGATATTTCCGCCAATGCCCTGGCCTACGGCCATTCGGCCGGCCTGTATGACACCACCATCGAGGCCGATCTCAACGCCATGTCGCCCGACGTCGGGCAGCAGGTCATGGCGGCGATGGAAAAAGCCGACATTGTGATCTCCACCGCGTCACTGGTTTACCTGGAACCCGAGGCCATCGACAAGCTGCTTAACGCGTTCGCCAGCGGTAAAGGCGAAGGCTATATGCTGGTCAATTTCCTCAACCCCTTTGCCCTGGAAAAAGCCGACGCGACCAAGCGTATGCTGCTCGGCCACCTCGAGTTCGTCGGCAGCATGGCCTCCCGCCACCGCCGCCTGTCGCCGCTGGAGCAGGAAAACTATCCGGGTGAAGAGTGGGCGCTGCTGGAGATCTGGGTACTGCGGCGCAAGGGCTGATTGAAAAGGCGGCCTAACAGCCGCCTTTTCTTTTTATATGGTTAAACATATTGAGTCATATAATGACAGCCATCAGCCGCGCGAGGTACGAGCGTCGGCTGGAAGGCCTGGTTATGCGTCATTCACCCACTTCTCCATCACAACCCTGGGATCTTGATCTCCCGCCGCGAAACGGAAAAACACGGCGTGTTCGTAACCTAATTGCTCACGAAACGCTTTCAGTTTCTGCAGATCGACCTCGTCCGGTTCCGGGTTAGTGCTTTTCTTAACCTCGATCACTAAAAGATTATCAGTGGTCTCTCTATGATGAACAATAATATCCGGGACAACGGCCCGTTCGGAAACATCTCCGTCGTCGGATAAGGCAAACTTCAATCTCTTAACGGTCTCCATATCTCGATTGTACTCACAATCCACATGCCAGTCAGGCAAAGCCAGCGATAGGTGAACTGCCAATCTGTGCGTGATTGCTTGCTCACCTACATTGTTTCGCAGCAACCCTCCATCTTCTCGGAGCAGTGCACTAATAGCGCTTCCTACCAGTTTCCTCAAATCGTGCATCAAAGGCTACTCGCTGAACTATGACGTGTAACGTCTAAGATGTGCGGCGCAAACGAAGCGCAGCGTAGTTTGCATCCGAACGAGCGCCTTGTTAGAAGCTGTTTTAATGCCGTAGCTGTAGATAAATTGAAAACTTATCATCTAAATTATTCAGCTCATTCAAGAGTTGCTTCTTAATGTCAGATTGTTTTTTAACATTCTTTGATCTTTCTTCACCAACAGGAACCCCCTGAAGCTCTGACTCTAAGCACTCAAGATCAATTGCTAATTTCCATATAGTATCGTCAATATAAGAAGCTATATCTTTATCAAAAATGAATCCCATGCCTCTTGTGCCAGCCAGAAACTTTTGCTGCTCATCCGGCTTGGATTTACCGGAAGTCATGATTGAACCGAGAAAGTCTCGCACCACCGTATACTGCTGATAGCGCCTATCGAATAGCTCATGTTTTAGACGAGCACGATTAGTTTTCCATTGTTGCAGAGCAATCACTGAACCAAGCACAGCAATAGTTGGTG
>JBKGZJ010000069.1:0-11642 GCA_046545635.1 Thiohalophilus sp. | reverse complement strand
AGGGGCTAGGGGCTAGGGGCTAGGTCCTAGAAAAGAGCCGTAAACTCTTTCTCGCGGCACAAGCATGTTTAAAAGTTCATATGCTTTTCCCAGGACCTGGCAACTAGCCCCTGGAACCTCACAAATAAAAAGGCCTCCAGAGCGATGCTCTGGAGGCCTTTTTATTTGTGTTGGTGCCGAAGGCCGGACTCGACAAATCCGCCGGGATGACGTGCAGGGATGCACTAATGTCGCGGGAGACAGGGATGTCGGGAGCGACTCGGATTTGGACGCACTTCAGTGCGCCCGCAGGGCGAGCGACAGGGTGCCCTGACCTATCGGAGATAGGTAGGGTACTCATGATGAAGCCCGAAGGGCTTCTATGAGCTAGCCGAGTCAGCCGGCACGGGGGGAGTGCCGGTTCGACCAGAAAAAAGGCCATACAGTTATCACTGTATGGCCCTGATTCATGAGATGGTGCCGAAGGCCGGACTCGAACCGGCACGGCTTGCGCCACTACCCCCTCAAGATAGCGTGTCTACCAATTCCACCACTTCGGCAAGGATTTGCGGAGCTACTCCGATTTCGGCACGTCCACCGGCGCATCATCTTCCGGGGCTCCGTCTTCCGCATCTTCCGGAGCAGCCGGCACGGTGCTTTCCTGCGACCGCTGCTCGGCCTCATCCACAATGCTTTCAGACTTGGAGATATCCCCGGCCAGGGTAAACAGCGCCAGGGACAGGCCGAAAAACAGAAACGCCAGCACCGCTGTGGTACGGGTCAGAAAGTTGGCCGCGCCACGCGAGCCGAACATCGTGCCCGAGGCGCCGCCACCGCCGCCACCAAACGCGGCGCCGGCATCGGCACCCTTGCCCTGTTGCAGCAGCACCAGTACAACCAGTGCCACGGCAACGATGACGTGCAGTACCAGAATAATGTTATACAACATACTTTCAGAGTCTCCCGGATTATTCTAACCCGCCGCCCGGCAGATGGTCAGAAAATCCTCCGCTTTGAGTGAGGCGCCGCCGATCAGGCCGCCGTCGATATCGGGTTTGGCGAGCAGCTCCGCCGCGTTGGCCGCGTTCATGCTGCCGCCGTATTGAATCCGCAACCCTTCGGCGACTGCCGCATCCTGTCCGGCAATCTGGCCGCGAATGAAGGCATGGACTTCCTGGGCCTGTTCCGGGGTTGCGGTCTTGCCGGTGCCGATGGCCCAGACCGGCTCATAGGCGATCACACCGTCGGCCAGCGCCGCCACCCCGGCATGCTGAATCACTGCGTCGATCTGGCGGGCCACCACCTGTTCGGTGATCCCCTGCTCCCGCTCCTCGAGAGATTCACCGACACACAGAATCGGTTTGAGGCCGGCCCCCCGGGCCACCTCGAATTTCTCGGCCACCAGCTGGTCATCCTCGCCATAGAGGCTGCGGCGCTCCGAGTGACCGACGATAACGTATTTGCAGCCGAAATCGAGCAACATGGCGGCGGAGATTTCGCCGGTAAAGGCGCCTTTCTCTTCCCTGCTCAGGTTCTGGGCACCCCAGGCGATGGGGGTTCCCTCCAGCTGCAGCTGGACATCCGCCAGATAGACATAGGGGACACAGACGGCCACTTCCGCTACCCTGATGTCGCCGATTCCCGCCTTGATCCCGTCCAGCAGGACCCGGTTATCAGTGCGCGAACCGTTCATTTTCCAGTTGCCGGCGATCAGTGGCTGACGCATGCCCTCTCCTTCTTCTCGTTCGGTTGACCTTATAAAAGAGCGCGAAAGCTTACCGTTCAGGCCGCAATAAATCAATGAAAAACCGGGCTATTTGCTCGCTGAAACGGGGATATAGCCCCGTTCCAGACCGCTCGGGGCGAATCATGTCGGGACGCACTCAGGTGGGACCGAGGGCCTGCTCCACGACGCCGGCCAGCTCCCGCGCCAGCCGCGTTACCTGGTCGGCATCCTGGCCTTCGACCATCACCCGCAGCAGAGGTTCGGTGCCGGAGGCCCGTAACAGGACCCGGCCGCGGCTGGCCAGTTCCGACTCGGCGGCGGCCACCGCCGCCTGCACCTCGGGCGTGCCCAGGACGTCGACCTTGCGGGCCAGGCGGACGTTGATCAGTTGTTGGGGGTACTTGTGCATGCCGGCCACCAGATCGGTCAGGCTTCGCCCGGACTCCACCACCGCCGCCAGCACCTGCAGGGCGGCCACAATGCCATCGCCGGTGGTGGTCTTGTCCAGGCAAATCAGGTGACCGGAGCCCTCTCCGCCCAGTTGCCAGCCCTGTGCCTGCAATTGCTCCATCACATAGCGATCCCCGACCCGGGCCCGCGAGAACGGAATGCCGGCCGCCTGCAGAGCATGTTCCATGCCCAGGTTGGTCATCAGGGTACCCACCACCCCGCCTTCCAGGCGCCGCGTGCGCTGACGGTGGGCGGTGATCACGTACAGCAGTTCATCACCGTCGATGACCGCGCCCTGACTGTCGATCATCAGTACCCGATCCCCGTCGCCGTCGAAGGCGATGCCCAGATCGGCATCCTGGAGCCGGACATTTTTCTGCAGCCATTCCAGGTGGGTGGAACCGCAGCCGTCGTTGATATTGAGGCCATCCGGATTGTTGCCGATCACCGTCAGCCTGGCCCCCAGTTCGGTGAACACCTTGGGCGCAATCTGGTAAGTGGCGCCGTTGGCGCAATCGAGCACGATATGCAGGCCGTTGAGATCAAGCTGCTCGGGAAACGTGCTTTTACAAAACTCGATATAGCGCCCGGCGGCATCGTCCACCCGGGTCGCGCGACCGAGTTGGTCCGGGGCGCTGGTGACCAGCGCCTGGTCGATCATCGCCTCGATAGCCAGCTCCACCTCGTCGGGCAGTTTGGTGCCCTCGGCGGAGAAAAACTTGATGCCGTTATCCGGATAGGCATTATGCGAGGCGCTGATGACAATGCCGGCGCGGGCGTGCAGGGTGCGGGTCAGATGGGCGATGCCGGGCGTCGGCATCGGCCCCAGCAGACAGACATTCATGCCGGCGGCGGACAGCCCCGCCTCCAGGGCCGATTCGAACAGATAGCCGGAGATCCGGGTATCCTTGCCGATCAGCACCTTGCCGCCGCCATTGCCCAGCACCCGTCCGGCCGCCCAGCCCAGCTTGAGGATAAACTCCGGCGTGATCGGAAACTCCCCGACCCGCCCCCGTATCCCGTCGGTGCCAAAATAGTTACGTGACATATATTCCGCGTCCTGTTGCCGCCACCCCGGGTGGCCAGATTGAAGTTTCGCAAGTATAAAGTAATTACCCCGCCGATACTCAGGCCTGTTGCACAGCCCGACACATCGCCAGGGCATCGGCGGTCTCGCGCACGTCATGCACCCGCACGATGGCCGCGCCCAGCCAGCCGGCCAGCGTCGCCAGGGCGAGGCTTCCCGCCAGCCGCCCGTCCACCGGCCGCTCATCGAGCAGTTTGCCGATCAGCGATTTGCGCGACACCCCCACCAGCACCGGATAGCCGCTGTCGACAAACCGCGGCAGATGGCGGAACAGGCTCAGATTGTGCTGCACGGTTTTGCCAAACCCGAAGCCGGGATCGATGATCAGCCGCTGCGGCGCAATCCCGGCCGCCTGGCAGGCCTCGATGCGCTGCAGCAAAAACGCCAGCACCTCTTCCACCACATCGTCATAGTGCGGGCTGGCCTGCATGGTCCGCGGCTGGCCCTGCATGTGCATCAGACAGATCGGCACCCCCAGCTCGGCCGCGGCCTCCAGCGCCCCGGGTTCCTGCAGTGCCCGCACATCGTTAATCAGGCTGGCGCCGGCCGCCACCGCCGCGCGCATCACCGCCGGCTTGCTGGTATCCACCGAGATCGGAACGGCACTGTCGCGACGGATCGCCTCGATGACCGGAATCACCCGGGCCAGCTCGTCCTCTTGCGAAACGGCCGGCGCGCCCGGGCGGGTCGACTCGCCACCGACATCGATGATATCGGCGCCCTCTGCGATCATTTGCCGCACGCGGTCGATTGCCGCCTGCGGTTGATTAAAGTGCCCGCCATCGGAGAAGGAGTCCGGGGTCACATTGAGTATCCCCATGATCAGGGGCCTTTGTTCGGGACTGAGATCGATCACCATGCTTGATTCATTCCGGGTATCTGCTGCGGTAGTTTAACAACATTCGACGCCGCAGACCGGCAGCGAAACCGGATCGGATTATGCGCCGCGGATCCGCGGCCTGTCGGAATCGGCTTCAGGCGGGCGTGACATGCCCCGACCGGCAATCGTTGCCGGACAAGACGAAAAACGCCCCGTCAAACGGGGCGTTGATTTCACCTGCTGGCGGGATGGCTCAGTGTTCGCCGGCCGGGCCGCCGATCTTGCCTTCACCCTTGTCGCTGCGGGAGGGTTTCTTCTCCTCGTCACCGGAAGGGCTGTGCGGCGGCTCGCTATCATCCCAGTCGGCGGGCGGCGGTGGCTCGTTACCGCTCATGATGGCATCGATCTGTCGCTTGTCGATGGTTTCATATTTGATCAGCGCCTGTGCCATAAGGTGCAGCTTTTCCATATGATCGGTCAGCACCGTCTTGGCCCGCTGGTAATTACGATCGATGATGGAGCGAATCTCTTCATCGATAATATGCGCGGTCTCATCAGAGAGGTTCTTGTGCTGGGTCACCGAGTGACCGAGGAAGACCTCGCCCTCGTCCTCGCCATAGGTCATCGGACCGAGGCGTTCGGACAGCCCCCACTTGGTCACCATGTTGCGGGCGATCTCGGTGGTGCGCTGAATATCGTTGGAGGCCCCGGTGGTAACGTGTTCGTTGCCGAAGATCAGCTCCTCGGCCAGGCGCCCGCCGAACAGGGAGGCGATCTGGCTCTCCAGCCGCTCCTTGGTATAGCTGTAGCGATCCTCTTCGGGCAGGAACATGGTCACACCCAGCGCCCGGCCACGCGGAATGATACTGACCTTGTAGACCGGATCGTGCGACGGCACACTCAGGCCGACGATGGCGTGACCGGCCTCGTGATAGGCGGTGAGCTTTTTCTCTTCCTCGTTCATCACCATGGATTTGCGCTCGGCGCCCATCATGATCTTGTCCTTGGCCTTCTCGAACTCTTCCATACTGACCAGGCGCTTGTTGCCGCGCGCGGCAAACAGGGCCGCCTCGTTGACCAGGTTGGCCAGATCGGCCCCCGAGAAACCGGGAGTGCCGCGGGCAATCACCATGGGCTCGACGTCATCGCCCACCGGCACCTTGCGCATGTGCACCTTGAGGATCTGCTCGCGACCGCGCATGTCGGGCAGCGGCACGACCACCTGGCGATCGAAACGGCCGGGACGCAGCAACGCCGGATCCAGCACGTCGGGACGGTTGGTGGCGGCGATGACGATGACGCCCTCGTTGCCTTCAAAACCGTCCATCTCCACCAGCAACTGGTTGAGGGTCTGCTCGCGCTCATCATGACCACCGCCCAGACCGGCGCCGCGATGCCGACCGACCGCGTCGATCTCGTCGATGAAGATAATGCAGGGCGCCTGCTTCTTGGCCTGTTCGAACATGTCGCGCACGCGCGAGGCACCGACGCCGACGAACATTTCCACGAAGTCGGAACCGGAGATGGTAAAGAACGGCACCTTGGCCTCGCCGGCGATGGCCTTGGCCAGCAGCGTTTTACCGGTACCGGGCGGACCGACCATCAGCACGCCGCGCGGGATCATCCCGCCCAGCTTCTGGAACTTGCCCGGATCGCGCAAAAATTCAACCAGCTCCTGCACCTCGTCCTTGGCTTCGTCACACCCGGCCACGTCGTTGAAACGGATATTGACCTGATCCTCACCCAGCATGCGGGCCTTGCTCTTGCCGAAGGAAAGCGCGCCCCGGCCACCGCCGCCGCCCTGCATCTGGCGCATGAAGAAAATCCACAGACCGATGATCAGCAGGAACGGGAACCAGGAGATAAAGATCTGGGTCCAGATGGACTGCTCGGGCGGCTTGGCCTTGATGGTCACATCATGCTTCATCAGGTCCCCGATCATGGCGGTGTTGTCGGTTTCAGGACTGAAGGTCTTGAAATTTTCACCACCTTGCGTGCGGCCGGTAATGTCGCGTCCCTGGATAGTGACTTCCATCACCTGCCCGCTTTTCACATCCTGCATGAATTGCGAATAGGACTTTTCAGTCGCGGGGGTTGTCGTGCTCAGGTTCTGAAACACCGACATGAGGATGATCGCCACGATCACCCACAACAGAATATTCTTGGTCAAGTCGTTCAATGGTCTACCTCATGGCCTGCCATCACAGGCATTTGCTGTTGTGTAAAATACACTACTACACATTATAGCCCCTCGCCAGCAGATAAATCTCGGGAGAGCGGGGCCGTGAAGCCTTCGGTTTTCGGACAACCAGTTTCGCGAAATGTTGCCGGATTTCGCGTTTAAATTCATCCAGGCCTTCGCCGGTAAACGCCTTGATCAGCATATCCCCGCCCGGCTTGAGGACTTTCTGCGCCAGCTCCAGACTCAGCTCGGCCAGATACATGGCGCGCGGCTGATCCACCGCCTTCATACCACTCATATTGGGGGCCATGTCGGACATTACAAGGTCGACCGGCCGCCCGTCGATCACCGCCAGCAAGCGCTCGTAGACCGGCTCTTCGTGAAAATCCCCCTCGATGAATTCGACCCCGGCAATCGCGTCCATGGGCAGCAGATCCAGCGCGATCACCCGCCCCTTGTCGCCGACTTGTCGTGCGGCATATTCCGACCAGCCCCCGGGTGCCGCGCCCAGATCGATCACCGTCATGCCCGGCCTGAGCAGTTTGTCCCGCTCATCGATCTCGATAAGCTTGTAGATCGCCCGACTGCGCCAGCCCGCCTGCTGCGCCTTTTTGACATACGGGTCGTCAAAGTGCTCATTGAGCCATTTTTTACTGGTTTTGGATCGGGCCATGGGAATTCCGGTCGTCAGTCAGCAGTTGGCAGTCGTCAGTGGGGGTATGAATTGGTACAATTTACAGCCTTCACCATCCGGATTCCACTTGCATGTCCCTGACCAGCAGTCAAAAAAAATTCCTGCGCCAGCGCGCCCATCATCTCAAGCCGGTGGTCATCGTCGGCCAGCACGGGCTGGGCGAGAACATCCTCGCCGAGGTCGACAACGCCCTGGCCCATCATGAACTGATCAAGGTGCGGGTCAACGCGGCGGATCGCGAAGAGCGCCAGCAGTTGATCGAACAGATCAGCGAACACAGCCAGGCCGAACAGGTGCAGCTGATCGGCCATGTCGCCGTCTTCTACCGCCCGGCCGAAGAGCCCAAAATTCAGCTGCCGCGCTGAGCATCCGCCTCCAGCCCGAAAATCACCAGCGCCAGTCCCGCCAGGCTGTTGAACAGAAACAGGCTCGAAGAGAGGCCGTGCAACATGCCAAAGCGCTGCTGCGCCACGCTGCCCTCATCCAGCCCCTGGGCCTTGAGCTCGGCCATCATCGGTTGCAACACAAACTCACCCATCACGATCACCAGCAGCATCGCCAGCAGGACCCAGCGACGCCACTGACGCCAATCGTTGAGCGTGGTTTTTTGAAAATGGATCAGTAACAACAGACCGGCGCAAACCAGCCCCACATAACTCATGGCGCTGAACATCCTCCCCGCCAGCATTCCGGCCAGCGCCCGATCTTCCAGCACCGAGAACAACATCGGCGCCACCAGATACCCCGTAATCCACATCCCCCCGACCCACAGGGTCAGGGCAATGCGTTCAGGAATCGTGTAATTCATGGAATTCAGTCTAATAGTAAGTTCGTAATATAAAACGCGGAGTTCGCGGAGGCGCAGAGCCGCAGAGAAAAAAAGTAATTTTGAATTTTTAATGTTACGTGCTGAATTCAGTACAAAACTGCAAATTTAAAATTCAACATTAAAAATTATCTCTCCGCGCCTCCGCGTCCTCTGCGTTGATTCCCAGTATCCTGCCTAAATGTACTTGACCGACACGATTTCGTAGTCGCGGTTGCCGCCCGGGGCCTGGACGGTGACTTCGTCGCCTTCCTGTTTGCCGATCAGGGCGCGGGCGATGGGGGAGGTGATGGAGATCAGGTTCTGTTTGATGTCCGCTTCCTGTTCGCCGACGATCTGGTAGGTCACGTCCTTGTCGTTTTCGATGTCGTAGAGTTCCACGGTGGCGCCGAACACGACCTTGCCGCCGGCGTTTTTGCCCACCGCCTGCACGTCGATGATTTCCGAGTTGGACAGGGCCGCCTCGATCTCCTTGATCCGCCCTTCGATGAAACTCTGTTGCTCGCGCGCGGCATGGTACTCGGCGTTCTCTTTCAGATCGCCGTGTTCGCGGGCCGTGGCGATCGCCTCGATCACCCGCGGCCGCTGCACGCTTTTGAGATCTTTCAGCTCGGCGCGCAGTTTGTCGGCGCCGGCGGCAGTCATCGGTTGACGACTCATGCATTCATCTCCTGATGCAGATCCTGCAAACAATGTACCTTGATGTTGTCCAGATTACGCAACGCCTCGCAGGTCGCGCGCGCGCCGGCCACGGTGGTGGTGTAACCGACCTTGTGGTTCAGCGCCTGGCGGCGGATTTCGTAGGAATCGGCGATCGCCTGCTGGCCTTCGGTGGTATTCACAATGAAGTTGATTTCGTCGTTCTTGATCATATCGACGATATCCGGGCGGCCCTCATTGACCTTGTTAACCCGCTGATTCGGTACGCCGGCTTCGCTCAATACGTCCGACGTGCCGCTGGTGGCCACCAGGTTGAAGCCGAGCTCGACCAGCTCGCGGGCCACTTCGACCGCCGCTTTCTTGTCGACATCACGGACGCTGACAAAGGCGGTGCCGGCGGCCGGCAGGGCCACGCCGGCGCCCAGCTGGGCGCGGCCGAAGGCTTCACCAAAACTGCGCCCCACACCCATCACCTCGCCGGTGGACTTCATCTCGGGCCCCAGCAGGGGATCCACGCCCGGGAATTTGATAAACGGGAACACCGCCTCCTTGACCGAATAATAGGGCGGAATCCGCTCGCTCGTCATCCCCTGCTCCGCCAGGGTCTTGCCGGCCATGCAGCGCGCGGCGATCTTGGCCAGCGGCAGCCCCACTGTCTTGGAGACAAACGGCACCGTACGCGAGGCGCGCGGGTTGACCTCGATGACGAAGATCTTGTCGCCCTGCACGGCGAGCTGGGCGTTCATCAGACCGATGACCTTCAGCTCGATGGCCATGGCCCTGACCTGTTCGCGAATCCGGTCCTGAATTTCCGCGCTCAGACTGTACGGCGGCAGGGAACAGGCCGAATCGCCGGAATGCACGCCGGCCTGCTCGATATGCTGCATGATGCCGCCAATCACCACACTCTCGCCGTCGCACACCGCATCCACATCCACTTCGATGGCATCGTCGAGGAAGCGGTCCAGCAGTACCGGCGCATCGGGATAGACCTCGACCGCCGTGCGCATATAGCGATCCAGATCCTCGGGCTTGTAGACGATCTCCATGGCCCGCCCCCCGAGCACATAGGAGGGCCGGACCACCAGCGGGTAACCGATCTCCTCGGCCAGTTTCATGGCCTCGGCCTCGCTGCGCGCGGTGCGATTGGGCGGTTGTTGCAGATTGAGCTTGTCGATCATCGCCTGGAAGCGTTCGCGGTCCTCGGCCAGATCGATGGAGTCGGGCGAGGTGCCGATGATCGGCGCGCCGGCCTCCTCCAGTTCCCGGGCCAGCTTGAGCGGTGTCTGGCCGCCGTATTGCACGATGATCCCGGTGGGCTTTTCGATCTCGATCAGCCCCAGCACATCTTCGAGTGTCAGCGGCTCGAAATAGAGACGATCCGAGGTGTCGTAATCGGTGGAGACCGTCTCGGGATTGCAGTTGACCATGATGGTCTCGTAACCGTCCTCGCGCATCGCCAGCGCGGCATGCACGCAGCAATAGTCGAACTCGATCCCCTGGCCGATGCGGTTGGGTCCGCCGCCGAGCACCATGATCTTTTTACGGTCGGAGACATCGGCCTCGCACTCTTCCTCATAGGTGGAGTACATGTAGGCGGTGTTGGTCGCAAATTCCGCGGCACAGGTATCGACCCGCTTGTAGACCGGGCGCACATCCAGCTCATGGCGATGCTGGCGCAGGACCTTTTCGCTGACGCCGACCAGTTTGGCCAGCCGGGTATCGGCAAAGCCCTTGCGTTTGAGCTCGCGCATGCGCCCGGCACTCAGCCCCTTCATGCCCTCGTCGCGAACCTGCGCTTCGAGCCGAATGAGTTCTTCGATCTGGACCAGAAACCACGGATCGATCGCCGTCATCTCGTGCACGTCTTCCACGCTGAAACCGGCCCGGAAAGCGTCGCCCACATACCAGATACGCTCGGGTCCGGTATTCTTTAACTGCGCACGGATTTTCTCCAGCGCGTCGGCGTCGTTGAGATCCACCATTTCATTGAAGCCGTCCGCGCCGGTCTCCAGACCGCGCAGGGCTTTTTGCAACGACTCCTGCTGGGTACGGCCGATAGCCATCACCTCGCCCACCGATTTCATCTGGGTGGTAAGCCGGGCCTCGGCCTGGGGGAATTTCTCGAAGGTAAAACGCGGGATCTTGGTGACCACATAGTCGATGCTCGGCTCGAAGGAGGCCGGCGTGGCACCGCCGGTGATCTCGTTCTGCAGCTCGTCCAGGGTATAGCCCACCGCCAGTTTGGCCGCGACCTTGGCGATCGGGAAACCGGTGGCCTTGGAGGCCAGTGCCGAGGAGCGGGAGACCCGGGGATTCATCTCGATGATGATCATACGCCCGTCGTCGGGGTTGATGGCAAACTGCACATTGGAGCCGCCGGTATCCACCCCGATCTCGCGCAGCACCGCCAGCGAGGCGTCGCGCATGATCTGGTATTCCTTGTCGGTCAGGGTCTGGGCGGGGGCCACGGTAATCGAGTCACCGGTATGCACGCCCATGGGATCGAGGTTCTCGATGGAGCAAATGATGATGCAGTTGTCCTTGTGGTCCCGCACCACCTCCATTTCGTATTCCTTCCAGCCCAGTGCCGATTCCTCGATCAACAGTTCGTTGGTCGGCGACAGCTCCAGACCCCGCTCGCAGATCTCCACGAACTCTTCCTTGTTGTAGGCGATGCCGCCGCCACTGCCGCCCATGGTAAACGAGGGACGGATGATGGCCGGAAAACCGATTTTCTTCTGCACCTCGTTGGCCTCTTCCATGCTGTAGGCCACTTCCGAATGGGGCAGCTCGAGCCCGATCTTGCGCATCGCCTTGCGAAAACGATCCCGGTCCTCGGCCTTGTCGATGGCATCCATGGAGGCCCCGATCAGTTCCACGCCGTACTCCTCCAGCACCCCTTCACGATCCAGATCCAGGGCGCAATTCAGCGCGGTCTGGCCGCCCATGGTCGGCAACAGGGCATCGGGGCGTTCGCTGGCAATGATGTTGCGCACGGTGGTCCATTCCACCGGTTCGATGTAGATGCGATCGGCCATCTCCGGATCGGTCATGATGGTGGCCGGATTGGAGTTGACCAGAATAACCCGGTAACCCTCTTCCTTCAGTGCCTTGCACGCCTGCGCGCCGGAATAATCAAACTCGCAGGCCTGACCGATAACAATCGGTCCGGCGCCGACGATGAGGATGCTTTTAATGTCGGTACGTTTTGGCAT
>JBKGZJ010000068.1:0-11895 GCA_046545635.1 Thiohalophilus sp. | reverse complement strand
TGGCGGCGCCAGTAGGGATCCTTGAGGCTGGCGACGCTGACCTCCTTGCCGCTGGAGGGTGCGTGGATGAAGCGATTGTCGCCCAGATAGATGCCGACGTGGGAGACGAAACGATTATATTTGGTGCTGAAAAAGATCAGATCGCCGGGGCGCAGGGATCGGCTGGGGATGTGCTGGACACTGCGGTATTGCTGGCCGGTGGTACGGGGGATGTCGAGACCGGCCTGCTGATAGGTGTACTGCACGAGGCCGCTGCAATCAAAACCGTGTTCGGGCGACTGGCCACCGTAGCGATAAGGCGTGCCGAGTATGCTGCGGGCGACTTCCACCAGCTTGTCCCGATCGATCCCGGTCCCGGCCGAGCGGTGCAGCGGGGCACCACAACCGTAAAGCAGCAGCAAGGCCAGCCCTGCCGGCCAGAGTCCGCGCATTTTGCTGTTGAGCCGTGAATCGGTTTGATGATTTCGCCGCATTGTCCCACCCATGGGGTATTTCTAGTCCATTTAATTCATCAGGTCAATAATTCAATAAATATCAAGTATTTCAATGCTTTTGTTGATGCGATTTGGAGGTCAGGAGACGGGCATGACTCTGATCCTGTCCGGCGGTCTGAGTGTATCAGCGGGCCAGCGGTTATCCTGTGATCCACTCGTCAGTGCCGTTTCGACCGGTTTGCCGCCGATCCTTTATACTGGGCGCTTTATGATGACCGCGGTATGACCTGCCCCGGTCGACTGTTTTGACGGGATGTTGATCGACTATGCCAGGCCGTAAATCCGTTGCCCCACGCCGTAAACGCGGTACCCGATCGCGGCGTGCCTCGCGTAAATCCGCGTCCCGAAAAAAAACGGGCGGTTTTCGCTGGCGTTATCTGTTTGTTGTGCTGGCGCTCGCGCTTGTGGGCTATGTCGTTTATCTGGATTACACCATTCGGGATCAGTTCGAAGGCAAGCGCTGGGCGCTGCCGGCCAAGGTGTATGCCCGCGCGCTGGAAATTTATCCCGGCCAGCGACTGCAGGCGAGGGAACTGATCCAGGAGCTGCAGTTACTCGGCTATCGCGAAACCCCGGGGCAATTGACAGCGGGCAGTTATCGCCGCCAGGGCAATCGCTTGCGGTTTACGACCCGGGCCTTTCAGTTCTGGGACGGACCGGAACGTTCCCGCGAAGTGGAAGCGGTGTTCAACGACAATGCGCTGGTACGCCTGCAGGATCATCACGGGGGCGAACTGAATCTGTTGCGGCTTGAGCCCCCGGCCATCGGC
The DNA here is from genome assembly GCA_046545635.1 of Thiohalophilus sp. Classification (GTDB taxonomy): domain Bacteria; phylum Pseudomonadota; class Gammaproteobacteria; order UBA6429; family Thiohalophilaceae; genus Thiohalophilus. Next base: position 10,631 of record JBKGZJ010000068.1, on the reverse strand, counting down.
GGAATTTATCCCGGCTATCGTGAAGAGCGGGTTCTGGTCCGGCTGCTCGAGGTGCCGCCGCTGTTGCAGCAGGCCCTGGTCGCCGTCGAGGACCGGGCTTTTTACGAGCATCCCGGTATCAATCCCAGGGCAATTGCCCGCGCGCTGTTGGCCAACCTGCGTGCCGGACGCACGGTGCAGGGCGGCAGCACACTGACCCAGCAACTGGTGAAAAACTTCTTTTTGACCAACGAGCGCAGTCTGTGGCGCAAGGCCAACGAGGCGGTGATGGCACTGCTGCTGGAATGGCATTACGCCAAAACCGAAATCCTCGAAGCCTATATTAACGAGATTTACCTGGGCCAGGACAAACAGCGTGCCATACACGGTTTTGGCATGGCGGCCCACTATTACTTTGACAAGCCGCTGGCGGCGCTGGATGCCGACGAGATTGCCACGCTGGTGGCACTGGCCCGGGGACCGGCGTATTACCATCCCGGGCGCCATCCCCAACGCTTGCGCCAGCGGCGTAATCTGGTGATCGACATTCTGGAACAGGATCACGGACTCGATCCGGGCCGGGCGCAACAGGCCCGAAGTCAACCCCTGGGGATCGTGGCCGGTAAACCGGGTGCCATCTCCGAGTATCCCGCTTTTATGGATCTGGTGCGTCGACAATTACGCGAGCAGTACCGGCAGGTCGATCTCACCTCCGAGGGTTTGCAGATTTTCACCACCCTGGATCCCGCCATTCAGCGCCAGGCTGAACAGAGCCTGAGTCGCCGCATCGCCGCCCTGGATCGCCAGCAGGGGCTGGGCGGCGGCTTGCAGGGCGCCGCCGTGATCACCGGCACCAGCGGCGGCGAGGTGCTGGCCCTGGTCGGGGATCGCCGGGTTCGTTACGCCGGCTTCAACCGGGCGCTGGATGCATCGCGTCCCATCGGTTCGTTGATCAAACCGGCGGTCTATCTGACCGCCCTGGATCGGCCGCAACAGTACACGCTGGCGACCCGTATCGAGGATACACCTGTCACCCTGGAGGCGGACAACGGAACCCGGTGGACGCCGCGCAATTACAGCGGTGAATCGCATGGGCGGGTTCCGTTGTTCCGCGCACTGGTCAACTCCTATAACCAGGCCACGGTGCGACTGGGTATGCAGCTCGGTTTTGAACCCATCGCCGACACCCTGCAGCGTCTGGGCGCGCCGCGTGCTGTCCCCGGCTATCCGTCGATGCTGCTGGGGGCGGTCAACTTTACACCCTATGAGGTGGCGGGCATGTATCAGACCCTGGCCGCCGGAGGCTTTCGCAGCCCCTTGCGCGTCATTCGCGAAGTGCTTTCCGCCGACGGCGAACCGTTGCGCCGTTATCCGTTGAATGTGGAACAGACCCTGAATGTCGACAGCGTGCAAGTGCTGCTCAGCGCCCTGCAGGAAGTCCCGCGCAGCGGCACGGCGCGGGCCCTGCCGGCGATGTTGCCGGGCGGACAAACCGTGGCCGGCAAGACGGGCACCACCAATGAGCTGCACGACAGCTGGTTTGCCGGGTTCACCGGCAGCCATCTGGGGGTGGTCTGGCTGGGTCGGGATGATAACGGTGCCACGGGCCTGACCGGCGCGAGCGGCGCAATGCGGGTCTGGGGTGACATCTTTGCCGGGCTGCCGGGGTTGCCGCTGGAAGCGGAGCCCAATCCGGGGCTCGAATACCACTGGATCGATTCCCAGACGGGACTGATCAGTCGGCAGGGCTGTCCCGGCGCGGTTCAGCTTGCTTTCATAAAAGGGACCGCGCCCGAGGAAAAAGTCGACTGTGCCGGCGGCGGAGTGCGTGACAAAATGGATAGTACACTGGACTGGCTGAAAGGATGGTTTCAATGAATCGCAGGGGGTATTACCGCCAGGGAGGCGTCCTGTTGCTCGGCGTGCTGCTGATGGCGTGCAGCGCGACCCCGGATCCGGGCTCCCCCGGTTTGCAGGTGGATGACGAGCCGGCCCAGGTACGCCCGACGGCGGATACCAGCCGGCCGGTACTGGCGCTGCTGGAGCAGGCCAACGAGGCGGCAAGCCAGGGCGATCTGGCGGTGGCCGAATCCCGCCTGGAGCGGGCATTGCGTATCGAGCCTCGCAATGCGGTGTTGTGGTATTACCTGGCCAAGCTGCGCCTGCACCAGGGTCGACTGGATCAGGCCGCGGGGCTGGCCGCCAAATCCAACAGCCTGGATCGTTCGCAAAATTATCAACTGCAGGCCGATAACTGGCGCATTATCGCCCACGCCCGGCAGCGCGCCGGGGATCGGGAAGGGGCGAAAACCGCCCGGCAGCGAGCCAATGCGTTGATGGAGGAAAAGTAAGCCTCGCATGCGACAAAGGCGGATTAACGTTGTTCGCATTGTCGACGGTCTGCATCAGTGGCGCCGCGCCGCTACAGAGTGCGTTACAATGCGTCATCTTTTACAGGCGGGGGAGCCGTTATGTCTCCGGCGACGAGCGGCGCTTCCCCATTATCCGTCAACCTGAACAGGTATAACGCAGCGCAGTGGATTCCCCCAACGAGATTCTAGGTCAGCATGGTCCGTTTGCCCGGCAGGTGGCGGGTTTTGCCCCGCGTGTCGAACAACAGGCGATGGCCGATGCCGTGCAGGCCGCGCTGGCGCGGGGCGAACATCTGATCGTCGAGGCGGGCACCGGTACCGGCAAGACCTTTGCCTATCTGGTGCCCGCGCTGTTATCCGGCCGCAAGGTGGTGGTTTCCACCGGCACCCGGAATCTGCAGGACCAGTTGTTTCACCGTGATCTGCCGGTGGTGCGCAAGGCCTTGCAGGTGCCGGTCAGTGTGGCGCTGCTGAAAGGGCGCAGTAATTATCTGTGCCTTCACCGCCTGCAAGTGGCCGAAGAGACGGCTTCTCAAAATCCGGCGGAGCTGAAAAAACTGCAACGCATTCGCGACTGGGCCGGGCGCACCCGGCGCGGCGATATCGCCGAACTGCCCGAGGTGGACGAGCAGGACATGATCTGGCCCAGGGTCACCTCCACCGCCGATAACTGCCTGGGGCAGGAGTGCGAATACTTCGATCGTTGTCACCTGGTCGAGGCGCGGCGCGAGGCCCAGGGCGCCGATGTGGTGGTCATCAATCACCATTTGTTATTTGCCGACATGGCGCTGCGCGAGACCGGCTTTGGCGAGCTGTTGCCCACGGCCGAGGCGTTTATTATCGACGAGGCCCATCAGCTGCCCGAAGTGGCGTCCGGTTTTTTTGGTACCGCCCTCAGCGCCAACCAGTTGCTGGAGCTGGCGCGCGACAGCCGCGACGAATACATCAGCGAGATCAATGAAGACCGGGATCTGGTACGCCTGGCCGATCAACTGGAAAAAGCGGTGCGCGACATGCGCCTGCTGTTCAGCAAGCCCGGCCAGCGCGGTAACTGGAAGGAACTGGCCGGCCGGGCCGACATGCAGGAGGTCACCGGGCTGATCAATACCCGTCTTGACGAGTTGCAGGCCGCGCTCAGGCCCTGTGCCCAGCGCAGCAAGGCGCTGGACAAATGTTACCAGCGGGCACGGGAGCTGACCGAACGGTTTCAGTTGCTGACCGCCGTGCACGACAGCGACGACATCCACTGGTACGAGGTGCACCCGCGCAGTTTTACCCTGCACCTGACCCCGCTGGACATCGCCGGCAATTTCCGCGAGCAACTGGCGAGCTCCCAGGCCAGCTGGATCTTTACCTCCGCGACCCTGGCGGTGGCGGAACGCTTCGATCATTATCAGCAACGCCTCGGCCTGGAAGAAGCCGGGACGGCGCGCTGGGACAGCCCGTTCGATTTTGCCCGCCAGACCCTGTTGTATCTGCCGCAGGGCATGCCCGAGCCCAATGCGCGTGACTATACCGCCGCCGTGGTGGAGCAGGCCCGGTCGGTGTTGAAGCTGACCGGCGGGCGCGCCTTTTTGCTGTTCACCAGCCACCGCGCCCTGCAGGAGGCCGCCGGCCTGCTGCGCGATAAAATTCCCTGGCCCCTGTTCGTGCAGGGCGAGGCGCCGCGCGATATGTTACTGGAACAGTTTCGCCGCGCCGGCAACGGGGTGCTGCTTGGCACCAGCAGCTTCTGGGAAGGGGTAGACGTGCGCGGCGAGGCACTCTCCTGCGTGATCATCGACAAGCTGCCGTTTGCTTCGCCCGGCGACCCGGTATTGCAGGCCCGCCTTGATGCCCTGAAAAAGCAGGGCGTCAATGCCTTCATGGCCTACCAGTTGCCTGCGGCAGTGATCACCCTCAAGCAGGGCGCGGGGCGCCTGATCCGGGATGTGAACGATTACGGGTTGTTGATGATCTGCGATCCCCGCCTGCACAACAAACCGTATGGCCGGGTCTTTTTACAGTCCCTGCCGCCCATGCCCCAGACCCGTTCCCTGAAAGAGGTGCGTGACTTTTTCAGGCAGCGACAGCAACAGGCGGCGCCGGCATGAAAATTCTGGCCCTGGATGCGGTCACCGAAGCCTGTTCGGCGGCCCTGTGGATCGACGGCAAGACACTACAGCGCTATGCGGTGGCGCCGCGCGAACATACCCGCCTGATCCTGCCCATGGTCGATGAACTGCTGCAGGAGGCCGATCTGAGACTGACGGATCTGGATCTCATCGCGTTCGATCGCGGACCCGGTTCCTTTACCGGCATCCGGATCACGATGAGCGTGGTACAGGGGCTGGCCTTCGCCGCCGATCGGCCGGTGCTGCCGGTCTCCAGCCTGGCAGCCCTGGCCCGGTCGGCATACCGGGTGCATGGCGCCAGTTCGGTACTGAGTCTGATCGATGCCCGTATGGGCGAGCTCTACTGGGGTTATTATCACTGGCAGGATGATCACCTGCAGTTACAGGGCGAGGAGGGCGTGGCCCCGCTGGCGGCGATCCCGCCGTGCGCCGGGTGCAGCGTGATCGGCAGCGGCGCGGCCGTCTATGCCAAAGAATTGCGCCGGGCGGGCTTTCATCAGCTTATCGGCGAGGAACGTTTACGCTACCCCCGCGCCGACTATGTGGCCGAACTGGCCGCCGCCCGGGCGGATCGGGCCGCTGCGGTGGAGGACGTGCAACCGGTGTACTTGCGCAACAAGGTGACCGGCTGACTTGAGCTGAACCGGCCCCCTTGATAGGCTTGCCGTCTTCCTTATTGGCCTGAACAGGGACGCTGTGATGATACCACTTTTTACCCGTCTTTTACCCTTTCTCCCGGCCGCGTGCCTGTTACTGTTCAGCCCCGCCTTGCCCGCACAGGATGCCGACCAGAGAGCCGTCACCGGTAACAGGGTGCAAACTGAAGATAGCCGTGTTTATATCAAAAACGTCAAAAAGCCGTTGCCGGAAGTCTACAGCAAGGTCTTTACTGCACTGGAAAACGGCGGTTACTTTGTGCTGTTTGAACCCAACATTGGCAAGAATCTGGAGCACTTCGAACAGCGGTGGGGGAATGATTATAACCGAAACAGGCTCGAGGCGATCCGCAGCCTGGTCTTCAGCAACGCCTGGTACGTCAATCAGATCAGCAACGCCGATCCCGAATTACTCGCCCTCTCGCCGTTGCACCTGACCTTTACCTATAAAGATGAGATGACCTCCATCCTGTTCGTACGCCCCTCCCATGTCGCCGCCAACAGCTCCGCCAAAAAGATCGCCACCGAACTCGAAAACGACGTCATCAACACCATCGAACGGATCGTCTTCTATTAAGGCAGGATAATAAACGCGGAGGACGCAGAGGCGCGGAGACGCGGAGAAATTATTGATGCCTGGTTTGATATTGACGGATGGTTTGTTGATCTGGCTTGTTTAGTGATGGTGTTACTTGAATCAGGATATCCCGGATCATCATTCTTGGATACGAGCTCCGTCGAAAAAAGACTACATTGATTTTACTCTGCGCCTCTGCGACTCCGCGTCCTCTGCGATCATTTCCAGAGCCCCGGCTATTTGTCGAGTAGCAGGTTGACGAGGATCTGTTCGTAGATGGCGGAGAGGGTGTCGAGGTCGGCAACGTCGACGTGTTCATCGATCTGGTGGATGGTGGCGTTGAGGGGGCCGAGTTCGACCACCTGAGCGCCGGTGGGGGCGATGAAGCGGCCGTCGGAGGTGCCGCCCGCCGTGGACAGGGTGGTGGCGTATCCGGTGATATGTTGAATCGCCTGCTGCGTGGCGGCGACCAGTTCACCTTCGGGCGTGAGGAACGGCTGGCCGGACAGCGTCCAGTTGAGCTCATAATCCAGTGCATGGTTATCCAGGATCGCCTCGACCTGCCGGCGCAGTTGCGCGTCGGTTACTTCGGTGGAGAAGCGGAAGTTGAATTGCACTTCCAGCTCGCCGGGGATGACGTTGTTGGCGCCGGTGCCGGCGTGGATATTGCTGATCTGGAATGTCGTAGGCGGGAAGTGAGCGTTGCCCTGATCCCATTCGGTACTGACCAGTTCCTGTAATGCCGGGGCGAATTCATGTACCGGATTGCGGGCCAGGTGTGGATAGGCGACGTGGCCCTGCCTGCCACGCACGGTCAGCACAGCGCCCAGCGAACCGCGTCGGCCGTTTTTGATCACATCGCCGAGCCTGTTGGTGCTGGAAGGTTCGCCCACCAGACACCAGTCGATTTGTTCATTGCGTTGCTGCAATGCCTCGACCACCTTGACGGTGCCGTTGATGGACGGGCCTTCCTCGTCGCTGGTGATCAAAAAACCGATCGAGCCCTTGTGATCGGGGTGCTGCTGCACGAAGCGCTCGCAGGCGGTGAGCATCGCCGCGATGGCGCTTTTCATATCCGCGGCACCCCGGCCGTAGAGCTTGCCGTCGGTGATCGTCGGCGTGAAAGGCGGGGACTGCCACTGGGCTTCGGGGCCGGTGGGCACCACATCGGTATGCCCGGCGAAGACGAACAACGGGCCGTCTGTGCCGCGCCGCGCCCAGAGGTTATCCACCTCGTCGAAACGCATTGGTTCAAGTTGAAAACCGATCGCCTTGAGTCGTTCACCAAGCAGGGGCTGGCAGCCGGCATCCGTGGGGGTGACCGAAGGCCGTTCGATCAGGGCCCTGGCGAGCTCAAGCGTGTCGGAGAGGGGCGTGGACATACGGTCAGTTTACCCGAAATGCGGCTGATAGTCGGCTTCTTTAAAACCGACCAGGATAGTATCGCCCTGTTCGATGATCGGGCGTTTGATTAGCATGGGCTGCTCGTGCATCAGCTCGATGGCCCGGCTGGCATTGATGTTCTGCTTTTGCGTCTCATCCAGTTGACGCCAGGTCAGCCCGCGACGATTGAGCACGGTCTCCCAGCCAACCGCCTTGCACCAGCGCTGCAGCTGGCTTTTGCCGGGGGTGGTCTGCTTGAGATCGACAAACGTATAGCTTACGTCACGGTCATCGAGCCATTTACGGGCTTTTTTGACCGTGTCGCAGTTTTTGATCCCGTAAAGTTTCATCACACCGGTAATGATCAAATATCGCGCAGCAGTTCGTTGAGGCCGACCTTGCCGCGGGTTTTCTCATCCACCTGCTTGACGATCACCGCGCAGTAAAGACTGTACTTGCCGTCTTTTGACGGCAGGTTGCCGGAGACCACCACCGAGCCGGCGGGAATCCGGCCGAAGGTGATCTCACCGGTTTCGCGGTTGTAGATGCGGGTGCTCTGACCGAGATAGACCCCCATTGAGATGACCGAGCCCTCTTCGACGATGACCCCTTCGACCACCTCGGAGCGGGCGCCGATAAAGCAGTTATCCTCAATGATGGTCGGTGCGGCCTGCAACGGCTCGAGTACGCCGCCGATGCCGACGCCGCCGGACAGATGGACGTTCTTGCCGATCTGGGCGCAGGAGCCGACGGTGGCCCAGGTATCGACCATGGTGCCGGAGTCGACATAGGCGCCGATGTTGACGTAGGAAGGCATCAACACCACGCTCGGTGCGATATAGGCCCCTTTGCGCACAGTGGCCGGCGGGACCACGCGTACGCCGTCAGCGCGAAAGTCGCGTGAATTGTATTCGTTGTATTTGGCGGGAACCTTGTCGTAATAGTTGGTGAAGCCGCCTTTCATGAACTCGTTGTCATGGATGCGGAAGGAGAGCAGAACGGCTTTTTTCAGCCATTCATTCACCACCCACTCGCCGTCTTTTTTCTCGGCAACCCGGGCTTCACCCTTGTCGAGCATGGCAATGGCTTCGGTGACCGCTTCCTTGACGATGGTGTCCACGCTGCGCGGGGTAATATCGGCACGGTTTTCGAAGGCGTTGTCGATGATATTGATAATGTCACTCATGAAATTCTCCGCATTCTTGATTCGCTGGGCGGGCCACCTGGCCACAACAGGGGGCGATTATACCGGGCCGGGCCCCTTCTCGCAGCTTTTCACCACTGCTCGATAAGGTTTTTTATGCGCCCGGCCGCCTCGACGCACTCCTCGAGGTCCGCCACCAGCGCCATGCGGACCCGGTTACGCCCGGGGTTGGTCTGGTGGCTGTCGCGTGACAGGTATTGACCGGGCAGTACGGTGACATTCTGTTCGCTGTAGAGGCGGCGGGCGAACTCGGTATCCTCAATGGGTGTTTGGGGCCACAGATAAAAGCCGGCTTCGGGCCGGTCGACGGCCATTACCGGTTGCAGAATCGCCAGTACTGCATCGAACTTGCGCCGGTACCGCTCGCGATTTTCTCTGACATGCTGTTCATCGGACCACGCGGCCATACTGGCGAGCTGGTGATGGGGCGGCATGGCACAGCCGTGATAGGTGCGATAACGGTGAAACGCGGCGATAATTTCGGCATTACCGGCGACAAAACCCGAACGCAGGCCGGGCAGGTTGGAACGTTTGGAGAGGCTGTGAAACACCACGCACTGTTTGAACTGATCGTTACCGGCTGCCGCGGCAGCCTGCAGCAGGCCGACCGGCGGTTGTGTCTCGTCGAAATAGATTTCCGAATAACACTCGTCGGCGGCGATAACAAAATCGTGCCGTTCGGCCAGTTCCATCAGTTTGATCAAGGTGGCCTGATCCAGCACCGCCCCGGTCGGGTTGCCGGGCGAACAGAGATAGAGCAACTGGCAACGGGCCCAGGCTTGTTCGCTGACGGCATCGAAGTCGGGAATAAACCCGTTGTCCGCCTCGCAGTTGAGGTAGCCGGGCTCGGCACCGGCCAGCAGGGCCGCGCCTTCGTAAATCTGGTAAAAGGGATTGGGCATTAATACCAGCGGATCACGCTGACGATCCACCACGGCCTGGGCAAAGGCAAACAGCGCCTCGCGGGTGCCGTTCACCGGCAGAATATGCCGTTCGCTGTCGAGCAGAGCGGCGGGCAATTGAAAACGCCGGTTCAGCCAGTCGACAATCGCCTCACGCAGGGCGGGACTGCCGCGGGTCAGCGGATAACTGGCCAGGGTCGCCAGGCTGTCGCGAATCACATCAACGACGAACGCCGGGGAATCATGTTTGGGTTCACCGATCGACAGGGCGATATGCGCCAGCGCCCCGGGCGGGGTGACGCCGTCTTTGAGCCGGGCCAGCTTTTCAAAAGGATAAGGGTGTAATTTGTCGAGTTCCGGATTCATACTATACGCTGTGGTAAACGGGGCGGGCCCGGGCCAATGAGGAAAAGATGCGTAGTATAGGGGATTCAGCCGGGGCGGCCAAATGGCAGGCGGCCATGCCGGTGTTCAGTCTGTTACTGGCGGCCACATTGTGGGGCGTGTTCTGGTTTCCATTGCGCTGGCTGGAACAGTTTGGCCTGACCGGATTGTGGCAAACTTTCTTTATCTATACCGGCACCTTCTGGGTAATCATTATCATCCTCTGGCGTCAGAGGCTGCATTTTTTCCGGGAGCTGGGGCTGGCTCCCTGGCCACTGTTATTCATGGCGCTGGCCAGCGGTGTGTGCAACACCGCTTTCATTCTGGCGATGCTCGAAGGCGAGGTCATGCGGGTATTGCTGCTGTTTTACCTGTCACCGTTATGGGCGACCCTGATTGGCTGGCTGTTTCTCAAGGAAGAACTGCATGTGTTGTCGATTGGGGTATTGATTGTGGCCATCGGTGGTGCCGTGGTCATGTTATGGCACCCGGGGATGGGCCATCCCTGGCCGGCCAATACAGGCGACTGGCTGGCGCTGGTGGCCGGGATCAGCTTTGCGATTCTCAATTCGCTGGTGCGATTTACCGACAGGGTGTCGATACCGGTCAAAACCTCGGTGGCCTGGTTCGGCGCGATACTGGTTTCCGGTGCGTTGATTTTGTTCAGCGGCGCCGGGTTGCCGGCGGTCTCTTTTCAGGTGGCGGGTTATGCCTGGTTGATCGGCGCCCTGCTGATGGTGATCATGACTTTTAGCGTGGTCTATGGCGTGACCCATATGCCGGTGCACCGTTCCGCGGTAATTCTGCTGTTTGAACTGGTGGCCGGGGCGGTTTCCTCGCAATGGCTGACCGAAGAGGTGATTCTGCCCAAAGAGTGGATCGGCGGAACACTGATAGTCATCGCCGCCTGGTTGTCGGCACGCCGGCAACTGCAAAATCCCGACAAGGATCTGATCGTATGAGCAATATCACGACAATCAATCATGCCAGTCTGATTGTCAGTGACACATCACGCGCGCTCGAGTTCTATGAACAGGTGCTGGGACTGCCGGTCGATGAG
>JBKGZJ010000067.1:0-11920 GCA_046545635.1 Thiohalophilus sp. | reverse complement strand
CATAAATGGCATGCTATACTGACAAATACAACTTATCAAGTGATTACTTGAATAACAGATTATTCAGCGTGGTGATGCATGTCAAGCGGCAATTTCAAACACGATCTCTTCGCCCAGTTCGCCCGGGTCGGCAAGGCCCTGGGCAACGGTAACCGCCTGGAAATCCTCGAATATCTGGCCCAGGGCGAGCGCAGCGTCGAGGCCCTGGCCAACGTGGCCGGGCTGACCGTGGCCAACACCTCCCAGCATCTGCAGCACCTGCGCCAGGCGGGCCTGGTGACCACCCGCAAGGAGGGCCTCAAGGTCTATTATCGGCTGAGCAGCAACGATGTGCTGGATTTGATCGACGCCCTGCGCCGGGTGGCGGAGCATCACGTGGCCGAGGTGGAACGGCTGATCAACAGCTATCTCACCGTCAAGGACGATCTGGAGCCGATTCCCCGCGACGAGCTGCTGGCCCGGGCCCGGGACGGCCATGTCACGGTCATCGATGTGCGACCCAGCGAGGAATATGCCGCCGGCCATCTGCCGGGCGCGGTCAATATCCCGCTGGCCGAACTGGAACAACACCTGGCCGAGCTGGGGCAGGACAAGGATCAGGAGATCGTCGCCTACTGTCGCGGCCCCCATTGTGTACTGGCGTTTGATGCCGTGGCCCGCCTGCGGGAAAAAGGTCTCAAGGCGCGACGTCTGGAAGACGGTTATCCTGAATGGAAAACCGCCGGCCTGCCGGTGGAAGAACAAAGTCAGAGCAAATAGACAGGAGGGTTTATGTGGGCCACACAATGGCGAATAGCGGCCACCCTTTTGATGTTATCGGTCATTGCGGCACCCCTGCAGGCCGAACTGAGCCGGGGCGAGGATCCGGACACCGGCCTGCGTCACTGGCACTGGCAGGAAGCCGGTATCAGTTTCAGACTGACCCAGCGCCTGCCCGATCAGACCCGCGCCTTTTTCGCCGCGCGCGGTTTTGACAAAAAGACCCGCGAGCGCATTGCGCTGTCCTGCGTGTTTCAAAGTGAATTTCGCAATACCGCCGATAACGACCGGCCGCCGGTGGAATACGATCTGAGCGAATGGCGCATCCATGTCGATGGTGAAACCCGGGGATTGATCGTCCGGGAAGATTGGCAGCAGACCTGGCAGGAGTACGACGTTCCCAAAGCCGCGCGGATTGCCTTTGAGTGGGCGTTGTTGCCGACCCATCAGATCTATGAGGCAGAGGATTATAACTGGGGCATGACTGCTTACGGCCTGTCGCCCGGGACCGAATTCGATCTGGAATTCAGCTGGTCGCGTGGTGATAAAGAGTATACCCGGCGCATCGACGGGATCGAATGCGCGCCCGACATCCACCCTGAACCGGAGTGATTGATTAGTTATGTTGTTAACCCGACCGTTTACCGCCCTGTTCGCACTGAGCCTGTTGTTCACCACCGCTGTTCAGGCCGCCCAACGACCTCATCTGATAGAAGATCCGAAACCCGCACCGGCCTTTACCCTGAAAGATATGGATGGTGAAACCCATGATCTGAAGGATTATCGCGGCCACGTCGTGGTCGTGAACTTCTGGGCTACCTGGTGTCCGCCCTGCCGCGAGGAAATGCCCTCCATGGAACGCGCCTGGGAACAACTGCAGGAACACGATATCGCCATGCTGGCGATCAATGTGGGCGAGGACGAGGACACCATCTTTACATTCACCGCTGATTATCCGGTCAGTTTCCCCATCCTGCAGGATCGGGATTCGGCGGTGATCAATGAGTGGCCGGTCAAGGGCCTGCCCACCACCTTTGTGCTCGACAAACAGGGACGAATTGTGTCTCGCGTCATCGGCGGACGCGAATGGGATGCGCCGGAACTGATCGACATGCTCATCGAACTGCAAAACCGCTAACCGGGAGCTTTATGCAAACCCAGCCTGAATTTCTGACCCTGCGCCGGCATCTTGAGCAGACCATCGTCGGCCAGAGGGCGCTGATCGATCGGCTGATGATCGGCATGCTCACCGGCGGACACATCCTGCTGGAGAGTGCCCCCGGCCTGGCCAAGACCACCGCGGTCAAGGCGCTGGCGGCCGGGGTGCATGCCAGCTTTCAACGTGTGCAGTTCACGCCCGATCTGTTGCCGGCGGATATCACCGGCGGGGATATTTTCGATCCGGCCAACAGCGAGTTCCGCTTTGTGCAGGGGCCGCTGTTCCATGAAATTATCCTGGCCGATGAGATCAACCGCGCCCCGCCCAAAGTCCAGTCGGCCCTGCTCGAGGCGATGGAGGAGCACCAGATCACCATCAGCGGCAAATCCTGGCCCCTGCCCGATCTGTTTATCGTCATGGCGACCCAGAACCCGCTGGAACAGGGCGGCACCTATCCCCTGCCCGAGGCGCAGCTGGATCGCTTTTTGTTGCATGTCATCGTCGATTATCCCGACGCGGACGAAGAGTTGCAGATCCTGGAACGGGATCGCCAGCGTCACTTCAGCGAAGAGACCCCGGCGATCGATACCCGGCTGGATCCGCAAACCGTGTTAAAGGCGCGTCAGGAAGTGGCGGACATTCACATTGAGCCGGCGCTGGAACGCTATGTGGTGGACATCGTTCAGGCCACCCGCAACCCCGCCCGCTGGAGCGCGGATCTGAACGATGCGATTGAGTTCGGTGCCTCGCCGCGCGCCACGCTGGCGATGGTGCGCGCCGCCTGCGCGCATGCCTATTTGCAGGGCCGTGAATATGTCCTGCCCGACGATGTGCTGGAAGTGGCCGGCGATGTTCTGCGTCACCGGGTGATTCCCAGTTACACCGCCCGTGCGCGGGATCTCGACGCCCAGGCGCTGATCGATCAGTTACTGGGTGTGATCCCGGTTCCCTGAAGCCGATGACCTTTCCCTGGCTCGCACAACTTCGCCGCTCATTGCCGCGTCTGTCGCCTGTGGCGTCCACATCGGTTGATCAGCCGTTGATCGATGAACACCAGTTGCAGGAACTGCGCGCCCGGGCCGCTTCCCTGCCCGCGTTGATCCGGTTTGAACATCACGTGGCCCAGCCGCGCATCGGCGATCGGCTGTCCCGCTTTCGCGGCCAGGGTTTTGAATTCGAGGAGAACCGGATCTATCAGCCCGGCGACGAACAGCGTCTGATCAACTGGCGCCTGTATGCGCGGCGCGGCGAGCTCTACAGCAAAGTCTTCGTCGAAGAACGCCGCCCGGAAGTGGCGGTGGTGGTGGATCGGCGCGCGACCATGCGTTTTGGCACCCGGGTGCGACTCAAGGCGACACTGGCGGCGCAACTGGCTGTCATCACCCTGTTGCAGGCCCGCCAGCGAATGATCGCCGCCGGTGGCGTGGTGCTGGAAGACAGCGCGCGCTGGTTTTCGCCCGCCCAGGGTTCGACCGGCTTTGATGCCCTGCTCGCGGCGATCCGCGCGCCCTGCCCGCCGCAATCGTTCGATCGCGAACAGGAATCCCTGGCCGAGGTGCTGGCGCAACTGGCGCTGCGCCTGAACGACGGCTGCTTTATTCTGCTGTTGAGTGACTTTGCCGATCTCGATGCGGAGCGCAGCGCGCCGATCCTGCGGCGGCTGGGCGAAAAACATACCGTCCAGGCGATCCGCATCCAGGATGCGGTGGAGTCCGCCCTGCCACCGATACAACCCTTGCTGATCGACAATCCGGGTGCCGATCCCATGGTGGTGGACGGCCGCGAGGCGAACCGGGATGGCCGTTATCGCGAGGCGGTCGAACAGCAGTGGCAGGCCGTGCAGGCGTGTTTCACCGGCAGTCGGATTGCCGCGCATGCCTGTGACGCGGCGGATGAATGGCGGGACTGTTTGCAACAGGCCGCGCGGGAAACAGCCGGCCATGGATAAGTCGTGGGCCGGGATCATCGCGCCGGACGCCCCGCCGGCGGATGCCACGCAGTTGTTGTGGTGGCTGCTGCCGATTCTGGTAGCGGTGCTGCTCGGCCTCTATTATCGTCACCGGCCCCGGCCGGCCATGCGCCGGCGCTTGCGGCGCCTGCAACGCACGCCGGGTGACCATGAACGCGAGCGTCGCCACGCCAGTTTTCTGATTGCCGATTGCCTGCGTCGGGCCTGCGCGACAACCCGGCTCGATCAGATCGATCCCGGCACCGATCCGGCGCGCTGGCAGGCGTTTGTCGATCGGCTGCAGCAGGCGCAGTACCGGCCACAACCTCCCTCGCCGACCGAACTGGATAAATTGTTCCGCGAAGCCCGGGAGTGGCTGCGCCGATGAACGACTGGCCCGCGCTGCAGTTCGACGCCCCGCTCTGGTTATGGCTCTGGCCGGTGAGCCTGGTGCTGCTGGCCGTGGTGCTGCAGCGCGGTTATCTGCATGCCCTGGGCAGCAGCCTGCGCCGCCATGCCAGCGGACGCTTTCGTCATCCGCGCATCGGCCTGTTACGCCGGTTGTATACCACTGCGGCGAGCGCCGCCCCCCGTCATCGCCTCTGGCAATGGGCCGGTTACAGCGTGTTTCTGCTGGGTGTCCATCTCGCCCTGGCCAAACCGTTTTATCACGGCGAACAGTTGCCCGAGCCGCCGAGTTACCGCGATGCCGTGTTTGTCATCGACAGCTCGGTCAGCATGGTATTGAAAGATTATGTGATCGATGATCAACGGGTCGATCGCATGACCATGCTCAAACATGTGATGCGACATATGATCGATCGTCTCGAAGGCAATCGGATCGGCGTGGTCGCGTTTTCCGAACAGGCCTATACCCTGGTGCCGCTGACGGCCGATTACCGGGTATTGCGCACCCAGATCGATCGCCTGAAACCGGCCTCACTGACCGGTCGCACCAGCCATCCCGGCCGGGCGCTGCTCTATACCCTGGACAGTCTTGAACAGCAGCGCGATGACGCGCTCGACAAACGGCCGGTGTTGATTCTGGTGTCGGATGTGAATCGTCCCGATCGCCAGATCGATCCGCGCGTGGCGGCCGAATATATTGCCGCACAGGGTTATCGCCTGCATGTAATCGGCGTCGGCGGCGCCAGCTATGCCGCCGCTGACGAACAACAGGGCGGGCTGATCTATCATCCATCCAACTTTGCACTGCTCGAGAGCATTGCCGAACAGGGCGAGGGTCGCTTTTACTGGGCCAAAAATACCGACAGTCTGCAAACCGCCATCAACGCGATCCAGGAAGCCGAACAACAGACTGTCGAGGTCGAGCCGCGCCATGTGCCGGTGACCCTGTATCACTGGCCGTTGCTGGCCGCGCTGTTGTGGCTGGCGTTGCTCTCCTTGCCAATGCGCTTCGGGAGGCGCGCATGATAGCCGAACTGAGCTGGCGGGAACCGGCCTGGTTCGCCCTGGCGCTGGTGCCCTGGCTGTTCCTGATCGGCCGCTATCTGTGGTCGGCAACGGACAGTCGCGCCTACGCCGATCCGGCGCTGTTGCCCTGGGCCCGGGTCGAGCAACACGGACTGCAACGCTGGCGGCGTCACTGGCGCGAACTGCTGTCGGTACTGGCCTGGCTGTTACTGGCCGCCGCCATGGCCGGGCCGCGTCTGCCGCAGGCCCTGCACAGCGAAGCGTCCGAACAGTTGCCGGAGTTGATGGTGGTGCTGGATGTCTCCCACTCCATGAGCGCCGACGATACCTATCCGACCCGACTGGAACGTGCCCGCCTCGAACTGCAGGATCTGCTCGAACGGCTCGAAGGCTGGCGCGCCGGCATGGTGGTGTATGCGGCGCAACCACATCTGCTGCTGCCACCCACCGACGACAAGGCGCTGTTTCGCCATTATCTGTCGCTGCCCCGCACCGGCTGGCTGCCCGTCGAAGGCAGCGATCTGCGCGCGGCATTACAGTTCGCGGCGACCACCGCGGTGAAACAGGACGTGCCGCGCCATCTGTTACTGATCAGCGACGGTGAAATGATCAATGCGGACAGCGACAGCGAACAGGCCCTGCAGGAGACCGTCACCACCCTGCGCCAGGCGGGACACCGCCTGTACATCCTGGGAGTGGGCACTGAAGGAGGCAGCGGGCTGACCGATCCGGCGGGCGGCTGGCTGACGCACGACGGCCAGAGTGTGACATCGCGCCTGCAACGTGAACGCCTTGAGGCGCTGGCGGCCCGTGGCGACGGCCGGTATGTCACGGCACGGGATGACAGTGGCGACTGGCAACAGTTATATGACAACGGACTTGCCACCACCCTGTCCGAGTCATTGACGGAACAGACCGACGGGCGGGTGACCTGGCGTGAGCTGTTTGGCTGGTGTCTGCTGCCGGGCGTGCTGCTGCTGTTGCTGGCCCATCTGCGCCCGTCCCGGCAAACCGCGCGTGGCGGGGTGCTGCCGCTGCTGCTGGGCGCCGTGCTGGTGGGCAACCTGCTGGCCTTGCCGCAACCCGCCAATGCGTCGCAAGCCGAAGCGCACCAACAGGCCTGGCAGGCTTATGAACAGGAAGATTATGCCGACGCGCAGCAAGCCTATCGCCGGGTACCCGGTTACGCCGGACGCCTGGGCGAAGGCAGCAGCGCCTACCGGCGCGAGGAATATCGTACCGCCCTGCAACAATTCACCCGCGCGGTCGCCCTCGCGCATAACGACGCGCAACGGGCCGCGGCGCTGTACAACCTGGGCAACAGCTATGCCCGTCTCGAGCGCTATGCCGAGGCCGCGGCCATTTATGATGATGTCCTGCGTTATCAGCCGGATCATGGGCGGGCCAGACAAAACCTGGCGCTGGCGCAGGCGCGGGAGCAGGCGCAACAGGCCGGCGAGGAATCCGGCCGCCAGGGGCGCGGCCCCCGTACCCGCGAGCTGGACGACGAGGAACCGATCACCCGCGGCAACCTGACCCTGGGCGATCAGGACGCCACCGAAGGCGTCGCGCTGGGTGATGACAGCGACGATGAGGAGACGACGGCAGACCGTGGCTCGGGCGGCGCCAGCCTGTCGGACGAGTCGGTGACGACCCTCACGGATCCGCGCTGGAGCTTTGCGGTGAGTGACATGAGTCAGCTGAATCAGCGGACCGACGCCAGGCAGAGCGAGCCGGCGCGGTTATGGCAACGCCTGTTCGAATCCGAGGCCGGCTATCCGGCCGCACTCGATCATCCCGAACATAAAACCGGGGTGCGGCCATGGTAGTACGGGCCGGCAGGTTATTGCTGTGGATCATGCTCTCCTGCGTGTTAGCGGCACCCGTGTCGGTCGCCGAAAGCGGTGACACGGCAAATGATGCCTTTACCGTCAGCGTTGACAGTCATACGGTCGAATACGGCAAATCGATCGTCCTGACCGCCCGCAGCCAGCAAACCGATGCCGATCTTGAGGCGCTCTCATTATCCGAACTCGAGCCGGCGTTTGCCATTGAACCGATCATCGACGACAGTCAATCCGACAAAGCCACGCGGCAATGGCGACTGTATCCCCGTCGCCCGGGATCGCTGACCATACCGTCATTGGAATACGCCGATCAGCACAGTGATCCGATCGCATTGAAGGTAACACCGGCGATCGATCCGCGCGACGGCGAGCCCATGCGCATCACCACCGAAATGCCGGAAACCGACGTCTGGTTGCGCCAGGCGGTCACGCTGAACATGACGCTGGAGACGGCGGCGTCGATCATTGTCCTGCGCCGGGATGAGGAGGTGCATGACGCGCTGGAAATTCGCGAGCTTGCGCCTACACAACAGCCGATGGACGACGAACAGCCGCGTTACCGGCACACAACCGGCTGGGTCGTCCATCCGCTGCACGAGGGGCAACATGCGCTGCAATTACCGCCCTTGCAGTTTGTGCGCGACGGCGTGACCACCCACCGCTTTTACCCGCCCCGCCTGAATCTGGCAGTGCGCCCCCTGCCTCCTTATTTGCCGCCACAAATGCCGGTCGGCAAGTTGTCCTATGCGATCGACAAACCGGCACCATTTATGTTCACCGACGCGCTTGGGCATGTGACGGTAAAATTACAGGGAGAGGGAATCCGCCCCCGGGATTTGCCACAACTGGATCGGCAACTGGCCAGTTCGGGGGATATCGCTTTGTACCCGGCACAACAGGCGCGGCGGGAAAACACCGAACAGAACCACCTGATCAGCGAGGGTGAATATGAAATCCCCTTCACTATCAAACAGAACGGGCGCATCACCCTGCCCGGTTTTCGGCTCGATTATTTCGATCCGGATACCGGTCGCATCGTCAGTCTGCAAACCGACACCCATGCAGTCTATGCCATCAACCGCGGCGTGTTCTATGTTTTACTGGGCTTGCTGCTGATCGCCCTGTGGATCGGATTGCGTAAATCACTCCCCGTTGTAAAACGCCATCTGCGACGCCTGCACGGTTACATCCGCTTTCTGGCGTTCGTTCCCCACGCCGAGTCGGACGAGGCGGTGGTCAAACTGTTGCGTGAGCTGGCCGACAAGGAGGGCTGGCCGGCCAATCTGACGCTGGTGCAGTGGGGGCAATACTGGCAGAATCGTTATGCACCGGATCCGCGCATTGAGCAGGCGATTGAGGCGTTGCTGTTAAAACGCTATGCCGGACAGGCGCTTGATGTTCGCCAGGTGCGCGAACAGCTCCATGCGGCCCTGTCCCGACAACATCTCATGGCACGCTGGTTCAGCCGGCTGCAACCGGTCAAAGCAGGACAGTGACACCGCCTGTCTCCTGTCTGTAACGCATCAGGATAATGGCGATGACAACACACGATACTCACCCGCAACATCAGAACACTGACTCTGACACGCCGAACTGGCACGCCCTGACCTCTCAGGAAGTCTTTGAACGTCTCACCAGTGGCGAGCAGGGACTGGACGAGTCCGACGCCCGGCAGCGACGTAAAAAGTACGGGTCGAATCAGCTGCGCACTCAGCAGAACGAACCGGCCTGGCGGCGATTGCTGCGGCAATTCAATAATGTGTTGATCTACGTGTTGCTCGGTGCCGGGATCATTACCCTGTTACTGGAGCACTGGCTCGACAGCGGCGTGATCTTCGGCGTGGTTATCGTCAACGCCCTGATCGGTTTCGTCCAGGAAGGCAAGGCCCAGAAAGCGCTGGCCGCGATTCAGCAGCTGCTGACCCGCCAGGCGCGGGTCCGCCGCGAGGGGCAGATTAAAACCATCGATGCCACCGAACTGGTACCCGGTGATGTGGTGCTGTTGCAGTCGGGCGACAAGGTCCCGGCCGATCTGCGGCTGTTCAAGTCCCGCCAGCTGCGCATCGACGAATCCCTGCTCACCGGCGAATCGATGGCGACGGAGAAAAGCAGCGAAGCCGACGATCCCGAAAGTTTGCTGGCCGACCGCGCCGCCATGGCCTATTCCGGCACGCTGGTGACCTACGGCCAGGGCCTGGGCGTAGTGGTGGCGATCGGCAACGAGACCGAAGTGGGCCGGATCAGCGATATGCTGCAGTCGGTGGTGACTCTGACCACGCCGTTACTGCGTAAAATTGCCGAGTTCTCTCGCTGGCTGACCGGGGGGATTCTGGTTCTTGCCTCGGCCACCTTTGCCTTTGGTGTGTTCATCAAGGACTACACCGGTGGTGAAATGTTCCTCGCCGCGGTCGGTCTGGCGGTAGCCGCCATCCCCGAAGGACTGCCGGCGATCATGACCATCACCCTGGCCATTGGCGTGCAGCGCATGGCCCGGTGTAATGCCATCATCCGTCGTCTGCCGGCGGTCGAGACCCTCGGCGAGGTGACCGT
The DNA here is from genome assembly GCA_046545635.1 of Thiohalophilus sp. Classification (GTDB taxonomy): domain Bacteria; phylum Pseudomonadota; class Gammaproteobacteria; order UBA6429; family Thiohalophilaceae; genus Thiohalophilus. The sequence goes on along the minus strand of JBKGZJ010000067.1, from coordinate 2,223 downwards.
GATCTGTTCCGACAAGACCGGCACCCTGACCCAGAACGTCATGATCGCCCGAACGCTCGTCACTGCCAGCCATGGGTATACGGTCAGCGGTGACGGTTACGAACCCTATGGTGATTTCTGTCTTGATCAACAAAGTATCGAGGTGGAATCGGATCCGGTGTTGTCGGAACTCAGCCGCGCCGCCCTGCTGTGCAACGATGCGCGTATCGAAAAGCATGGCGAGGAATGGCAACTGACCGGCGATCCGACCGAAGGTGCGTTGATGGCACTGGGTATGAAGGCCGGACTTGAACCGGCGTATCAGAACGAGCAATGGCCGCGGGACGATGCGATCCCGTTTGAATCCGAACACCGCTTCATGGCCACCCTGCATCACGATCACGCCGGACACGGCTTTATCTATGTCAAGGGCGCGCCGGAACAGATCCTCTCCATGAGCTCGCATCAACGCATTGATGGCGAGACGACACCGCTGGATACGCAATACTGGCACAACCAGATGCACCAGATGGCCGAAAGCGGTCAGCGCGTCCTCGCCGTCGCATTTAACACCGCCGATCCGGCTCATCGCCAGTTGCACTTCGATGACGTGGAAGCCGGGCTGACCCTGCTGGGGATGGTCGGGATCATGGACCCGCCGCGCGATGAAGCGATCGAGTCGATTCGCCAGTGCCATTCGGCCGGGATCCGGATCAAGATGATCACCGGCGATCACGCCACCACGGCACTGGCCATCGCGCGTCAGATGGGGATCGTCGCCGATGACAGCCAGGCGCTGACCGGCGCCGATCTGGATGACCATGATGACGCGGCGCTGCGCCAAATCGTGCGGGACACCGATGTATTTGCCCGGGTCGATCCGGAACAGAAACTGAGACTGGTGGAAGCGTTGCAGGCGCAGAACAATGTCGTGGCCATGACCGGCGATGGGGTCAACGACGCCCCGGCACTGAAACGTGCCGATGTCGGCGTGGCGATGGGCAAGAAAGGCACCGAAGTGGCCCGTGAAGCCGCGGAGATGGTGCTGGCCGATGACAATTTCGCCTCTATCAGTCACGCCATCGAGGAAGGCCGGATTGTTTATGACAATCTGAAAAAGTCGATTATGTTCATTCTGCCCACCAACGGCGGCGAGGCCCTGACCCTGGTCGGCGCCATACTGCTGGGTATGATGCTGCCGATCACGCCGGTGCAGATCCTCTGGATCAATATGGTCACCGCCGTCACGCTCGCGCTCTCCCTGGCTTTTGAGCCGGCCGAAGGCCAGGTCATGTCCCGGCCGCCGCGCAATCCGGCGGAACCGGTCTTTACGCCCTTTTTGATCTGGCGGGTCCTGTTCGTGTCTTTGATCCTGGCGGCCGGGACGTTCGGCCTGTTCTTCTGGGAGCGCGGCCAGGGGACCGGCATCGACGAGGCACGCACCATGTCGGTCAATGTACTGGTGCTGTTTGAAATGTTCTATTTGTTAAATTCCCGCTTTTTGATCGAAAACTCTCTGACCTGGCGGGTGTTCATGAACAACCGCTATGTACTCTACGCTATCGGCCTGCTGATTCTGCTGCAACTGGCCTTCACTTACTGGGGACCGTTGCAACTGTTGTTCAACACCACGGCACTGGCTTTGAGCAACTGGCCACGCATTATTCTCATCGCCGCCTCGGTATTCTTTATCGTGGAGCTGGAAAAATGGATTATCCGCGGCTGGCTGGGAAAACGTGAATTACGTTAACCGCCGGCGGAAACAGCAGAGTCTTGCAAGAGAAGGCGTAGGTCAGGTTGCGCGCTGCGCTACCTGACATTCTGGCTTATCCCCGGAGATCAACGTGAATACGCAGCATTTTTGAGTCACGTAGGCTACGCCAACGTGACCTACAGGACAGGAAAAATGAATTATCCGTCGCTGGCCGGAGAAACGCGAATTACGTTAACTGCAGTTAGTGCGCCCGAAAGAGATATACCATGGACGGCACACCGAAGCCGGCATGGCCGTGCCGGTTCGCCCACTAATAACAAAACTGTTAACAAACCAGCGAAACTCGCTTGAAGGAATGGTGCCCGGGGCCGGAATCGAACCGGCACGGTCGCAATGACCGAGGGATTTTCTTACCACTACAACTTTCGTTGCGGCGCACTTAAAACGCATTTGTGGTCTGGACTTTCTCTTTACCCTATTCCAGGCTTACCAGAACTTAGGCAGGAGCCGTCAAGTCTCTACACTTTCCC
>JBKGZJ010000066.1:0-11935 GCA_046545635.1 Thiohalophilus sp. | reverse complement strand
AGGTTTGATTAGCCTGCCTGATGTGTACCGATTCATAATAAAAAAGCTCAAAGCTTAAAATTCATAATTAGTCTTCGCCTCTCTGCGTTGGAGATTTTATGTATTAAAAAGCAATCGCGTCGAAGCGGCTCTGGCCGCCGTGGATCTGGATATGGATGCCGTTGGGCAAACAGGCGATGACGTCGCCGGCCTGTTGCAGCCAGCCGGCATGGACGCAGAACTTGCCGGTGCAGGGCGAGGATTGAAAACGGGCCCGCCCATGATCGATCTCGATCACGCTGTCGCCCAGTTTGCCGGGCACTTTCAGGGTGGCCGGCTCATCCAGTGCATGACGTTCGTAGAGAGTGTTGTCCTGGTAGATTTCCACCAGGGAGCCAGGCGCGGACGGTTGCCAGGCCAGGTAATAACTGAGTCCGGTCACCAGCAGGGCAATGACCATCACCGCCTTGTCGGCCAGGGTCATGGTAACTCCTGAATCACGGTTTCGATGCCGTCATTTTGCAGCTCGACACGTTCGGCCATGGCCGGGGTCAGAAAGATCCGGTCCTGTTTGTCGAGCAACATCACATGCTTGATGTCCATGTCCCGGGCGATTTGCGGCCATTCTTCCGGCCCGGCGATAAACAGCGCCGTGGCGGCCGCGTCGGCGGTGGCGCCGTCGTCGTGAATGACGGTCACGGAGGTGGTCTGATCCGCCGGATAGCCGGTGCGCGGGTCGAGGATGTGATGGTAACGTTCGCCGCCGTATTCGAAATAGCGCTCATAATCGCCCGAGGTGAACACGGCCTCGTTGTGTCGCACGTCGAGCCGGGCGATGACGCAGTCGGCCTGGTTCTCTTCCTCGCATGACTTGCGCGGATGGCGCACGCCGATGTGCCAGGGGCGATCGCCGTGGCGGCCGATGGCCTTGAGATCGCCGCCAGCGTTGACCATGGCATGCTCGATGCCGATGGACTGCAGATAGTCGATGCTGCGTTCCACCGCCTCGCCCTTGGCGATGGCTCCCAGGTCGAGCCGCACGGCGGGATTGTCATTACGGATACGCACATCGTCGATTTTGATGTCGCTGACCTGCGGGTTCTTTGCCAGCAATTCGTCGATCTCTTCCTGGCGCGGCGGGAAGTTGGCGAACAGATCCTCCTGGTGGAAACCCCACAGGGCGATCAACTTGCCCATGGCCGGGTTAAACAGGCCGTGGCTTTGGGCGGACAGTTCCTTCGATTTTTCAATCAGCGGCATCACCGAGATGTTGCCGGTAAACTCGCCGGTCATGCCCAGCAACTGGTTGGTGCGGCCCATGGGGCCGGGGCGCCAGGGATGCCAGGCCTCGTGCATGAAGCTCAGGTCCTCGGCCACGGCATCGATCGCCTTGTTGGCCTTTTCCTCTTCCACGTCCCACAGCGTAATGGTGACCAGGGTGCCGAACACCATCATGGTGGTCTTGTGTTCTTCGGGTTCGGGTTGTTGCTGGCAGGCGGCCAGCAGGAAAACGAACAGGAAGGGGGTGAACAGGGCTTTACAACGGTTCATGAGGCTCACTGCGAGGCTAAATGTTGTTCGATTGCGTGCATTAACTGATCGGCGATATTCAGCTGATAAAGTTCATCCAGTTCGCGAATGCAGGTCGGCGAGGTGACGTTGATTTCGGTCAGATAGTCGCCGATGACATCGAGTCCGACAAACAGCAGTCCCTTGTCGCGCAGCACCGGCGCCACCTGTTCGCAAATTTTATAGTCCCGTTCGCTTAGCGGCACCCCGGTGCCGCGGCCGCCCGCCGCAAGGTTGGCACGGGTCTCGCCGGCGGCCGGGATGCGGGCCAGGGCATAGGGTACCGGTTCGCCGTCGATCAGCAGGATCCGCTTGTCGCCCTCGCGGATCTCGGGAACGAAGCGCTGGGCCATGATCAGCCGTTCGCCGTGTCGGGTCATGGTCTCCAGGATGACGCCGGTATTGAGTCCCGTGTGCTGCAGCCGGAACACCGAACTGCCGCCCATGCTGTCCAGCGGTTTGACAATGATGTCCTCGTGGCGGTTCAGAAACTCCCGGATCCGGGCCGGCCGGCTGCTGACCAGGGTCGGCGGCATGCAGTCGGGGAACCAGGCGGTAAACAGTTTTTCGTTGGCATCACGCAGGCTTTGCGGTTTGTTGACCACCAGTGCGCCGCCGGCTTCAGCCAGTTCCAGAATGTGGGTGCTGTAGAGGAAATCGAGATCAAAAGGGGGGTCCTTGCGCATCAGGATCACATCCAGGGTGTCCAGGGGTCGGTCCTGCGCGGGGCCCAGGTCGTACCAGTGATCCGCATCGGCGTGTACCTGCAGCGCCCGGCTGCGGGCACAGGGGCGGCTGCCGTCAAGATAGAGATCGGGCTGTTCCATATAATACAGCTGCCAGCCCCGCCGGGCGGCTGCCAGCAGCATGGCCAGGGTCGAGTCTTTCTTGTAATTGATGGATCCGATGGGATCCATCACCACGCCCAGTTGAATCGTCATGGAGGTTACGGATGCTCGGCGTATTCGCGGGCCGCGGCCAGCAGGGCCAGGCGGGCGATGACGCCATAGGCATAGAAGCGGTTGGGGTTGGCGTCCGGCGCCTTGCTCTCATCCGGGGCGTTACAGGTTTCAGCAAAGGCCAGCGGCTCGAAATGCATGCCCGGGGCGTTGAGGTTTTCGTTGGCCCCGCGTTCCTTGTGGACGCGATAAAAGCCACCGACCACGAAGTGATCCAGCATATAGACCACCGGTTCGGCGACCGCCTGCTGATCGCCCCAGGTTTCAAAAGTGTAGACACCCTCCTGCATGATGACCTGGGTCACGGCCTGGCCACCCTTGCTTTTGGACATCCTGGTGCGTTGTTTGCGGTTCAGTTCCAGCGCCTCCTCGGCGGACTGGACGGCCATGATGCCCATGCCGTAGGTGCCGGCGTCGGCCTTGATGATGACATAGGGCGGCTTGTCGATATTGTATTCATCATATTTTTGCTGGATGTCACCGAGCAGGCGGGTGACATTTTTATGCAGGCATTCCTCCCCTTCGCGCTTCATGAAGTTGATCTCGCCGCAATTGCGAAACAGCGGATCGATAAACCACGGATCGATCTCGGCCATGCGGGCGAATTCCTGGGCCACCGCGCGATAGTGGGCAAAGTGCTCCGATTTGAGGCGGTCTGCCCAGCCCAGATTCAGCGGCGGGATCACTTTTTGATCCAGCCCCTCGAGGATCTCCGGGCGGCCGCCGGAGAGGTCGTTGTTGAGCAGAACCACGCAGGGGTCGAAGTCGTCGCCGAGGGTCAGGCGCTGGTCCCGGCGTTCGGGTTTTTCCAGCAGCACGCTGCGGCCCGAGTCCAGTTCGATCGTCTGCGGCAGCGGCAGATCCTCGTTCAGACTGGCGATTCGCACTTCAAAGCCGCCTTTGCGAATGATCTCGGTCAGGGTCGCCACACTCTCCAGGTAATAGGGATTACGGGTGTGGCTTTCGGGGATAATCAGGACCTTGGCGGCATCGGGGCAGACCCGTTCGATGGCCGCCTGCGCGGCCTGTATGCACAGGGGCATGAAGGCGTCGTTGAGATTATTGAAACCGGCCGGGAACAGGTTGGTGTCGACCGGGGCCAGTTTGAAACCGGCATTGCGCAGGTCGACTGACGCGTAAAACGGTGCCGGGGTCTTGACCCATTCGCTGCGGAACCAGGCCTCGATATGGGCCTGATGAGCCAGAAAATGGGACTCGATATCGTGCAGCGGGCCCGACAGGGCCGTGGTCAGGTGGGGGACTGCGTGCAGGTGCTCAACGCTCATGGATTTTCTCGCTGGCTTTTCAGGTAACAAATATAGTGAAATACTACCCCAAGATGGCTCAAGTGTCCTGTCGCCTGTCTCATGGACCATAGACGGCGACAGGAGATCAGATACAGGCCAGATCAACCATCGATTATTCGATGAGAAAAATAAAGTATCGTTACGTCCTGCCGTTATAGCAGGAGTATGCCGACAAGACCGGCATTCTCCCGACCCGGCACCCGGACCGCCGTCACATAGAAACGAAATAATCGAGAAAATCTACGGACTTATGGATTGTTTCTCAAATCTGTGTTAAATATCGGCGACACTGGGCTATACTGGGTTTAATGAGAATGAGAAGAATTTCCAGTCGGTCTTGATTTTCAACGCAGGTGGACACGGGTGTTGGCAGAGCAAGCAATGACAGACAGTTATGAAGGTCTCAAGGTCCTGGTGATCGATGACAGTAAAACCATCCGCCGGACCGCGGAGACCCTGTTGAAAAAAGTGGGTTGTGAGGTAATTACCGCCGAGGACGGGTTCGAGGCTCTCTCCAAGATTGCGGATACCCATCCGGACATCATTTTCGTCGATATCATGATGCCACGGCTCGATGGTTACCAGACGACTGCCCTGATCAAGAATAACAAGGTCTTTCGGGATACCCCGGTAGTCATGCTCTCCAGCAAGGACGGGCTGTTTGATCGGGCGCGAGGACGGATCGTGGGCTCGGAGCAATATCTGACCAAACCTTTCACCAAGGAAGAGTTGCTCGGAGCGATCAAGAGTCTGGTGCTGGAATAAATCTGATAACAACCCGTCATGTGACGGCACGATTCTGTTCAGTTCAGAGTGAGGAGGTTTAACTAAATGGCGCGCATATTGATTGTCGACGATTCCCCGACCGAGACCCATGTGCTCAAGGGAATGCTGGAGAAAAACGGCCACCAGGTTGATGCCGCGGACAATGCCGAAGGCGGTATTGCCCGGACCAAGGAAACCCGTCCGGATCTGGTGTTAATGGATGTGGTGATGCCGGGGATGAACGGTTTTCAGGCGACCCGGGCCCTGACCAAGGATCCCGATACCCAGAATATTCCAATTATTATCGTCACCACCAAGGACCAGGAGACGGATCGGGTCTGGGGCATGCGTCAGGGCGCCAGGGATTATATTACCAAACCGGTCGATGAGACGGATCTCAATAACAAAATCAACACGGTACTGGGCGGCTGAGGGGTATGTCGGCAGTCCGGAACCAGGAGCCGTTTGCGCTGCTGCGGGATATCGAGATCCGCAGCCAGCAAAAAGCGCGGGGGCTGCCACAGAAGACGGAAGTACGTCGCACCTGGTCAGGTATCGGTTTTCGCCTCGGTGATCAGCGGCTGGTCTCGCCGACCGATGAGGTGCTTGAGATTCTCAAGTACCCTTCGCTGACCCGGGTCCCCAGCGCACTCTACTGGGTGAAGGGGATCGCCAATATTCGCGGCAGCCTGGTGCCGGTGATGGACCTCAAGGCCTTTCTGGGTGAGGAGCCGATCAAACTGCAGCGCGAGACGCGGGTGCTGGTGATCCAGCAGGGCGGTTTTACCAGCGGTCTGCTGGTGGATGAAGTACTGGGCATGCGACATTTTTTTGAGGAAGAGCGCAGCGACCAGTTGCCGGAGGTAACCCCCAATCTGGCGGTATATCTCACCGGTGCGTTCAAGCAGGGGAATAATGTCTGGGGCATTTTCGACATGCGCAATCTCGCGAAGAGTCCCCAGTTTATGGAGGTCGCCTCACGCGGTTAGAGGCGTGGTGTCACAGTCTGTACCGACAAGGCAGGACGGCGGGACAGCACAGTTTATAACAATGCCGGCAGTAATGAATGCGATGGCAGGAGTAAAGCTATGAAAGTCAAAGGTATCAGTCTCAAAGGGAGCGTATCCACAGGCCGTCTGCTTGCGCTGTTGGGCCTCGCGTTACTGGCCTCGGTACTGGCAATGGGTGGCAGCTTCTATCTCAACGCCCAGAAAGAAGCGCAGGACGTGGAATACGTCGATCGTACCGGTAGTCAGCAGGTACTGTCGCAGGAGATTGCCAAGTTCGCCACCCAGGCGGCACGCGGCGATCTGGACGCCTTTCCGAAACTGTCGCAGGTGCGTGACCAGTTTGATGAGGGTATTCGCTGGCAGTCGGGGCGAACCCCACCGGAAGCTTCTGCTGAACTGGACAAGCTGGACAAATCCTGGAATGAGTACCGCAATAACGTTGATATCATTCTCAAGAACCGCGAGGTGGTGACCACCATGCGGGAGCATATCCAGAACATCAATGAACAGATCCCGAATCTGCTGGCGCTCTCCGACGAGGTGGTCGCCACCATGACCGAACAGGAAGCCCCCGCGGACCAGGTCTATATCGCCACCCGGCAGCTGATGTTGACCCAGCGTATTCACAGTAACGTTAACCGGGTACTGGCCGGTGGCGAGGAAGCGGTGACCGCCGCGGACCGCTTCGGTCGTGACGCCGCATTGTTCGGTCGGGTTATCGAGGACATGCTGCGCGGTAACCGTAATATGGGGATCAGCCGTATCACCGACGAGGCCTCGCGCGAAAAACTGCAACAGGTTCAGGAGCAGTTCCGCGCCCTGCGCAGCCAGGTCGGCGGGATTCTGGAACGTTCGCCGGAGATGTTCGACGTTTCCAACGCGGCGGAAGCCGTGCTCTCCCAGTCGGATAGCGTTCTGGACAATATTCAGGGTCTGAGTGAGGCGTACGCCGGCGCCATCAAGCTGCGTTATGAAGCCTTGCTGGTTTATGCCTTTGCCGGGCTGACCATTGTACTGCTGGTGTTGATGGGTATGCTCTACTGGCGTGACTCGCGCAACCGACTCAAGGAAATCGAGCAGCAGCGCGCGGCAATCGCCCAGACCAATGCCCAGAACCAGGAAGCAATCCTGCGCCTGCTGGATGAAATGGGTGACCTGGCTGACGGTGACCTGACAGTCTCCGCGACGGTGACCGAGGACATCACCGGCGCCATCGCCGACTCCATTAACTACGCGATCGATGCCCTGCGCAGTCTGGTATCGGCGATCAACGATACCACCGAGCAGGTCTCCTCGGCGGCCCAGCAGAGTCAGGCCACGGCCATGCATCTGGCCGAGGCTTCCGATCACCAGGCACAGCAGATTACCGGCGCCAGTACCGCGATTAACGAAATGGCGGTCTCTATCGAGGGCGTATCCAACAACGCGGCCGAGCTGGCCGATGAAGCCCAGCGCGCGGTACAGATCGCGGGCAAGGGCTCCGATGCGGTGCAACGTACCATTACCGGGATGGACACCATCCGCGAGCAGATTCAGGAAACCTCCAAACGTATCAAACGTCTGGGTGAGTCCTCGCAGGAAATCGGGGACATCGTGGAGCTGATCAACGACATCGCCGAGCAGACCAACATCCTGGCCCTGAACGCCGCCATCCAGGCGGCCATGGCCGGTGAGGCGGGCCGCGGCTTCGCGGTGGTCGCGGACGAGGTACAGCGTCTGGCGGAACGTTCCGGTGACGCGACCCGACAGATCGACGCGCTGGTTAAAGCCATCCAGTCGGATACCAACGAGGCGGTGGCTTCCATGGAACAGAGTACATCCGGGGTGGTTCACGGGGCCAAGCTGGCCCAGGACGCCGGTACCGCACTGGAAGAGATCGAATCGGTATCCAACCACCTGGCGGAACTGATTGCGCACATCTCCAATGCCGCGAAACAGCAGGCCACGGCCGCGACCAATATTTCCGACACCATGAACGTGATTCAGGAGATCACCACGCAGACGTCGGCCGGGACAAACGAGACTGCGGCCTCCATCGGTAATCTGGCCGAACTGGCGAATGAACTGCGCCATTCCGTTGCCGGTTTCCGTCTGCCGCAACAATAACCGCACAGTGCTGGAGGGACGTCGATTGACGGCCGTGCAAAACAAATCCGTGCCGGTGTCCGCAGCCGATGAGGTGATGGATGAGGCGCAATTCAGTCGCTGGGCAACCCTGCTGGAGCGGCGTACCGGCATCTATTTGCCACCGAGGCGGTGCTCCTTCTTGATCTCCAGCCTTAACATTCGCATGCAGGAACTGGGCATCGATGGTTATGAGGCCTATTTCGAGTATCTCACCACCGGAACCCGCGGTGCTGTGGAATGGGAGATTCTGGTCGACCGGCTGACGGTTCACGAAACCCGTTTCTATCGCGACGAACAGGCTTTGAGTGTTGTGCGGCGTCACGCCCGGCAGTGGCTGGATCAAAACCCGCAAGGCAATGCGCGTTTTGATATCTGGAGTGTCGGCTGCGCGACCGGCGAGGAAGCCTATTCCCTGGCGATCCTGCTCGACGATCTGTTCATAAGCAGCGGCAGCCGGGCCTATCTCGGCATTACCGCCACCGATGTCAGCTCGGCGGCACTGACCGCCGGGCGCAAGGGTGTGTACCATCGCAACCGGGTCAAGAACCTGCCTGAATCGCTCCAGAAACACTATTTCGAAGCACTGGACGGGCAGCACGTGCAGGTGATTCCCGAATTACAGCAACGGGTCTGCTTTATGCGCCAGAACCTGCTGGAACTGGGGCGCTCTCGTATCGGCGAGATGGATATTATTTTCTGCCAGAATGTCCTGATCTATTTTCCGCGTGAACGGCGCCTGGAAATCCTCGATTATCTGGCGGAACACCTCAAGCCGGGGGGGCTGCTGGTACTGGGCGCCGGTGAAATTATCGATTGGCAGAATCCCCTGGTGCAGGCCGAAAGTCGCCAGGGTGCGCTGGTGTATCGACGCTCAGCGCCGGAGTGCGGGGGATGAGCATGGATAACAAGCTCGATCTCAATACGCTGAGCTGGGTCAAAGCGGAGCTCGATGACACGCTTGGTCAGGCGCGTTCCGCGCTGGAGGTGTATGTCGAGGATGAGGCAGACGAAACCCAGCTGCAATTTGTCAAAAACTATTTGCACCAGGTGTACGGCACACTGCAAATGGTCGAGTTGTATGGCGCCGCACTGGCCGCCGAGGAGATGGAACACCTCATCGACAGTTTGATTGAAGGTAAGATTGGTAACCGCAACGACGCTTATGAAGTGTTGATGCGGGGTATTCTGCAGCTGCCCGATTATCTGGATCATCTTTTGGCCGGTCACCAGGATATGCCGATGGTGCTGCTGCCGCTGCTCAATGACATGCGTGCGACCCGCGGTGAATCCCTGCTTTCCGAAAATGCCCTGTTCAATCCCGATCTGGCGGTCAAGGCCCCGGTCAATGAGACTATCACCGGCGAGAATCTCAGCGAGCTGACGCGCAAGTTGCGGCACAACTATCATCTGGGATTGCTGGGCTGGTTCCGCGATCAGGATAGTGAAGCTTCGCTGGCCCGAATCGCCGGGGTTATCAACACCTTGCGCGAATCGGCCAGCGAAGAAGAAATGAATCGCCTGTTATGGGTGGCCGGCGGTCTGGTCGAGAGCCTGCGTCAGGGCGGACTGGACAGTAATGTTTCCATCAAGTTGTTGCTCGGTCAGCTTGATCGCCAGTTTAAAAAGATTATTGATAACGGGGTAACCGCGCTCAGCCATGAGCCGCCCGCAGAACTGCTGAAAAACCTGCTCTACTACGTGGCCAGCTCGCAGTCGGACGGGGAACTGACCCGCGAGATCAAAGAAGCATTCAAACTGAAGGATGTCCTGCCTGGCGCCGGCGTGCTGGAACGGGCACGTGCCGATTTGAGCGGTCCGAATGCCCAGTTGATGAAGACAGTTTCGACTGTGCTGCTGGAAGACCTGACCCGGGTCAAAGACAATCTGGATCTGTTTGTCCGTGCCGAAGAGCGGCATGTCGACGAACTCAATCCTCTATGCACCACACTCAAGCAAATGGCGGATACGCTCGGCATGCTGGGGCTCGGTGTGCAGCGCAATGTGATCAATGAGCAGATTGAAATTCTCGAGGCGATGGTCTCGGGTGAAAGGGTAGTGGACGACAATACCCTGATGGACATGGCCGGTGCCATGCTCTCGATCGAGAACTCCCTGGGTGAGATCGCCACCGCCCGTGCCGCCAACGAGGAATATGACGAAAGCGCCGACAAGAGTGAAAATGCCGAGCGCCTGCAGGGCGTCGAGCGGCAGAAATTGCTGCAGATCGTCATCGAGCAGGCCAAGATTGAGCTGGCACGGATCAAGGAAGTTCTCAGCGATTTCAGCAGAAACCCGGGCAACCGCGATATGCTGGATGTGGTGCCGCACTCGTTCGAACAGATCCGCGGCAGTATCCTGATACTGAATCTGGAACGGGCGGCCGGGTTGCTGGACCGGCTGACCGATCACATCCGCAAGTTGCAGACAGGGAGTGCAGCGCCGGACGAAGACAGTCTGGATCACCTGGCCGATGCGATCAGCAGTATCGAATATTATCTGGAATCGCTGGCGGGTAAATGGGGCAACCCCGATGCCATCCTGAATGTTGCCGAACAGAGCCTGAATCATCTGGAGCAGGGCAGTGCGGCGGGCTCTTCAGCCACTGCTGCGAATGCCCCGGTTGCGGACACCACCCAGCCGGATCTGGCGATTCCCGATAACCTCGAAGCGGGGCCGATAGACGATGACACGCTGGTGGATTTGCTCGCGCCGGAGGATGGTGAAAGCACTGGCCCATCAGACGACAGTTCGCTGTCCCTGCAGCTGGAAGAACCTGAACAGGAAGAACAGCTGCGCGCCAACAGCACGGATGACACCCTCAAGGATCTTTCCCAGGAGGCACTTCCTGATTCCACGCTGTCACTTGATATTACGGAGCGCGACGATAATGACCAGGATATCATCCTGGAGACGGTCGATGACCTCAGCGTCAATTTCGACAATCTCGATGAGATCGGGCTTGAGGGGATAGAAGATACTGACGAACAGAATTTTGATCTGAGCTTCGGAGAAGAAGGGGCTGCCGAGTCAGAACCGGCCGAGATTCAAGCTGTACAGAGCCCGGCCGAAGCAGGCGGCCCGGTGACCGGGGAGCCGGCAGCGCCCGCAAAGGAGCAGGAGAGTGCGCCGGCATCGGGAGGTATCGATGAAGTTGATGATGAGATCCTCGAAATCTTCATGGAAGAGGCGCAAGAGGAACTCGCCAATATTCAGCGCCTGCTGCCGCAGTGGGTGAGCAATAACCAGGATGAAAAGGCGCTTCAGGATCTGCGCCGATCTTTCCATACCCTCAAAGGCAGCGGACGGCTTGTGGGTGCCAGTGATGTCGGCGAGTTTGCCTGGGCATTTGAGAACATGCTCAACCGGGTTATCGACAAGACCATCGATCCCGGGCCGGAAATGTTCCGGGTGCTGGAACAGGCCGAACAGTCCCTGCCCGAAATATTCGAGCAGTTCCGGCAGGGAACCCGCCCGACACAATCCATATTGACTCTGATGGCGCATGCCGATGCCCTCAGCCAGGGCAAGTCGGTGGCGCTCGATGAGTCCGCTTTACCGGCACCCGATGACACAACGGCATCGCCGTCTGCAGCTGATGCTGCGCAAGAGGCCCCGGAACAGTCCGTGAGCGTCGAAGAGGATGATGACGAACAGGCGGCAGGGATAGATCCGGTTCTGCTGGATATCTATCGCAAGGAGGTGGAAACCCATCTGGCGACCCTGCAGACCTATATTACCAACTGGTATGACAATACAGATCGCAGCGCCAGTAACGATTTGCTGCGTGCCCTGCATACCCTCACCGGCAGCTCGCGCACCACGGGCATAACGAGTGTCTCCGAGCTGTGCGGGGTGTTTGAAAAATATATCAAGGAACTTCAGCAGTATCATCAACCGGTGGATCAAACCGCGGTCGAATTGCTGGAAGTGTTGCACGGCTTTGTTACGCGGGCGGTCGAGGTTATTGAGCAGCCCGGCGCGGAACTGCCCGATCACAGCGGATTGATGGGCTCGATCCAGTCCTTGCTGGATAACTTCGAGCCCCCGGAGTCCGCCGAGTCCCGGCAGCAGATGCCGCACGCTGAAGAGATCGACTTAGCGGAAGCGGCTGACTCCAGGCAACCTGAAGAGATCGACTTAACGGAGGCGGCTGATACCGGGCAACAAGCACCCGAACCGCAGGAGAGCGAACCAGCACCGGCGGAGCCCCCGTCGGCGG
>JBKGZJ010000065.1:0-11958 GCA_046545635.1 Thiohalophilus sp. | reverse complement strand
CTGAAAAACTGTTGCGTGAACTAGCGTTCACTCAACAGTTTTTCGAGGTAATGAATATTCGTACCGCCGGCCCGGAAGTTGGCGTCGCGGATCAGTTCCTGATGCAGGGGGACGTTGGTCTTGATGCCTTCGACCACGATTTCGCTCAGGGCGATGCGCATGCGTGCCAGCGCGGTGTCGCGATCCTCGCCGTAGGCGATCAGTTTGCCGATCATCGAATCGTAATAGGGCGGGACCCGGTAACCGTTATAGATATGGGTATCGACCCGGATCCCCGGTCCGCCCGGGGCGTGATAGGAGCTGATGGTGCCCGGCGAGGGGATGAACTTGTCCGGGTCCTCGGCGTTGATGCGACATTCGACAGCATGGCCGCGGATTTCGATCTCTTTCTGGGTATAACGCAGTTTTTCTCCCGAGGCGATCAGTAACTGTTCGCGCACGATGTCCACGCCGGTGATCATTTCGGTGACCGGGTGCTCCACCTGCACGCGGGTGTTCATTTCGATGAAATAGAACTCGTCGTCCTGATACAGAAATTCGAAGGTGCCGGCGCCGCGGTAACCGATTTCGCAGCAGGCCTCGGCGCAGCGCTCGCCGATCTTCTTGCGCATTTTTTCGGTGATGCCGGGGGCGGGCGCCTCCTCGATCACTTTCTGATGACGACGTTGCATGGAGCAGTCGCGCTCGCCCAGATGAATGGCGTTGCCGTGTTCGTCGGCAAGGACCTGAAATTCGATATGGCGCGGGTTCTCCAGGAATTTTTCCATGTAGACCATGTCGTTGCCGAACGCGCCGCCGGCTTCGGCCCGGGTCATGGAAATGGCATTCAGCAAAGCCGCCTCACTGTGCACCACACGCATGCCACGGCCGCCGCCACCGCCGGCGGCCTTGATGATGATCGGATAGCCGATCTCGCGGGCCAGGCGGATATTGGTTTCCTCGTCGCTGCCCAGCGGACCATCCGAACCGGGCACACAGGGCACGCCGGCATTTTGCATCGCCTTGATGGCCTGGACCTTGTCACCCATCATGCGAATGGTGTCGGGGCGCGGGCCGATAAAGATGAACCCGCTTTCCATCACCCGTTCGGCGAAGTCGGCGTTTTCCGACAAAAAGCCGTAACCGGGATGGATGGCCATCGAGTCGGTGACTTCGGCGGCGCTGATCACGGCCGGGATGTTCAGATAGCTCTCGGTGGAGGAAGCCGGGCCGATACAGACCGATTCATCGGCCAGGCGTACATGCTTCAGATCACGATCGGCATCGGAGTGGACCGCCACGGTTTTGATACCCAGCTCGCGGCAGGCGCGCAGAATGCGCAGCGCAATTTCTCCTCGGTTGGCAATCAGGACTTTTTCTATCATCGTTTACACAATCTGGTTGGTGCCCAAAAGGCAGGGTTTTGGCGATGCTGCCACAAAGCGACGCTCGTGGTTAACCGATGATAAACAGCGGTTCGTCGTATTCCACCGGCTGGCCGTTTTCCACCAGGACAGCCTTGATGGTGCCGCTCTTGTCGGCTTCGATCTGGTTCAGCAGCTTCATGGCTTCGATGATGCACAGGGTATCACCGGCGTTGACCTGTTGACCGACTTCGACGAACGGGCTGGCGCCGGGCGAGGGGGCACGATAGAAAGTACCGACCATGGGCGATTTGACCACATGGCCTTCAGGCAATCCGGGCTCGTCGCTTTCCGGGGCAGCAGGGCCCGGCGCCGGAGCAGGGGCCGCTGGTGCCGGTTGCGGCGGGGGCGGTGCCTGCATCATCATCGGGGCGTTGGGACCGGTGCGGCTGATGCGCACCGACTCTTCGCCTTCCTTGATCTCGATTTCGGCAACGCCGGACTCTTCCAGCAGTTCGATCAGTTTTTTGACTTTGCGAATATCCATAACAGTAATGCCTTGAGAAGGTTATCAGGTTAGTTGTTCTGCAGGGTATGCAGCGCCGACTGCAGGGCGAGCGTGTACCCGTACGCACCCAGGCCGCTGATCACGCCGCTGGCCAGTTCCGAAAAATAGGAATGGCGACGAAAATCCTCGCGCGCATGGATGTTGGAAAGGTGGACTTCGATAAACGGGATCTTCACCGCCGCCAGCGCATCGCGCAGCGCTACGCTGGTATGGGTGAAGGCGGCGGGGTTGATGATGATCCAGGCCACGCCTTCGGCAAGCGCCTGCTGCACCCGGGCAACCAGCTCGTGCTCGGCGTTACTCTGCAGGCTGGACAACGTGTGCCCGGCTTCTGCGGCAATCCGGACCAGTTCCTGATCGATCTCGGCCAGGGTGGCGGCGCCATAGTGCTCCGGCTCGCGCGTCCCGAGCAGATTCAGGTTGGGTCCGTGCAGTACCAGTATCTGGGCCATAGATTATCAATTAAATAGCGTTGTTGCGTCTGGCCGATGCCTCGATTTGTTGTGGCTATAAATCTGAACAGATCGAAGCAAGATCGACGCCAGTTTGGCGTAGTTTTTTCGGCCGATGTCAGGGGAATTCTGCCTCAACTTGAGGGGTTTGTCCAGAACCCCGGTTTTCCCCGCCATTTCGCTGCAAATCCTAGCAAGATTCGCACCAGCCGAGTTTGAACCGCATCACAGTCCTTCCCCCAGGCCTTGCAGGCCTCGGGAGGGGCGAGTGACGAGGGGCGAGTGACGAGGGAAAAATATTTTACCACCAAGACACGAAGGCACGAAGAAAGCATAATAAAAAAATGGCTATATCCTTTAGGGGCGCACCATTCAGTTGAGCGGGGTGGGTGGGAGCGCCTATCGGGCGCGATTGTCAGCGACAGGGTTCGGTCGCGGTCGAAGCCCGCTCCCACAGGGTCGAAGCCCGCTCCCACAGGGATGTCTGTGTGCCGGGCCAAGGGTTCACCGAACACACCGAAACTCACTGAAAAATCGGTCTGTTTATTCAGTGCTTTTCGGTGGTATCGGTGGTTCATCCTTCCGGAAGTTAATTTCCCGGCGTTTAATCCGAGAGCGCAGAAATTAAAAACAGCACGCCGCTGTGACATTCAATTTTCTTCGTGTCTTTGTGTCTTCGTGGTTAACGCTTTTCCTCGTCACTCGCCCCTCGTAACTCGGCCCTCTTGTTTACAACAGTGGTTTGATCATCGCCTCGGCTTCTTCGAAGGTCAGTTCGTTGCGATGGGTTTCGATGATCTTGCCGTCGCGGTCGACGATCACGGTGTAGGGCAGCACGCCCAGGCGGTTGCCGTAGTCCTTGGAGAGGGCGATGCCGTCCTTGTCGCCCACCAGGATCGGGTAGTTGATGTCCATGGGATCGACGAAGTCCTGGGCATTTTGTTTGGTGTCGATGGCGATGCCGACGATGGTGAAGTCCTGATCTTCGTAAGTCTCCTGTAACTCGATAAAGGCGGGGATCTCGCGGCGGCAGGGCGGGCACCAGGTGGCCCAGAAATTGATCATCAGGACATCACCGTCCCATTCGCTGACATGGCGCAACTCGTCATCCAGATCCTGCAGGCCGAAATCGGGGCGGGTTTCAGGGTGCCCTGCTGCTTCGTTTTCGGCACTTTGCGCTGCTGCGCCCTTGTCCGCCGGGTCCGGGCTGCGATCAAACAGCTGATTGGCGTACATGCCGGCCACCAGGCTGAGCACGGCGACCACAACAATAATCGAGATAAAGACTGAACGTTTCATACGGCTGTTCCGTTCTTTGCAGGTTAAGTTTAGTCAATCAGTGAGATTGCTCTGAGCGGGTGGCAATGCCCGCCCCTTGCGGGGCGAACTGACGGTTAAAAGGACATCTTGTTCAGATGATCGTGAAAGCCGTCGGCGTCCATCGCCCCCACCAGGCGCCGGCCACGACGCTCCTCGCCGTCGGGGCCGAAGAACAGGATGGCCGGCGGGGCGGTGAGGCCGAACTTGCGCAACAGCGCCTTGTCCTTGTCGTCGTTATCGGTGACATCCGCCTTGAGCAGGACGAAGTTATCCAGCCGCTCGATGACGCGCTGATCGGTGAAGACATATTTTTCGTAATCCTTGCAGTAGATGCACCAGTCGGCGTAGAAGTCGAGCATTACCGGCTTGCCGGCGTCACTGGCGCGCGCCAGTTCCTGCTCGAAGTCCTCGACGGTCTTGATCATCCGAAACTCGAGCTTTTGCTGCTGGGCGGCACCGTCGCCACCGACGCCGGCGAACACGCCGTGCAGCGGCCGGAACTTGTCATTGGAGCCGGCGCTGGCGCCGATCACCAGCAGGATGCCGTAGACCAGCAGGATGATCCCGAGGCCCTTCCAGAGCCGGTGCCAGCCGGAGGTGTCGGCCGGCAGCGGTTCCAGGGCCTTCATGTAGATGCCCGAGATGATCAGCAGCGCGGCCCACAGCCACAGGGCGACAAAGTCGGGGATAATCCGTTCCAGCATCCAGATGGCCACGGCCAGCAGCAGCACGCCGAAGATGGCCTTGACCGAATCCATCCAGCCGCCGGCGTGCGGCAGCAGTTTGCCCGCCGAGGTGCCGATGGCGATCAGCGGCAGCCCCATGCCCAGGCTGAGGGCGAACAGGGCCATGCCGCCGAGGACCGCATCGCCGGTCTGGCCGATATAGATCAGGGCCCCCGCCAGCGGCGCGGCCACGCAGGGGCCGACGATCAGCGCGGAGAGAAAGCCCATCACGGCCACCCCGGTCAGGCTGCCGCCCTTCTGGCGGTTACTGACCTCGGAGAGCTTGCCCTGGATGGAGGCGGGCATCTGCAGTTCGTAGAAGCCGAACATGGACAGGGAGAGCAGTACGAAAATCGCCGCGAAGCTGCCCAGAATCCAGGGGTTCTGGAAGGCCGCCTGCAGGTTCTCGCCCAGCATGCCGGCGAGAACCCCGGCAACGGTATAGGTGAGCGCCATCGCCAGCACATACACGGTGGACATGGTGAAGGCGCGGCCGGTGGTGATCCTGTCGCCCTGGCCGATGATGATGCTCGAGAGGATCGGGATCATCGGGAACACGCAGGGGGTGAAGGCCAGCAGCAGGCCGAAACCGAAGAAGGTCAGAATGACCAGGATGCCGCCGGCCTCCAGCGAGGCGGCGATGGTGTCCTGCTCGGACTGCGGCTCGCTGCCGGCTGCCGCTTCGCCGGTCTGCGCGGGTTCGGGATCATCGGCCTGGGCAATCTGATCGGTGGCGTCCAGTTTGAAGGTTTCGCTCTTGCGGATCGGCGGATAACAGATCCCGGTTTTCTCGGCGCAGCCCTGGTAGACGATTTCCAGCTCGACCTCGCCGGCCTCGCCGCGGGTGCGCTCCAGGGGAATATCGAGCGTCAGGGTCTGCTCGCCCTCGAAAACCCGGATCTTGCCGAAGAATTCATCTTCTTTTTTCTTGCCTTTGGGCAGCTCGACCTCGCCCACCCGGGCGTCGCCCTGCTTGACGTTAAACTCGAATTTGTCGCGATACAGATAATGGTCGGCGACGATTTGCCAGGTGGCCCGTACCGTATCGGCATCGACCACCTCGGTGCTGAAGGCGAAGGCGTCCTCGGGATCCATGACCTCGTCGTCGCCCTGACCGAGGCCGAGATCATCATTGAGTTCCTTGAGGCTGCGCTTGTCATCACCGCCCCCCTGACCGACATCGGCGCTCAGGGCCACAGTCTGGCGATGGGGTGGGTAGCAGACACCCACGTCGGCACAGCCCTGGGAGTGGGCGGTCAGTTCGAAATCGCCGCTGCCGGATTCGATCGGGATGGTGATTTCCACGCTGTCGCGCAGGGTTTCCACCTTGCCGAAGAACTCGTCATCCTTGATTTTGCCCTCGGGGATGTCGGGTTCCCCCAGTTTGATATCGGGGTTGTCCACCTCGAAGCGGATCTTGTCCCGATACATATAGTAGTCGTCGGCCACATCCCAGCGCGCCTGGATCTCGCCGTCGACGACCTCGGCCTGGAAGGCAAAGGCCTTGTCCGGCTCCAGCAGATCCTCTTCGGCAACGGCGGAAAAAGCAAACAGAAATAACAGGCCAGCAAACAGTTTTTTAATCATCATTATTCCAGTGCGTTATCAATCCACTGCAGGTAATCCTGCAATCCTCCGTCTAGAGAGACCCTGAGAATTTCCGGAAGTTCATACGGATGGTGTTGTTGAATTGTCTCTTCGACCCGCGCATAGTGGTCCTGCCGGGTTTTAATAATCAGCAAAACCTCGGCATCGCGCTCGACCTTGCCCTGCCATTCGTAGACCGACTCGAGGCCCGGCACGATATTGACGCAGGCCGCCAGGCGCTGTTCAACCAGCTGATCGGCCAGCTGTCGGGCGGTGCCGGTATCGGGACAGGTACACAGTACCAGACTTTGGGGCAGTTCGCTCATGCCCTGCAAGATACCAGCCCGCCGCACAGCTGGCAAAGCGTCAAGCTGTTACAATAGCACCGAACACCCATGTTGATTAAGGACGCTGCCGTTGTTCCGTTTATTCCTGCTTTTGTTTATAGCCGTCCCGCTGGTTGAGATTTATTTTTTAATCCAGATCGGGGAGGTGATCGGCGCCTGGCCCACCATCCTGCTGGTGGTGCTGACCGCCGTGATCGGGGTCGGGCTGTTGCGCTGGCAGGGCTTTTCCACCCTGATGCGGTTTCAGACGGAACTGGCCCGGGGACAGTTGCCGGCCCTGCCGATGTTCGAGGGGCTGTTGCTGGTGGTGGCCGGGGCGCTGCTGCTGACCCCGGGGTTTGTCACCGACGCCGTCGGCTTCATTTTGCTGATTCCGCCCCTGCGTCAGGGGATGATCCGCTGGGCCATCCGGCGCGGCGTGATTCGCACCGGCCCGCCGGGCGCCGATTCCGGCCAGTCCGGCGGCGGCCCGCGCACCATCGAGGGCGAATTTCAGCGTCGGGACGACGACTGACCTTGAATTTTCGAATACCCCCCCTATCAAAGGCACTGCTCTTGACAGTCGGGCCGTGACCGCTATTATTAGCACTCGTCGGAAGAGAGTGCTAACAGGCCGACTGAAATTTCGTCCCGGGCAGACCTTTTCTGCCCGGGCAACTGTTTGAAATCCAAGAAATCAATAACATCCAGGAGACACAGAGAATGAAAATCCGTCCTTTGCATGACCGCGTGATTATTCGTCGCATGGAAGAAGAACGTACCACGGCCGGCGGTATCGTCATTCCCGATTCGGCCACCGAAAAACCGAGCCAGGGGGAAGTGATCGCCGTGGGTAACGGCAAGATTCTGGACAACGGCGAAGTCCGCGCGCTGGACGTCAAGGCGGGCGACAAGGTGCTGTTCGGCAAGTATGCCGGCAACGAGGTCAAAGTCGATGACGAGGAACTGCTCGTCATGCGCGAAGAAGACATTATGGGTGTGGTTGAAGGCTGATCCGGCTTTCAACCCGTCAACATCGATAGCTTATCTATATTAAAGAGATAGTGAGGAAGGAACATGAGTGCAAAAGAATTGAAATTTGGTGACGACGCGCGTCATAAAATGCTCAAGGGCGTCAATACCCTGGCCAATGCCGTCAAGGTGACCCTGGGTCCCAAGGGCCGGAACGTGGTCCTGGAAAAAAGTTTCGGCGCGCCGACCATCACCAAGGACGGCGTCTCCGTGGCCAAGGAAATCGAACTGACCGACAAGTTCGAGAACATGGGCGCGCAGATGGTCAAGGAAGTCTCTTCCCAGACCTCCGACGTCGCCGGTGACGGTACCACCACCGCGACCGTGCTGGCCCAGTCCATCCTGACCGAAGGCATGAAAGCCGTGGCCGCCGGTATGAATCCGATGGACCTCAAACGCGGCATCGACAAAGGTACCACTGCCGCGGTTGAGGAACTCAAGAAACTGTCCAAGCCCTGCGCCGACGACAATGCCATCGCCCAGGTGGGCACTATCTCGGCCAACGCCGATCAGGAAGTCGGTGACATCATCGCCCAGGCCATGGGCAAGGTCGGCA
This sequence comes from Thiohalophilus sp., assembly GCA_046545635.1. Lineage (GTDB taxonomy): Bacteria > Pseudomonadota > Gammaproteobacteria > UBA6429 > Thiohalophilaceae > Thiohalophilus. Next base: position 4,049 of record JBKGZJ010000065.1, on the reverse strand, counting down.
AGGAAGGCGTTATCACCGTCGAAGAAGGCACCGGTCTGGAGAACGAACTGGACGTGGTCGAAGGCATGCAGTTCGATCGCGGTTATCTGTCGCCCTACTTCGTCAACAATCAGCAGAGCATGACCGCCGAGCTGGAAGAGCCGTACATCCTGCTGCACGACAAGAAGATCTCCAACATCCGTGAACTGCTGCCGGTACTCGAAGGCGTGGCCAAGGCCGGCAAGCCGCTGCTGATCGTCGCCGAAGACATCGAAGGCGAGGCGCTGGCTACCCTGGTGATCAACAACATGCGCGGTATCGTCAAGGTCGCCGCGGTCAAGGCTCCGGGCTTTGGCGAGCGTCGCAAGGCCATGCTGCAGGACATCGCCGTACTGACCGGCGGTACCGTGATTTCCGAAGAAGTCGGTCTGCAGCTGGAAAAAGCCTCCATTGAAGATCTGGGTCAGGCCAAGAAGGTGACCGTCTCCAAGGAAGAGACCACCATCATCGACGGGGCCGGTCCGCAGCACGATATCGAAGCCCGGGTCAGTCAGATCCGCGCCCAGATTGAGGAAGCCACCTCCGATTACGACAAGGAAAAACTGCAGGAACGCGTGGCCAAGCTGGCCGGCGGTGTCGCGGTCATCAAGGTCGGTGCCGCCACTGAAATGGAAATGAAAGAGAAAAAAGCCCGCGTGGAAGACGCCCTGCACGCCACGCGTGCCGCGGTGGAAGAAGGCGTGGTCCCCGGTGGTGGCGTCGCCCTGTTGCGTGCCCGCACCGGTATCGACAGCCTGAAGGGAGACAACCACGATCAGGACGTTGGTATCAACATCCTGCGCCGCGCCATGGAAGAGCCGCTGCGCCAGATCGTCACCAACACCGGTGAAGAGGCCTCCGTGGTCTGCAACAAGGTGGAAGAAGGCAAGGGTAACTTCGGTTACAACGCCGCCACCGGGGAATACGGTGACATGATCAAGATGGGTATCCTCGACCCGACCAAGGTGACCCGTACTGCCCTGCAGAACGCCGCCTCGGTCTCCGGCCTGATGATCACCACCGAAGCCATGATTGCCGACAAGCCCGAAGAAAACGACGGTGCTGGCGCCGGCGCCGCCGGTGGCATGGGCGACATGGGCATGGGCGGCATGGGCGGCATGATGTAGTCGCCCGGCCTGAAAGAGGCCGGAGATGAGCGTCTGCGGCGTTCGCCAAATGCTTCCGTTGCTCACTTACGTTTAATGTAAGCTCCGCTACGGGTCATTTGGCTGCCTTGCAGCCATCTCCTCTCCGTCCCTTTCAGCCCAGGCTTTGCTTGCCTTAACCCAGGCAAAACAAAAAGCCCCGCCAGCAATGGCGGGGCTTTTTTCATTTCTGACTGACGGTGGAATTAACGCGGAGGGTCGCTTTCGGCTTCCTGCCTCCCGCGACACTTGTACATCCCTGTACATCGCGCAGAGGCGCGGAGGCGCAGAGAAATAATTTTTAATGTTGAATTTTGAGTTTTGAGTGTTTGTAACCGACAGTGAGGCTTCGTTACACAGACTGTCTGAACGCTTCAGAGGTAGACTTTCCAATTCAACCTTAAAAATTCATAACACAAAATTATACTGTGTTCTCTGCGGCTCCGCGCCTCTGCGTCCTCCGCGATTTTTTCCCAGTGCAGGCAACAAGAGAACTGTTGTGACGGCTGGCGGTTTTGGTCATAGTATCCGGCACACCCATCAGGTTTTCTTGTCCATGAGCAGCGACGTCGATCAGGCTATTTCGAAGTTACCCGAACCGCTGGCCGAACAGGTCGGGCGCTGGTGGGCGGAGTTTGTTCCGAAGCTGGGCGACGCGCCATTGGATGCGGCGGTGGCCGGGTCGTTGCCGGGTGTCTGGGCGGCCAGTGAATATGTGGCGCGGCAGTGTCTGCGTTATCCCGGGGAGTTTCTTGCCCTGCAGTCGCGACTGTCACAGTCCACGGATCGGGAACAGTTCCTGGCGCAGTGGCAGGAGGCTATCACGCCGGTGGAGGATGAAGCGGGTCTGATGCATGCCCTGCGTCGGTTTCGTCACCGCGAGATGGTGCGCATCCTGTGGCGGGATCTGGCCGGCCGGGCCGGGCTGGAGGAGACCTGCGGGGACCTGACCCACTTGGCCGAGACCTGCATCGACGGGGCGTTGAACTGGCTCTATCCGCGCTTTTGTGAACAGTATGGCACGCCCTGTTATGCAGACGGCTCGCCCATGAACCTGGTGGTGCTGGGCATGGGCAAGCTGGGGGCCTGGGAGCTGAATGTCTCCTCGGATATCGATCTGATCTTTACCTTTGCCGAGGAGGGCGAGACCCGCGGCGAGGGGCGCACCCTCAGCCACGGTGAGTTTTTCATCAAACTGGGCCAGAAACTGATCGCGGTGCTGGATCAGCAGACCCCCGAAGGGTTTGTGTTTCGGGTCGACATGCGCCTGCGCCCGTTCGGCGACGGGGGCCCGCTGGTGACCAGCTTCGATGCCCTGGAGACCTATTACCAGGCCCACGGTCGCGAGTGGGAACGCTATGCCATGATCAAGGCGCGGGTGGTGGCCGGCGATCGGGCCGCCGGTGAGGAGCTGACAGCGATGCTGCGCCCCTTCGTCTATCGCCGGTATCTCGATTACGGCGCCTACGAATCCCTGCGCGACATGAAAGGCATGATCGCCAAACAGGTCCGGCGCAAGGGGCTGGAACAGAATGTGAAGCTCGGACTGGGCGGCATTCGCGAGATCGAGTTCATTGCCCAGGTGTTCCAGTTGATCCGCGGCGGCCGGGATCCGGCGTTGCAGGAGCGGCGGGTGCTGTCGGTGTTGCCCCTGCTGCAGGAGATGGAGGTATTGCCCGAGTTCGTGGTGCGCGAACTGGCGGCCGGTTACCGGTTTTTGCGCGATGTGGAGCACCGCCTGCAGGGCTATCTGGATCAGCAGACCCATGATCTGCCCGAGGAGGAATACCCGCGCCTGCGCCTGGCCTGGAGCATGGGTTTCGAGAACTGGCAGACGTTTTATGCCGAGCTGGAGCACCACCGGCAACACGTGCACAACCATTTCGATCAGGTCTTTGCCGCCCCGCAGAACGTCGAGGAGGAAAACGAAAACATTTTCTATGATCTCTGGCACGGGAATCTGGACGACGAGCCGGCCGGGCACGCCCTGGAAGAGGCCGGCTATCAGCGGCCGCAGGCGATCCTGCTGCGGATCAGCGAGTTACGCGACAGCCGGCTTTATCATTCGTTGAGCACCAACGGCAAAAGCCGGCTGGATCGATTGATGCCCTTGCTGATCGGCGCCGCCGCCCAGGTGGACGATCCCGATACGACCTTCGAGCGGGTGCTGGAGATCGTGCGCACCATCGCCCGGCGCAGCGTCTATCTGGCCCTGCTGGTGGAGAACCCCCTGGTGCTCTCGCAGCTGGTCAAGCTGTGCCAGGCCAGTCCCTGGCTGTCGCGCTACCTGTCCCGCTATCCGCTGCTGCTGGATGAACTGATGGACGTGCGCAGCCTCTACGCGCCGCCGGCCAGGGCGGAACTGGCCGCGGAACTCGCCGGTGAACTGGCGCTGATCGATCCCGATGACCATGAACAGGCGATGGAAACCCTGCGCCACTTCAAGCACACCAATGTGCTGCGGGTGGTGGCGGCGGATGTCTCCGATGTGCTGCCGCTGATGAAAGTGAGCGATCACCTGTCCTGGATCGCCGAAGTGATTCTGGAGCAGGCCCTGCACCAGGCCTGGCGCCATCTGAGCGAGCGCCACGGCCAGCCGGCCACCAGCCGGGAAAGCGGCGAACTGGGTTTTGCGGTGATCGCCTACGGCAAGCTGGGCGGTTATGAGCTGGGCTACGGCTCGGATCTGGATCTGGTCTTTTTGCATGCCAGCGAGGATCAGAACGAGATGACCGACGGCCCCCGGCCGCTGGCGGTGCCGGTCTTCTATGCCCGGCTCGGCCAGCGACTGATCCACATTCTCACCACCCACACCCCGGCCGGCGTGCTGTACGAGGCCGATCTGCGCCTGCGTCCCGACGGCGCCTCGGGCATGCTGGTCAGCAA
>JBKGZJ010000064.1:0-11982 GCA_046545635.1 Thiohalophilus sp. | reverse complement strand
TGTCATAGAATTCGCTCACGTGACCCAGGCAGAGTATGGCGACAGGCTCCGCCCCCTCGGGGATATTCAACAATCGCGCCAGGTCGTCGGGATCGAACAGCGAGACCCAGCCCAGGCCGATGCCCTCACTGCGGGCGGCCAGCCACAGATTCTGGATGGCGCAGGCGGCCGAGGCGAGATCCATGTGGGGCAGGGTGCGCCGGCCAAATACATGCTTCTCGCGCCGATCCATCAGCGACACCACCAGCAGTTCACCGCACTCGAGAATGCCCTCGACCTTGAGACGCATGAACTCCTCTTGCCGTTTGCCCAGCGCCTGGGCGGTCTTGATACGTTCTTTTTCGACAATTTGATGGATATGTCCACGCAGGATGTCATCGGTGATGCGAATAAACCGCCACGGTTGCATGTAGCCGACGCTGGGCGCGTGATGGGCGGCCTGCAGGAGTCGTTGCAACAGGGCCGGGTCGATCGGATCGGGCCGGAAATGGCGCATGTCGCGGCGTTGTTCGATGACCCGGTAAACCGCGTCGATCGCCGCTTGTGAATAGCGGTGCGGATTGGCCATTACAGCTCGACGCCCTGCTGGGCGCGGATGCCGGCCTTGAAGGCATGCTTGATCTCTTTCATTTCCGTCACCGTATCGGCGATCTCGATCAGCTCCGGTTTCGCGCCGCGACCGGTGAGAATGACATGTTGCATGGCCGGTTTGTTGGCCAACGCGTCGATCACTTCATCCAGCGGGATATACTTGTATTTGAGCGCGATGTTGATCTCATCGAGCAGCACCAGGTTGATGGCCGGATCCTGCAACATGGCCCGGGCTGTTTGCCAGGCATGGTTGGCCATCCCGGTATCCCGGTTGCGATCCCGGGTTTCCCAGGTGAAGCCTTCGCCCATGACATGGTATTGCACCTCGGGAAAACGGCGGAAAAAGGCCTCTTCGCCGGTGGAGAAGCTGCCCTTGATAAACTGCACCACGCCGACCCGCATGTCGTGGCCCAGGGCGCGGGCCACCATGCCGAAGCCGGCGCTGCTTTTGCCCTTGCCGTTGCCGGTATGCACCAGAATCAGCCCTTTATCTTTGTCCGCCCGGGCAATCTTTTCGTCCACCACGGCCTTCTTGCGCTCCATGCGTTGTTGATGGCGTTGTTCTGCGGTTTCTTCATTGCTCATTGTCTTCTCCAATCAAAATCAGCTTGCCGGTGTTTTTATCGCGATAGACCTGGCCGATCGGTTCATAGCCGGGGCCGCTGCCCTGGCTTGAGACCGCCGGCATCTCCGGGATCTCCTTGCCCTGCTCAACGTCCTGTCCGCCGCTTTTCACGTAGTCGCCCAGGCCGCCCTGGCTGGCCGCCAGGGCCGCGATCAGACCACAGGCGAAGACCAGCATGATATCCACCAGATTGGCCAGCGGGCCCAGCGGTTCCTGATCCGGCGGGTCAAAGCGACTGCGGTCAAGTTGATGTCTGGAATGTGTGCGCATGGACTTCCTCCGCTCTTACACTGCGCCGGGAATGGGTGTGAGGGTGCGGATCAACATGATGCTCATATCACTGAAACTGTCCGGACAGCTGTTCAGCGTCCCTGACCAGTGAGCTTCATCGCCGCTCAGGTTTTCCCAGACCTCCAGCGGTTGTTCCGAATCGATGCCGTGTTCGATCAGATAACGGCTGATGTCGTGGGGCATGAAATCCCAGGGTCGCGGAATCACGATCGCATTCCAGCCGTCCTGCAGGGCATGTACCAGCCGGGTCTGGAAAGGTTGCAGCTCACCGCGACGATGGAAAGTGATAAACGCGGTTTCGTCAAAACAGACATCGCCCGCGGCGGCCACCAGCTGGGCGGCGGAGATGCCGGGGATGCGTTCGGCGCGTTGACCACAGGCACGTTCCAGACGCTCCAGCATCTGGTAGCCCGAAAACAGGAAATCCCCCATGAACAGGGCCACGCAACGGGCCCCGTCGCGGTGATGGGTGGCGACCTCCGCCAGCTGTGCTTCCTGATTGCGGTACGTCAGGGGAATGACGTCGGCCGAATCGGGAATGAGCGCTCGGGCCAGTTCGAGGACGGTCTCGAAGCCCGTCACGATATCGGCCTCGCGCAGACGCACCTCGCCCAGGCGTGTCATGTAATCCGGATCGCCGGGTCCGATACCGATGGCGCTGATCATGAGCTCACCGCCCGGCTGCGGGATTCCATCAGATCGAGCAGCCGGTCATACCAGCGGCGGCGCAGGCGGCCCACAACAAACCCGACGATGCCCACCAGCAAGCCCAGCACCGTGGTATCGAAGGCGACCGTCACGGCGTTGGCCAGGGTTTGCAGATCCCCCTGGCCCAGCGCGGCCAGTCCCGGACCCAGCGGGATCAGGGTGCCCATCAGGCCGAGCATCGGGCCGATTCGGGCCAGCAGATCGGCGCGTTCAATCCGTTTGCGGCCAAGCCGTTCGATCTGTCCCTGATCGCCTTGCCGGTAAAGTTTGTTGAAGCCGCCAAATCGCTCCGCAATGGCGATCCCGATCTCCCACAGGGCAACCAGAACCACGAACAGCAAGCAAAAAATGACCGGCTGCAAGAGCCAGTCCACGGCATAGTGCATAAGTTGTATGGATTGATGAGTGAACATAGGAATAACCTCTTCAAGTACGCCTGCGTCGTTGCATGTTAATCTTCTCGTAAACAATGCCGCCGAGGATGATGGCCAGGGCAATGATCAGAATCAGAATTTTTTCCAGCCTGCTCTGGTGGCTGTCCTCTCGCCTCTGATCAGACTGGCCGTCAGGGGTCGGTTTTTGCTCGCCCTCGTCTGACTGTGCCGGTTCGATCTCACTGATGGTGGTGGTGACTTTCTCGCGGGAGACGGTTTTTTCCGGGCCGCTGGCGGCATCCAGCACTTGTTGAAACGCCTGTCTGGTCGATTCATCAAGCAGCGGGGTAATGCTTTGCATCACCGGATGATCCGGGCGGGTATGGCCGCTGCCCGGCAGGCCGTGTTCAATGACCAGTTGGGCGAATTTTTCGGCGAGTTGTTCGAGAGTGGCCGGGTCGGCCTGCCAGAACTGTTTGTCGGCGGCAACCAGCATAATCGCCAGCATGTTGGTTTTGACATGCGCGTTGTCACCCTGTTCGAGAAACTCGTCCAGGCCAAGTTGATGACGATCATCGATATAAACTTCTTTGACCTCGTCCCAGACCCAGGACTTGATGATCTCCGGATTGGTCACCTGCCAGCCCCACAGATATTCCATGAACTCACTGCCCATGGTGCGTGCCCCGGCATAGTCGTGTTTCATCAACGCCTTGAGCCAGGCGGGATTGAGAAACCGGCCACGCAGCTCCTGAAGCAGAGCACTGTCGAGGGACTGAATTCCGGCGTTTTTCGGATCCGCGTGCTGGATAACATGATTATTCGGCGTTTTCCCGGCGATGTTTTCCACCGCCATGCTCAGGCCGCCCAGATAATCGAAGGCGTCGTTGTTGTCCATCAGGCCATAGAGATTACTGGCCCGGCCCAGATAGGTATTGGTGACATTGCCCAGTGACGCGCGGAAACTGTCATGCGCGGGCAGGCCGTTAACCTTTGCGCCGTAGGCGTGACCCATGCGATGGATGTACGCCCGGCTCAGTTGCCCGCGATCCTCCCAGCTTCCGGAACGTTCGGCCAGGCGATTGACGCCGGCGCCATACGATCCCGGCGCATCGCCAAACAGGCGCAGGCTGGCGAGGCGTCCGGCGATGGCGGCCGATTTGTCCTCTTGCAGCAACTTTTTCGCCTGCCTGACCCAGTTGGCGGCAACCCGGTTTTGTGCCAGCGACTCATCGCCGGGATCGGCCAGCTTGCCCAGCGGGGCCAGGGCGTGATCCAGCGCCTCTTCCAGTTGCGGATAGTCCCGCCGGATGGTCTCACTGGCGCCATCGAGCGCCAGCAATACGGCTTTGTCCAGCCAGACCAGCAGGTTGGCGTACAGATCGCGGAACAGACCGGAGGTGGTGAACAGCGTATCGCGACGGGTCCGTCCGTCTTTCAGCGCCACGCGTTCGATGCGCTTGAATATCCCGCGGCTGTTCCAGACCGGCCTGATGCCCAGCATGTCCAGGCCAAACGCCACCATGGCGCCTTCGTCCCGGACGGCCTCGGAGGCCCACAGGACGATGGCTTCGCTGCCCTCCTGTTCGCCGGGCGGGTTCTTTTGCCGCGCCTCTTCAGCCAGTTTGACACCCAGTTCGTAACCGATGCGCGTGGGAAGCAGACTCCCGTCCAGGGCGTGGAAATTGCGTCCGGTCGGCAGGGCCCCGGGAGTCCGGATCGGATCGTTACCCTTGCCCGGTTTGACAAACCGTCCGTTCAATCCGTCCAGCAGGGCCTGATTTTCCCGGTCCGGGGAATTTTCAAGCGCCGCCTGGTATTGAGTTCTCACGTCGCTGTCCGTGGCCTTTTCCTGCATCGAATCCAGCATCATGGCAACCGCGTCATCCTCCCAGCGGCGACCGAAGACATGCAGCCCCATGGGCATAAAGTGCTCCTGCATCTCGGTCAGGTAATGGCCCACCTCGTGCACCAGCAGTTCGTCTTCGATCTGCTCGAAACCGATGCCGCGCACTTCCAGCTCCTCCTCCATGATGGCCTCGAGCTCCTCGCGCAGTTTGAGTTCTTCGACAAGCTGTTTGATATCGGTCACTGCCTGGCGCCGGGCAGGACTGTTTTGTTGCGCGGATTCGAAGCTTTCGACCAGCTGACGCAGTTCTAACAGATCGTCATACAGTGCTGTGGTCTTCAGCGGCGGGGTCAGGTGGTCGACGATGACCGCCAGTCCGCGGCGTTTGGCCTGGATGCCTTCGCCGACGCCGTCGACAATATAGGGATAGACTCCCGGGATTTCGCCGGCGATGATGCCCGGGTAGTCCGCCCCGGTCAGCCCGACCCGGCGGCGCGGCAAAAATTCATAGGTGGAATGGCGCCCCAGATGGATCAGGGCGTCGGCCTTGAAGTCTTGCTGCAGCCATTTATAAAAGGCCAGGTACTGATGCGTGGGCGGGAAGGCCAGATTGGCATGCAGGAGTTCTTCATTGATCTCCCAGCCGCGGGGGGGCTGCGGGCCGATGAACACGTTGCCGAAGCGGATCCCGGGCAGCAGGAATTGCCCGTCGGAGACCATGACTTCACCCGGCGGCTCTCCCCAGCCATTCAGGCCTTCGATGCCCGTGTCATAAAGCGCGCTGTTCAGACGCCGGATAAGCGCCAATTTATCCTCCCCCTTCAGCCAGTCACGGTAGGCGTCGTGAAGTTGATCGAGCAGGTCCAGGGCGCGCTGCCGGGCGGGATGATCGACACCATCGACAAGATGGCGGATATCGCCCAGCAGCCTTTCAACATGGCTCTTGGCGAGCTGGTGTTCCTGACGTTCGATCGCCTGATCGACCATGCTCTGCAGGTAGGCCAGGGGGCCGCGCTGGACCTCGCCACGGACACTTTCCGGCAGGCGTGCAAACCAGTCGCGATAGTCGGACAGCTTGAGCCGGGTAACCCGGGGGGCCATTGCTTCAAGCGCGTCGTGATTGTTGGGCAGGTTGACCCCCTGTTGCTGGATCTGTTCGAGCAGGGCCTGCGGCGTCTCCGGCAGGGGCCCGGTCTGGTAACCCGCCTGCTGGAGTTGATTCAGAACCTGCCAGAGCGAGGCCGGCACATCCAGGTTGTCGGCGCCGATGTTGTGACGCCCCGGTGGATGGTTGTAATAGACGATGGCGATCCGCTTGTCCTGATTGGGCTGTTCCTGCAGGCGATGCCAGCGGGCGACGCGCTCGCTGATATGCCGGATCTGCCGGGTGATGGGCACAGAAGGAGACAGCTCGACGCCGGTGAGCGGGTCGAGACGCGGCTTGCTGGCGGCGGCAAGAACGATCGGCTGGCTGCTGCCCTGTACCTCCGGCATGGCAACCTGATAGTGAACATTGTCCCAGGGAATGCCATCGACGGATGAGTGCCACTGGTTGCGGGTACGATCGCTCATCCGGATGCCTTTGAGTACCGGCACATTGAGCTGTTCGAGCTGTTTGGTTGCCCGACGGCGATACTCCCCGCCGCCGACGGTAAAGTCCTGCAGGTTGATAATCGCGGCCGTTTCGAGATCGGCGAAACGGCTTTCCAGCTGGCGCAGTGCCTCGAGGCTGGCCTCGCCCCAGCGGGCGAGTACCGCCAGGCATTGCAGATCACGTTGTTCCAGTGCCTGACACAGCTCGTCCAGCAGTTCCATGTTGCCGCTGCGATCGCCGGTGTTGTAATCCAGTATCGGTACCAGCGGTTTGTCGGCATCCAGCTGGAAGTCGTGGGAGTTGTGCAGGCGGCCTTTATAATAATAGCGTACGGCGGCCTGCTCGATGACAGGCCGGCTGTCAATGTTGCTGTCGGCATGTTGCAGCAGCCGGGCAATCAGGCCGGCGATATTTTCACTGCTGCGGTTCTGCCAGTAGGCACGCAGCGCGAGCCAGTCGCGTTGTTCGGGGAACTGTTCGACCAGTCTGTCAAGGTGTTCCTGATAGGGCTGATTATGCTCCGGATTGCGATTGAGCCGGGTCAGTTGCTTGCTATCCAGATCCTGCAGCGGCCGATGTTGATCCAGCCGGGAGAGCCTGATCATGCGTCGATCGCTGTTGGTGATAAACACCGGCACATGTGCCGGTAAATCGGCATCCTGCAGGATTTTTTGCAGACGTTTGGTGGCGTCGCCGAATATGCCGGCCATGAAGATGGCGTCAGCTTCGCGCAGCATGGTTATCAGTTGTTGATCCGTGTAATCGGCGATCTGATCAGTGGTGCGCAGGCGAATGGTATGTTCCGGATTGTTTCGATTAAAAAGTCTGGCGCCGGCGACCATTTGCTCGGCAGAGCGTTCGGAAATAATCCCTTGCAGTGTTGCGCCGTGAGCCTGGCCAAGAAGAAGGAGGCAACAGAATATCAACAGAGTTTGTACAAGGAGCCTGCCTGTACCGGGAACCGTCGGGTTGTTGGTTTGGTGCGCTGTCATTTTATGAGGCATGGTCGAGTATTGGTTGAAATTTATTTGGCCAGGAAATTAATCATGACTTACGTATCACGGTTATCGATTCTTGCCGGGTTGCCACAATACTTCCTCGCCGTTTTCAAACCGCGCCAGCACCCGCGCGATGACAAACAGCAGATCGGAGAGCCGGTTGAGATAGATCAGTCCGGCGGGATTGATGGCCTCGGTCGCCGCCAGCGCCACGGCATCGCGCTCGGCGCGGCGACAGACCGCGCGGGCCAGATGACAGGTGGAGGTGGCGATGCCGCCGGCGGGGAGGATGAACTCCTTCAGGTCCGGCAGTTTGTCGTTAAACGCATCCAGCTCCTGTTCCAGCCGTTCGGTATAGGAGGCGTCGACGGCTTCGTAACCGGGCACGCTCAGCTCGCCGCCGAGATCGAACAGATCATGCTGAATCGCCACCAGGCAGTCACGCACCTCCTGCGGCAGCTCGTGGGCCAGAATCATGCCGATCAGGCTGTTGAGCTCATCCACGGTGCCGAAGGTTTCGACCCGGGGATGGGTCTTGCTGACCCGGCTGCCGTCGCCCAGGCCGGTTTCGCCCTGATCGCCGGTGCGGGTGTAGATTTTGGAGAGTCGGTTTCCCATGCTTATAACCTGCTGAGTTGATAAATAACGGGCAGTTCGATTTTCATCCCCTTGCCGTTCAGCAGGGCCGGTGCCCACCTGAGCCGGGGAAGGTTGTGCAAGGTGGCCAGAGTATTCTCATCGAGAATCCGGTGTCCCGAACTTTGTGCCAGCGCGACATCAACAATCCGGCCTTCGCCACTGAGTTGTACCGAAACCTTCACTTCCCCTTCCCAGCCACGTTGACGGGCCATTTCCGGGTACTGAAGCTGTAACTGCAGGCTTTCCTGTAATCGTTGCCGGACCTGATTGGGCAGATCGGCCTGTTGGGTGTTGCTGTGGTCGACATCAAATCTGGCCGGTTCGGTCATTGTACGCTCGGATTGCCTGTCAGTGTCCTGTTGCTTCTCCGGATTGTGTTCAGGTGAAGCCTTCTGCGTCTCCAGTCCTTTGCTAAGCTCTGTATCGGGTTTGGAGTGCGTATCCGGTTTGCTTTCCGCCTTTTTCCGTGCAACAGGCTCGTGTTTGGTGGGTCCGGGCTCTTGCCGGAGCGTTTTGTCCGTAACAGTGCGGGCGGTTTGCTCGCGGCTTTGTGAGGGTGCCTGTTTCAGGCGTACCTGCATCGCGCCGGGTTTCGCGTCTTTGAATAACGGGACTGAACCATTGGATAACAGAATACCGGCATGGACACCGGCTGACAGCAGTAAAAACGCTGTCAGCCGGTGGGTATTGCACATCCTGTTATGCCGTGTGTCCAAGGGGGCTGTTGCCTCTAGAAGTTATAGCGCGCCCCCGCGTAGGCGGAGAGGCCCGGAGTGTTATAGCTGTACTGCACTTCATAGTCTTCATCGAACAGGTTGTCGACCCGGCCCTCGAACCACAATGCCTTGCTCAGCTTGTACTGGCCGGAGAGATTGACGAGCTGGTAGGCGTCCAGTTCATTGCTGCCGTCCTGGCTTTTCGAGCGATACAGCCATTCCACGGCCAGGTTGCTGTCGTTGTCGAAATGCCGGGTGTAGCTCAGGGAGAGTTTTTCTCCCGGCCGGCGATCCAGATCCTCGCCGCTGTCGTCATCCACCGCGTCCTGCAGGGTCAGTCCGCTTTTCAGTTCCCAGTTGTCAGCCAGATAGCGGTGTACGAGCTCGAGACCGTCAATGGTCGCCTTGTCGATATTGACTGCCTGGCTGTTGGTCCCGGAATAGCTGATCAGGTTATCGATCTCGGTATGATAGAGACTGAGTTCGAGTTGTTGGTTGCCGAAGCGGCTTTTGCTGCCCAGCTCGAACGAGGCGGACTCTTCCGGCTCAAGGTCGGGGTTGCCGGCAAAAAAGCCTCCGAAACCGGGATGGAACAGTTCGTTGGCGCTGGGCGCGCGAAAGGCCGTGCCGTAGGAGGCAAACAGGCGGTGCTGCTGGCTGATCTGGTAGCCCCAGGCGGCCTGGCCCGTGGTGTGCGAGCCGAAGGTGTCATGATCGTCCACCCGGCCACTGAGCTGCAGATCCTGCCGGCCCATGAAATATTGCAGCGAGGCGAATACGCCGTTGTTGCGAATGCTCTCATCGAAGACGGTCGCGTCGGTGCTGCGATCGATGTTCAGGGTGTCTTCCTCGACGGTGCTCAGGCCGCCGGTGAGCAAGAGTTTATCCGACAGGCTGATATCGTGTTTCCAGTCGGCCATGGTGCGTCGGGTGCGAATAAATGACGGGTCGCTCGAATCGGTTTCGAGCTCATCGGTGGCATGACCGACACTCAGTTGCTGTTCCCAGTTGGCCGTGGACTGGCGCGTCAGTTTCAGATCCGCGCTGTTGTTCAGACCGTCGCTGACACCCTCATCGAAGTGGTTCCTGCTGTTGCTGTGCCAGCCATTGAAGCTGATCCGGGTCGCCTCGTCGTACTGATAATCCAGCTTGCCGCTGAGGCTGTTGTTGCGATAGGGATCGTCATCCGGGTTGAAGCTGCTGTTTTTACTGTTGGTGGCCGAGAAACTGTCGCTGTCCCGGTGGGCGGCGTTCAGGCTGTAGTCGAGATCGCCGCTACTGCCGCCGGTACCAAACTCTAACAGGCGGCTGTTGTTGCTTCCGCCCTGGGCGCGCAGATGGGAGCCCCGGTTGTCACGGGTGAAAATCTGGATCACGCCGCCGATGGCGTCGGAGCCGTAATGGGCGGCACGGGGGCCGCGCACGATCTCGATGCGCTCGATGTCCGAGGCGGCCAGATTTTCCCAGGCAAAGGTGCCGGTGGTGGCGGAACTGGCGCGGACGCCGTCGATCAATACCAGCGTATGATTGCTGTTGGTGCCGCGCATAAAGAGACTGGTGTTGTTGCCGGGACCGCCGCTGCGGGTCATGTCGATACCGGCCTCCCGTTGCAACAACTGCATCACATCCGGTGCCTGGGAGGCTTCGATCTGTTCGCGTTCGATCACCGTCGTGCTGGCCAGCGCTTCGTTGGCGCTTTGCAGCGTGCGCGAGGCGGTGACGACAATCGGTTCTTCCCCGGCCTGCGCGGCAGGTAAGACAAAAACGGTGGCAAGCGCGGCGATAGCCGCGCGGCGGCAGGATATAACTTGCATGCTGAATTCCCCTGTTGGACGCTCACCCGCGTCGTGGTTTTTGTGGGTATCGCAGAGGGGAATTCGGAAGGGTAAAAAAAACAGCACGCCTTCGGCGCCGCCCTCCGCGACACATCCGTTCGCTTTCAGGCCGGTCTCCGGGCTTATGAGCGGAAGAAATATTCCGGGGTCGTCGCCTTCCCACATGAATATGCAGTGGCGCAGTGACGACCTTTGACTCAATCACCGTTGCGGGGGCAGCGCCGGACTCGTCGCGAGCGACTCACCGGCTTCCCGTTTCACCCCGGTACGACTTTACCGGGGCACCTGAAAGTGTGCGCACATTATCTGGGTATTGAAGTGAGTGTCAACCACAAGATATAGAACACTTTTAAAACAATGATTTATGTAGATTTGTTATATAAACTTGTAAAGTTCAGCACAAGCTGGCTCGCGAAACGTGAAGCAGAACACACTGCGATCAGCGCGACCGACTGGTTAATGACTGACCGGTGGTGTAATCTGAAGAGACCCGAAACGGAATCCGACCATGCAACGAATCCTGGTCCTCAACTCCAAGGGCGGCTGTGGCAAGACGACGCTTGCCACCAATCTCGCCAGCCTGTACGCCGACTATGGCTTTGCCACGGCGTTGATGGATTACGATCCACAGGGGTCCAGCATGCGCTGGCACAGCCTGCGGCCGCAGGACAAACCGGTCATCCACGGGGTTCGTGCCTGGCAGCGGGGCGGTGGCGGTCAGACCAGCGCCTGGCAGTTGCGCCTCCCGCCCGAGACCGAGCGGGTGATTCTGGATGCCCCTGCCGCTGTCAGCGGCCAGCAGCTGGTCAATTATGTGCAGCGGATCGACACCATTCTGGTGCCGGTATTGCCGTCACCGATCGATATTCATGCCGCAACCCATTTCATCAAGGACCTGCTGCTGATCGGCAAGGTCCGCAGCGCCGGGGTGCGCGTTGGCGTTATTGCCAATCGCGCCAAAAAGAATACCCTCGTTTACCAATCCCTGGAATGTTTTCTCAAGACCCTGCACCTGCCTCTGCTCGCGACCCTGCGCGATACCCAGCACTATGTCCACGCCGTCGAACGGGGTGTCGGTGTGCATGAGCTGTGGGACAGACGGGCCGAGGAAGATCGCCTGCAATGGGTCAATATCTTCGAGTGGCTGGAAGACCGTCGCGCCGGGGTGACCGCACAGCAGCGGCATGCACCGTGATATCAATTCCTGGTCTCCAGGGGCTGGTTGCTAGTAGGGTGCGTGCCACGCACCTGATTCGTACGCATACATTGAATACTTCTCTCTTTCTTACTTATGTCTGTTTTCCTGAAACGTGCCTATGAACCAGCGCAAGCCGGGGATGGTTACCGGGTGCTGGTGGATCGGCTCTGGCCCCGGGGTCGATCGAAAGACGAGCTGAAAATCGATGAATGGTTGAAGGAATTGGCGCCGTCGGATTCAATACGCAAGGCTTTTCATCGCGGCGATTTGAGCTGGAAAGCCTTCCGCAATGCCTATCTTGGCGAACTCAAACAACATCGGGCTGATCTGCGGCGGCTGGCTCAAATTGCCCGGGACCGACGGCTGACCCTGGTCTTTGCGTCTCAGGATGAGATACATAACAACGCGGTGGTTTTGAGACAGTATTTGAAGATGCTGGGCGCCGACTGAACAATGTTTTAGTTCTTAGTTCTTAGTTCTTAGTTCTTTATTCTCGGCACTCAGCACTCAGCACTCAGCACTCAGAACTCAGAACTCAGAACTCAGAACTCAGAACTCAGAACT
>JBKGZJ010000063.1:0-12326 GCA_046545635.1 Thiohalophilus sp. | reverse complement strand
GGGCCGTGGCGCGGTAGCCAGTCAGTTTGCCGCCGTACAGGGTCAGCAGGCGCGGCAGGGACATATCGATGCGGGTATCGCGCGGGCGGTCGAACAGGCTCGAATCATCCCGCGGCAGCACCCGCAAGCCGGCGAAGCTCTCCACCACCCGGGCCCCGGCGGCGGGGAAGTAGTGGCGATAAACCTGCTGCAGATACGCGATCTCCGCAGCCAGCGGTGCCACCTGCCCCGGATCGCCGTGATAGGGGGTTTCGGTGGTGCCGATCAGGGTCCGGCCGTGCCAGGGCATGACAAACACCGCGCGCCCGTCCTGCGGCGCCGGTACATAAAACACCCCTCTCGGCGGCGGGTCGGCCGCCACGATGTGGGCCCCCTGGACCAGATCAAACGCCTGCCGGCGCGGCGCCGGCTGCACGCCGGCCAGGATACTTTCGATCCAGGGACCGGCCGCGTTGACCAGGACCCGGCTGCGAACGGTGTGTTCCTGTCCGCTCTGCCGATAACGGACGGTCGCCCCCTCGGCGTCGAGGTCAGCGCTCACAAACTGTGCCGGGCACTGCAGCTGCGCGCCGAGAGTTTGTGCCGAGGCCATCACTGCACGGGTCAGGGCCGCGTCGTCGGTCTGCGCATCCTGATAGCGGAAGACCGTGCGCAGATCCTGCTGCTGCAGGCCGTCCAGTTGCGACCACCGGTTGCGGGGCACCCGGGCAAAGCGGGCCTGGCGATCCAGGCCCCCGAGCAGGGCGTACAGCGAAAGACCGGCGCGCAGGGTCCAGGGGCCGCGCAGGCTCCGGCGATAGACGGGAATATAAAAGGGCGTCAGCTGCACCAGCGACGGAGCGATCGTCAGCAGAATACGCCGCTCGCGCAGGGACTTGCGCACCAGGGCGAATTGCCCCGACTCCAGATAGCGCAGGCCGCCGTGGATGAGCTTGCTGGAACGGCGGGAGGTACCCGCCGCCAGCATGGACTGCTCCAGCAGCAACGTCCGATAACCGCAGGCCGCAGCGGCCTGGGCCACGCCCGCGCCCTGAATGCCGCCACCGACGATCAGCACATCGTAATCCATTGCGCTCAGGCGCCCGCCAGTCCCAGTTGCCGGCGCATCTCGCCGATGGCGAAGGTTTCCACCAGATCCACGCCCTGTGCCATGAGCCGACGTGCCTGCCCGGGATCCACGGTTTCAAACACCACCAGCCGGGCCCCGGGCAGTTGCACCGGTTCATCGGGCAGCGATGCCAGATTGCAGAACAAAAACTCGGGCTGCAGTTCGACGATGGCCGGATCCGTGCGCCCCGCCCAGTCATCGATCACCACCCCGATCGGCAACGCGGAACGCTGTCGCACCTGCTGCAGCGCCGGCAGGTTGTAGGAGATGATGCAGCACTGTCCGACCACCGGCTGCAGGATCGGCAGCACCGCGTCCACCACCGCCGCCGCCCCGAATTGCGCCACCGCCAGCCGCTTGAGCTCGATGAAAAAATACGCCGCCGGTGCCGTTTTAATCACCGCCGCCAGATCGCTCAGCGCCGCCAGCGGCGCCTGGGCAAGCTGCAGCGGCTGATCGGCCGCCCCGTACAGGGTAAACGTCTGCAGTTGACGCCACTCGTAATCATGGACGGCACCGGGCCGGTGACACAGGCGTCGCAGATCGCGATCGTGAAACAGCAGCGGGAGACCATCGCGGCTCAGTTGCACATCCACTTCCACATAGCGCGCCCCGGCCGCCAGTGCCGCCTGCACCCCGGCCAGACTGTTCTCGGGATAACGGTAGGGATAGCCCCGGTGCGCAACCAGATCGCCTTGTGACATGAATTATCCTGTTGGGTTATCGATCGCCCGCCCGCATTGCGATCCCGCAATGGCGCAACAAACATGATTCGGCCGTTTGCGTGATCCCTGACAATGACCTTGCAAAGCATAGCCTGAAAATACCACCACTGTCCTGCGTCCATCGTTCGAGACGCGCAGGCCCGGAAAGTGTAAAATGCTTCCGCTTCCCCCGGGAAAGCCGATTCGTGCTCCGCCTCACCGTGAATATCCTGCAACGGCGGAGTCCCGTTAACAATCTGAAACATGCGATGGAGTGATATGAAGTTCGAATTCCCGACACTCAAAACGATGATACAAATCATCCTGATCAGTCTGATATTGGCCGTGGTCGCCTATTTTGTCTTTCCGCTGTTCGCGTTTGAACAGGTTTCCGCTCAACGGCTGTTTACTTACGGCATTCTCGCCGGTGCGCTGCTCGGCATGCTGCTTATCAGTACCCGGATATATCCGGCTTCCAGCACCAGGGTCGAATCCATTTTTGTTGGCAATCTGGCCTTCAAGGCCTCGCCCAATGCCCTGCGCAAACTGTTTGAAGACTATGGCGATGTCCACGCCGTGCGTCTGATGACCGACCGCGCCACCCGCCGCCCGCGCGGCTTCGGCTTTGTGGAAATGAAGCGCAAGGACGCCAAAAACGCCATCAAGGCACTCAACGGCACCGAATTCTATGGACGTGAACTGAAAGTCAACGTGGCCAACGAGCGCAAAAGCGACGACGGATAATCTCTCGCCAACCAACCAAAAAGGGGAACCTGTAGGTTCCCCTTTTTTTATACCACGGATTTTATACCACGGAACGTTAATGCAAAGGAATAGTGCTGAGTGCTGAGTAGCGATTATTCAAAACTCAACATTATTTTTCTCTGCGGTTCTCTGCGTCTCTGCGTTGGGTTTTCTTTCCTATCCCCGCACATTCATCAGTTCGACTTCGAAGATCAGCGCCGCATCGGGCGGGATGACATTGCCCGCACCCTTGTCGCCATAAGCCAGCTCTGACGGAATAATGATGGTACGCAGGCCACCGGTCTTCATGCCGATTACCCCCTCTTCCATCCCTTTGACCACGACGCCGGCGCCCAGCGGAATCGTCAACGGTTCCCGTGAGCGGGAACTGTCAAACTCAAAGCCTTTGTTCTCCTCCGCCTCGTCATCGTACAACCAACCCTGATAGTGGACGGCGACAAGCTTGCCCTTGACGGCTTCCTCACCATCGCCGATTTTTTGATCAATCACTTGTAATTCCTGCGGTAAAGACATCAATTTGCTCCTGGCACTTGCACCTTCAGCGGCGGTGCTGTCGTCGTTTGAGTTGGTAATGGGTGATGGTCTCAACTAAATCGGTATAGGGCAAGCTGTCTATCCCCCCATACTGCTCCTCCGCCCGGGTCAGCAGGGTATCAATATCCACACGTTCATCAGGCTCGCTGGCCACGAGTTCCTTCAGGCCGGCCAGGCTCCCAAACTGGATCTTCTGAAGCACACTGTGCGGCATGCTGGTCAGATCATCCTCCACACCGAACACCGGCAAGCTGACCTGCTTGAGCCATTCAAGCACCGCTTCGCAACGGGAACAGGCCCCGTTGTCGGAACAGGCCACCTCGGTCCCGCCACGACGCACAACCTGCTGGCCGAGGCGGCAGACATATTGCTCGGCGATCTGCGGCGCACTGAAGGCGCAACGATTTTCCGACATGATCAATACCTCCCTAGCACCACGAACCGTCTGCCGGCGACTCCCCCGGGAGACGGTCGCAAACTCTTCCACTCACAGGATAATCGTAGTCAGTCCTGCGTCATTTGTAATGGCCCCGGCACTCAATTGATCGCACTGGTGAGAAAGCGCCCTGCTCGCTAACATGCCTGATATGACACTTTTACTCTGCCTGTTTTTACTGCTGGTGGCCAATGGCGCCCCGATCCTGGCGCGGTTGTTGCCGGGAATACGCCATTGGAACCGGCCACTGGATGCCCGCCGCCAGCTGGCCGACGGGCGGCGCCTGTTCGGGGATCACAAGACCTGGCGCGGGTTGATCGCCGCCGTGCTGTTGACCGCCACGGCGGGCTGGCTGCTGAATCTGCCGCTCTGGCTGGGCGCGCTGTTCGGCGCACTGAGCATGCTCGGCGATCTGCTGGGCAGCTTCAGCAAACGCCGACGGCGGCTGATGCCGGGTACGGCGGCGCCCGGCCTGGATCAACTCCCCGAAGCACTGCTGCCGCTGCTGTTCCTCTACAAACCCCTGGGACTCGGCTGGCAGGAAGTGCTGCTCGTCCCGCCGCTGTTCATGCTGATTGATTTACTGATCTCGCGCGGGCTGTATCGTCTGCGCATCCGTCGTCGCCCCTGGTAAGGGGGGCCCGTGACTTGCGCTGCCCGGCTCATTATAATCGACAGCCTTTTGCCGACCCTCACGACCCAGAGACAACTGACATGCCATCCGATATCTTTACCGTTGACCTGGACGACTTCGAGCACAAGGTGCTGGCCGCCTCCCACACCCGGCCGATACTGATCGACCTGTGGGCCGAATGGTGTCCGCCCTGCATCAGTATTGCCCCGGTACTGGAACAGGTCATCGGCGAATATGCCGGCCGGGTGCAACTGGGCAAGATCGAAGTGGACGATGGCGAGAACATGAAACTGGCCGGGCGCTACCAGGTCCGGGGCTTTCCCACCATTATCCTGTTTCGCCACGGCGAGGAACAGGCCCGTTTCAGCGGCGCCCAGACCGCCGGCTATATCCGTGACTTCATCGAACAACACGCTGAATTTTAGAGATTAAAATCCAACGCAGAGGCGCAAAGACGCAGAGGTTCGCAGAGAATTAAATAATTTTGAGTAATCATGAATTGTAACTCAAGATTCAGAATTCAAGACTTGGTCCTGTCTTGGTGGAGCACCCCACGAGCGCGACTCTAGCAGGGGACCAGGTCACGGTCGTGGCCCGCTCCCACAGGGGTGTGCAGGAATTTGCTGGTTCTGTAATGCATGGGGCATCCTGCGCACTACCGCTTCTTGTACAAATCTGTTTGTTGATTTGCAATACTAAAGCCGTTCTCTGCGATCCTCTGCGTCTTTGCGCCTCTGCGTTGAGATCTTTTCTCTGACAGGTTAACCGGATAACGAAGATCAGCGTTTCTTTTTTGACGTTTTTTTCCTGGCGGCTTTTTTCCTGGCCTTTTTCTTCTTTTTGCCGGTGTAGAACACGCCCGGGATCCAGGTTTTGTAGAGCTGGGCGGTTTCGTCCATCTCGCCATCGGCCTCGTCGACAAACATAAACTGGTTGATGCCGATACGGATAATATCGCCATGCCGCAGTTTATGCAGCGAGATGGCATGATCGTTTACATAGGTACGGTTGGTGGATTCCAGATCCTGGATCACAAACTCGATCCGGCCGCTTGCATCGGGCGCCTCCATGACCTCGACGACTGCATGCTCCTTGCTGACCAGCTCATCTTCGAGACTGATATCATTATTACTGTGCCGCCCGATGGTGATTCGTTGCTTGTCGATCGGTAGTTTGATCCCCGCGCCATCATCGGTCTTCTGTAGCAAAAGCGCCATTTATTGTCTCTCTTAGTTAACCAGGGCAATGAAATAAGGCAGCCAGGACAATAACAACAGACCGCCGACGACAAGATCCGTATTACGAATGCGCCGATAACGCAGTTGTTCCTCACCGCTTGTCTGACTGTGCCACAGTGAAGCCATCAGGGCATCCAGCATCATCAACATAAAAAACAGCGGGGCCAGAACCGGCACCAGCAGCGTCGAGACCATCTCCCAGCCATGGTATTGCGGCGGTGTGCCACGCTCCGGTTGCAGAACAATGGTCAGCAAAGCGCCGAGGATAAGCACCACCCGTAACGGTTTGAGCTGGATAAGTAACTGTTTCATGGATAAATGCCCTGCTTTAATTAGAAATTAACCGGCAGCCCGGGTCCGGTCAACTGTTCCTGCGCTGCCCCGCCCGGTAATCCGTCACGAATTGATCCGGCTTCAGATCAGTTTAAGACCAACAGCGGGGAAAAAACGGTTTCCTGGCCCGGTTTCAGTGAAAACTGGTTTTGCTGGCGGCGGGGTCGAAATCGACCCGGACCTGGTTCTTGTGTTCCTGATCAAAGACCAGATCGATGCTGAAACTGTCTTCCTTGAGATCGGCGCGGATCTGCTTGAGTTCCGGCAGACGGACCGCCAGCCAGGAGCAGGTTGCCGCAATACGCGGCTCATCCTCGCTCTGAATCGATTCCAGCAGGGCATTGGCCACGAATTTGGCCCGCTGGATCTGATCCGGCCGGTCGATCGCCTCACCGGACAGATGGATGCCCTTGTCCATCTCCTGATCCATTTTGTCCAGATACGTTTTTTGCAGATCGGTCAGCGGTTTATTCCGGTCAAATTCAATCTCTGCCTGGCCATTGACCAGCACGGCGACCTTGTCACTCATGCTCGACTCCCTCGGGTTAACAAACAGCTATTCTAAAGCCGCAGAGGAGCCAGAACCAGCCCCGCGGACATGGCCCGTTTGGGCTGTGCAGTAAAAATGCAAGATATTCGGACAGATAGCCGGTGGGTGGGACCCGGGGTACAGGTTGTCCCGCCACGCGCCCGGGCGACAGCTCAATCGGCAACCCCGTCCGAGCGGGGGGAATCGCTGATAAAGTCCTCGATCACCTCCGTCGGCACGGCGCCCACCTGCTGGGCCTTGAGCTCACCGGCGGAATTATAAAGCAGGAAGGTCGGTGTCCCGACCCAGCGGGCGCCGCTCTCCTGCATAAACCAGTCCGCCACCGCCTCGGCATTGCCGATCAGATTGGGAAATTCGACATTGTGACGTGCAATGAAATCCGCCGCGTCTTTCTTGCCCGCCCAGCCGTCGATCGAGATGCCGAGCATTCGCGCATCCCGGTCCGAATGGACGAAATGAAAGTCGACATAATTGTGGATTTCGCGATTACAGACATGACAATCCGACGCCCAGATCATGACTACCGTCCATTTACCGTTGCCGGTGAAGTCCTCGACCTTTCGGGGCTCGCCGGACATATCCTTGAGCACCGTCTCGGCCGCGACCAGAGCCGGAACAAAGGCAAGACACAACACGAACAGACGACATAAACCTGAAAAACGTAACAGCATAAACCTGTGATCCTTGAGCTTGATAATGACGACCGTGCAGTATCCGCAAGCTACCTGGTATCAGACAGAGCAACAGGCGCCGGGTTCCAGCCCCGGCCACACGGCTCGAAATAAATAGCGCCCCTGCGAATAACAGGGAAATCTACAATCAGACAGAATACGCGGTAAAAATATTCCATTGACCTGCCGCGCGGCATTGGCCAACAATCGACCATTGTATCACCGTGCACCCACAGGCAATATTCACTAAACTTGCCAAAGGTTCAGGAGCCGAAGGAACGCGATGACATCAACCGCTTTTGCAACCTCAAGCGACGCCGAAAACGCCTTTTATGCCGCTTTCAGCCGGGGCGATCTGGAGGCCATGCGCGATATATGGCTGGATGCCTCACATACCAGCTGCGTACACCCGATGGGCGACCGTCTGCTCGGCACCCCGGCGATTCTCAAAAGCTGGGAAACCATCCTTAAAAACACCGGCGATGTGATCATCGAATTGTCGGACCTCTCGGTCCATCAAGGCCCCCAGGCCGCCATTCATACCCTGATCGAGAACATCCACGTTCAGGACGAAACCGAGAGAGTGTTTCAGTTTATCGCCACCAATGTCTACGAACTGACATCCTCCGGCTGGAAGATGATCCTGCATCACGCCTCGCCCATGCCACGGGATATTTCGCAGGAAAAAGAGCCTGCGCCGATCGTGCACTGACCGGGTTCCCCTCGCACTGTCGACACCGTTTACGGATAAGCCAGGCTAAATTTTTTCTCGCAAAGACGTTTATGCCGGCACGGTACTCGATCGCCTATTGCGTTACCACCGCAATCACCTGCACCACGCCGTTTTGTACCTGCCATTTAATCTCCAGATCATACAGTTGCATCCCGAACACCCGCTCACTATCGGGTGATCTGTCCTGATAGGCAGGACGCGGGTCCTGTTGCAGGACCTGCACAATCAGGGCCTCAAGCCCGGGGTACTGTGTCGTAAACTGTTGAAGCTGTTGTTGCGCCGTGTCACTGAAGCGAACCGGTAACTGGCTGTCCGGCGCCCGCGGTGCGAATCCGGCCCGGGCATTGGCAACACTGTCGGCATAGGGCACATAGGGCTTGATATCCAGTACCGGCGTACCGTCGATCAGATCCAGATTGCTCACCTGAAGTACGACCCCGCCTTCATCGGTTTGCACACCCTCCAGCCTCAACAGGGAGAGACCGATCGGGTTGGGCCGTTCCGGCGAGCGGCTGGCAAAGACACCGACTCGGCGATTCCCTCCCAGTCGTGGGGGACGCACGGTCGGTTTCCACGCTTCACGTTTGGCATCATGAAACACAAATACCACCCAGATATGAGAAAACCCCTCCAGTTCCCGTACTGCTTCCTCGCGATTATAGGGTGCCAGCAGTTCAATGCGACCGGTCGCCGCCGGCGCCAGTTGCGGCTGGCGCGGCACACCGAACTTGTCGGGAAAGCAGGAATGGACGATGCCGATCGGCGTGAACGAATAATTCACTGATTCATCTTTTGTAACGCGTAATCAAAAAAGCGCCGGGCATTGGTCAGCCGGATCTTCTCTTCCACATCGGGCGACAACTGATCCAGCCAGTGACGATGGTAATTATATAACCGGTCATAATGATTCCAGCCGTCATCCGCCTCGTGCCAGGTATAGACTTCGTGGCCACCCGAGACCGGATCGGTACCGACCATGATTCGATCCTGAAAGCGGTGTATCCATTCGCGCCAGTCATCGGGAATCGGCTCGTCACTTTTGACAAAATCACCATAATGCCAGGGATCCCGGGCGGACATATCCGCCCAGACATTGGGACAGGCTTCCATTACCCTGGTGATCGCCGCGGGCTGCAGAATGCCGCCGACGTGCGCCCACTGAAAGGTGATGTCGGGATGTTGTTCGCAAATCGACAGCATGTACTCGTAGCGCGAGGAGTCGGTGTGAATATTCACGGGCACGTCATACTCTTCGGCAAGCGACAACAACCCGAGGAAAACCGGATTGTCGCGTCGCGGCCCGGCACCTGCCACCAGATGGATTTCGCCAAGCCCATAAAATTTACCGCTGGCCAGCGCCTCGCGGGCCTTATCCACCACTTTCTCGTCGTAGAACCAGTTCAGGCGATTTCCGGCATCGTGATAAGGCGTGTAAAACGGCACGATCCAGTCCTCTCCCAGTTCCGACAGCTTGAGCGCAAAGTCGGAGGGCACACTGGAAACCACGGCCAGCACCACATTATGTTCCCTGAGATCGTTAATTGCCTGTTCCGGCGTGTAGATTTCATCCTGATCCCAGTTGTAATGCAAATGAATATCGGCAAACGGCGGACGTTCCGGTTGCGATACTGATTGGCAACCTGCCAGGGAGACAGCCCCGAGAGCCAGTAACAAAATTATACGACACCACATAGCCATCTCCTCACGCGATACGGTTGGTACGAAGTTTATGCGGCAAGGCCAGATACGTGTTACTGCCCATCTCAAAAATCCGGCTGATAGCGCGTTCGAAACCGAACGCCACACGCTTGCCGACATAAAGCTCATCGACAGGCGCCTCACCTGTTGCCACAAGCTTGACATTATGATCATAAAGCGCATCGATCAAGTGAACGAAGCGTTTGGCGACATTATCATGGGCCTCGTCCATACGAAAAATATTACTTACATATACTGTGTGAAATTGCTGGGCAATCTGGATATAGTCATTGGCCGAACGCGGCGTATTGCACAGGGCCTCAAATTCAAACCAGACCACATCATCGGCCAGAGCCCGATACGCGATCGGCCGCTGGTTGATCGTCAGTTGCCGATCATGCTTGAGAGTATCCGGCGCCATTTTCTCGATAGCGGCCTGTATAATCTTCTCGCCTTCATCGGCTTGGGCCACATAAAAATTCCGACTGGCCTCCAGCAACCGAAACCGGTAATCCGTACCGGATTGCAGATTGACCTGAACGGTATGCGCCTTGAGCAATTCAATGGCAAACAAAAAACGTTCCCGTTGCAGCCCGTTTTTGTACAGCTCCTCAATCGAGGTATTG
The DNA here is from genome assembly GCA_046545635.1 of Thiohalophilus sp. GTDB lineage: Bacteria > Pseudomonadota > Gammaproteobacteria > UBA6429 > Thiohalophilaceae > Thiohalophilus. The sequence goes on along the minus strand of JBKGZJ010000063.1, from coordinate 2,296 downwards.
GCAGTCGCCACCAGGGCCACACCCTTGTCGAACAGGGCCCTGAGCAGTCCGCCCAGAAGCATCGCGTCGGCAATATCCTGAACATGAAACTCATCCAGACATAGTACCCTGAGTTGATCGGCAATCTCATTGGCGATCACCACCAGGGGATCCGGGGATTTGGGCAGATCGCGCAGGCGGGCATGAATATCAACCATGAAGCGGTGATAATGGACCCGATGTTTGTCACGCAACGGCAGACAATCATAGAAGCTGTCTACCAGATAGGTCTTGCCGCGACCGGTGCCTCCCCACAAATACAGCCCCTTCACCTCAGCCGGTCGCCTGCGCCACAATCGATCCCGCCAGCGCGGCGGGGTATCGGCCGCACGAACCAGTTCCTCATACAAACGCTGGGTGTGTTGAACCGCATGCTCCTGCAGCGGGTCGTGGTAAAACCCCGCTTTTTCGAGATCGGCCTGATAGCGCTCAATCGGTGTGGTCATGTTACCTTGCCGCCCCCTGTACTGGTGTTCTATTAATAAGGTATCGTAATATCCTGAAAAAACCTGATACATAAGTTCCACAATGCAAACCGCCGGACTCCCGGGACACGATACCAGTCGCGATGATTATTTACCTGCACGGATTCAACAGCAGCGGTGCCTCCGCCAAGGGGCAGTATCTCAAGCAGCAACTGGACGATATCACGATCCTGACCCCCTCGTACCATTATGACCCTGCCCGCGCGATCGACATGCTGCAGCACCTGATCGAAGCCTCTTTGTCCCTGGACAACAACATTATGCTCGCAGGCTCTTCCCTTGGCGGTTACTACGCTCAGTATCTTGCGCATTATTACAGACTCAAGCAGGTTCTTATCAACCCTACCCTGATGCCCTTGTCCACTCTGGACAATTATCTGGGTGAGAACGTTAACTTTTATACAGGGGAACGTTACGAACTGAAAGAACGGCATCTTGACACGCTGCGGGCACTGGATGCGCCGGCACCCTGCGTCAAGCCGGTACCGACTCTGTTGCTGCTCGACAGGGGCGACGAGGTGCTCGATTACCATACAGCGGCCGATCGCTATCGGGCGTGTGCCGAGGTCAGACTATTCGATGGCGGGGATCATGCTTTTCAACACCTGCCCGAGGCTCTGCCGTTTATCCGCAAACTGCATGGCCGGCAATAACCTGGTAACAACGGAATCAGACGCCGATGGAAAACAGGGCCTCGAGATCATGCCGGGGAAAGGCTGGAATGTGAACGTGGTTTCGGTATTCTGAATCGGCCAAAATCTGTACCACCCTGGCCGCCACCGGCTGTGACAGGACATCCTTATCCGCCACCAGAGCGATCACCAGCAGCTGTTCCGTATCTTCAGTGTTTCGGAAATTATGCCTGTTTTAAATTTATCTCTCGCAGAGGCGCAGAGAATGTACGATATCAGATTTCTCTGCGCCGTCGCGTCTCTGCGAGAGTGTTATAGCCGGGTAAAATACGTTCTGCACACCACCATCTTGGTACCAGGATCACGGTGCAATCTTTGTGAGCCCGTTTCAACCACGAAACCCGCACTGTTTGTGGCTGGCATCGCAGAACGGTTTGTTCCGTGACTGGCCACAGCGGCACAGTGCAGCCCGGTTGCGGGTCGATACGGAAGACCCATCCTTGCTGCGAATGGTCAACGGGCCTTTGGCGATCAGCATGGCATCGGTCTTGAGTGTGAGGTGCAACGCTGTGCTGTCATCTGCCAGCGCTTCACAGCGATCATCGTCAAAGCGGGCGGGATCGGCAAAGCCGCAGCGCTTGTGAGCACCATCGCAAAACGGCCTGTCCTGCGACTGTCCGCAACGGCACAACCAGGCTTCATCGCCATTCAGCAGGAGGTTTCCGTCACCGTCTACAAGCGTGATCTCGCCTTCGAACTGCAGGGGACCGTCGGGCCGGACAATCAGGATATTGGGCTTGCTCAAGGGATCTCCTCGTTAATTCACCGGTCTGCGGTTCACTGCCGTCAGCCTGAGCGGCTATGTTATTATATTCGGGAATGTTGTTGCCATGGTGAATCCCATGCCCCTGTACGCCATGCGTCATGGTCGCACCAATTTCAACGATCTCGGCCTGTGTAATGATGACCCGGGCCGTGACGTGTATTTGACCGATACCGGGATTGCCCGGCTCGAAACCGCCGCCGAACGCCTGCGTGACGTGGCGCTGCAACGTATCATCACCTCCGAGCTGCCCCGCACCCGCCAGAGCGCCGATATCATCAATCGCCATCATCAGGTGCCGGTCAGCGCGCACCCCG
>JBKGZJ010000062.1:0-12793 GCA_046545635.1 Thiohalophilus sp. | reverse complement strand
GGCTACCTTTTTCTTCGTGGCCTTCTTCTTGGCTGCCTTTTTCTTCGCGGCCTTCTTCCTGGCTACCTTTTTCTTCGTGGCCTTCTTCTTGGCCACCTTCTTCTTGGCTACCTTTTTCTTGGCGACTTTCTTCTTGCTGCCGCTCTTTTTGGCGGCCGCCTTTTTCTTGGTGGTTTTCTTTTTGACAGCTTTTTTCTTGCCGCCGGTTTTCTTCTTCGCTGCGGTCTTCTTCCTGGCCGTCTTTTTCTTGCTTACGGCTTTTTTGGCAGCCGGCCGGGCGGCAGCGGTTTCCGTGCCGGGCAGGCTGGCCAGGATGCGCTCCACCGCAGCGAAGATGTCGCTGATCTCGCCGACGCCCTGAACAGTCCGCAATTTGCCCTGGCGGCGATAGTAGTCTATCAGCGGCGCGGTCTGTTCCTCATAAACATCCAGACGCTGGCGGATGGTCTCTTCGTTGTCATCCTCGCGCCGGGTCAGCTTGCCGCCACACTTGTCACAAACCCCCTCGATCCGCGGCGGAGAGAAATAGATGTTATACATCTGGCCACAGGAGCTGCAGGTACGACGCCCGGTCAGGCGTTTGACCAGCACATTCTTGTCCACGTCGATCAGCAGACTGACCTGCAGCGGCTTGCCCATATCGCCGAGCAGTTGATCGAGCGACTCGGCCTGGGCCGTATTGCGCGGAAAGCCGTCCAGGATAAAGCCCTTGTCGGTATCGGGACGAGAGAGACGATCGCGAATCATCCCCAGCACGATGTCATCGGAGACCAGCTGCCCGGCGTCCATCGCGGCCTTGGCCTGCATACCCAGCGGGGTGCCCTTGGAAACCGCCTCGCGCAGCAGATCGCCGGTTGAAATCTGCGGAATCCCGTATTTTTCCACCAGCAGTTTGGCCTGGGTGCCTTTGCCGCCACCCGGCGCACCAATTAATACGATTCTCATTGTTATCTAACTCCGTTGGCTGTATTTGTCTGTATCAGGATTACATCGAAATTCTTGTTGTTAAACAGACCGGGGCCTGTGTACACATGTTGATTAAAACTAATCCCTGACATGGGTCAAGTCAATGCGAATCCGCCGCAATTTTGACCACCTCGACTAACTCAACAGCGGCGCAATCACCAGGCTGACAATCGCCAATACGTTGATCAGGATGTTCATGGAGGGCCCGGACGTATCCTTGAACGGATCACCCACCGTATCGCCAACGATGGCCGATTTATGACTCTCGGACCCCTTGCCGCCGAGTTCGCCGGCTTCGATATACTTTTTGGCATTATCCCAGGCACCGCCGGCGTTGGACATCATCAGCGCCAGCAAGACACCGGTAACCAGCGCGCCACCGAGCATGCCGCCCAGTGCCTCCGGGCCGAGCAGAAAACCGACCAGGGGTGGCGCCGCGACCGCCATGCCGCCGGGCAGCAACATCTTGCGCAGAGCGGCGTCGGTGGCAATCGTGATACAGCGGGCCGTGTCCGGTTTGGCGGTGCCTTCCATCAATCCCGGGATCTCGCGGAACTGCCGCCGGATCTCCTGGATCATCGTATAGGCCGCATCGCCCACGGCGGTCAGGGTCGTGGAGGTCACCAGAAAGGGGAAAATCCCGCCGATGAACATGCCCACCAGGACCTCCGGCTGGCCCAGATGCAAGCTGAAATCGGGCCGATTATGGGCGACGGTCTGGATGAACGCGGTGATCAGCGTCAAGGCGGCCAGCGCCGCAGCACCGATGGCAAACCCCTTGCCGATGGCCGCTGTGGTGTTACCGACCCGATCCAGGGCGTCGGTGATCTCGCGCGTCTCCTCGCCGAGTTCCGCCATCTCGGCGATCCCGCCGGCGTTATCCGCCACCGGCCCGTAGGCATCGATGGCCATGGTCATCCCGACGGTCGCCAGCATCCCCACCGCCGCAATACCCACGCCGTAGAGTCCGACCCAATGACTGGCCAGAAAAATAATCACCGCGATACTCAACACCGGGAACAGCACCGAACGAAAACCGGTCGCCAGGCCGGTAATGATGACGGTGGCCGCACCGGTCTGTGAGGATTCGGCCAGGTGCCGCACCGGCCTGCCGGCGGTGTAATACTCGGTGGACAGGCCGATCACCATGCCACCGCCGGCCCCCAGCAAGACACAGAACCAGACATCGAGATGCACATCCAAAGTGCTTATCACCAGCCAGGCGCCGAGCATGAACAGCAGGGCGGTGCCGATCAATGAATAACGAATCGCCTGCTGGGCACCCCGGTTCTGGTACAGGCGCATCACGGCAATGCCGACCAACACGCACAACAGACCCATACTGCTTAACGCCAGGGGCAGGAACATCAGGATCGACTGGGTTCCCAGCCGGGCCAGTGCTGTCTCGGACATGACTGCCGCCAGTGCCAGGGTGGCGATCATCGCCCCGCAGTAGGATTCAAAAATATCCGAACCCATGCCGGCGACATCACCCACGTTATCGCCCACGTTATCGGCGATCACGCCGGGATTGCGCGGATCATCCTCGGGGATACCGGCCTCGAACTTGCCCACCAGATCAGCGCCCACATCGGCGGATTTGGTATAGATCCCACCGCCGACACGGGAGAACAGGGCCACCGACGAGGCGCCCATGCCGAAACCGTGAATCACATGAGATCCCTGGGGATCGCCGCCGTAAACCGCAAACAACGCCCCCAGGCCCAGCAGTCCCAGTGCGGCCACTGTCAGCCCCATCACTGCACCGCCGGAGAACGCCACGCTCAGGGCCCGGCCGGCGCCGACTGTATTGGCGGCGTGGGTGGTACGCACATTGGCATAGGTGGCCGCCTGCATACCAATGTAGCCGGCACCGGCCGAACAGACGGCCCCCACCACGAACGAGACGGTGGTCCCCACACCCAGATAGATATAGAGAAGAACAGCCACCACCACGGAAAACAGGGTCAACTGCAGGTATTCGCGACGCAAAAACACCATGGCGCCACGATGGATTTCTCCCGCGATCTCCTGCAGACGGCTATCGCCGGCCGGATAGCGACTGATGCGATAGAACACCAGCAGTGCCGCCATCAGGCCAATGGCCCCGACAATCGGTGGTACCAGTGTGAGCGACATACCTCCCCCCTTTGAATGTTGTTATTGATTCTGACGGGTACAGCGATACGACTTCTCCACATTACCCAAAGGGGGACTGACTGACAATCACCTGGCGTTTCTGTTTTCGCCCCGGGCTGGTAGAATGCTCCTCTTTTGCTGCCCGTCGCGCCGGGCATTTCCCCGCGTCCGCGACCCCGGCAGCCCATCAGACACCATTTCGAGGTTTGAGTAATGAATCTGGACAGAGTCGATTCCGGCAAGAATATTCCCGATAACATCAACGTCATTATCGAGATCCCGGCCCACAGCGATCCGGTCAAATACGAAGTGGACAAGGACACCGGCGCCATGTTCGTGGATCGGTTCATGAACACCGCCATGCATTACCCCTGCAACTACGGCTATATTCCCCACACTCTGTCCGAGGACGGCGATCCGGTGGATGTGCTGGTGGTGAGTCCCATGCCGGTCATCAGTGGCTCGGTGGTGCGCTGTCGCCCCATCGGCATTTTGAAAATGACCGATGAAGCCGGTCCCGACGCCAAGCTGCTGGCCGTGCCGATTACCAAACTGTGCCAGCTTTATGACAAGGCCGAGTCCCCCGCGGACATGCCGCAACAGCTGCTGGATCAGATCGCCCACTTTTTCGAACATTACAAGGATCTCGAAGAAGGCAAGTGGGTCAAGATCGACGGCTGGGGCGACAAGCAGGCCGCTCATCAGGAAATTCTGGACTCTATCGAGCGTTACAACAATGCGCCGGAAAAACCCTGTTTCTAAACATCGCGATGAAAGTTTGTATCGTCTCCGACAGCCACGACAACCGCTTTTTGCTCAAGGCGGCGGTGGAAGATGCCAGACAGCGGGGCGCCGAGGCGGTCCTGCACTGCGGTGACGTGGTCGCCCCCACCACCCTGCGCGTACTCAACCCCCTGGGTCTGCCGGTGCATGTGATTCACGGCAACAATACCGGCGACATGTACAGCATGGCCCGGCTCTCCCACGATCCTGACAGCATGATCCACTATCACGGCCAGGACGCCGGCATCGAACTGGCGGGACGGAAAATCTTCATTGTTCACTATCCCCACTACGCCCGGGCCATGGCCACCACCGGCGAATGGGATCTGGTCTGCTGCGGCCACGACCATCGCGCCCTGCTCGAACCGATCGTCAACATCCGCCAGGGCCATACCCTGTACGTCAACCCCGGCACCGTCGGCGGCATCGGCGCCGAACCCACCTACGCCATGGGCGATCTCGACAGCCTGGAATTCGAAATCCTCCCGGTCCCGGTGGACGAAAGCCTCAAGGTCAACAAAACCTCCGTCACCCCGCACGACTAATGCCGCCAGACACGGATTCTGTTCAGGCTCTGATTAACAACGCGGAGTTCGCAGAGCCGCAAAGACGCGGAGGAAAAACAGGTTTTGTTTTGATCACCGCTCAGGCCGATTAACATTCTTCAAGACACTGTTTTGTTTATCTCTGCGACTCCGCGGCTCTGCGACCTCCGCGTTAAATAACAATTTTTGAAAAAAGAATATTACCCTGACGACGACCCCATATCGGTCAATAACCGGCGGTGTTGTTTTCGACCCAGCGTTCGCCCCCGGGGGTCTGTTCTTTTTTCCAGAACGGCGCTCTGGATTTGAGTTCTTCCATCAGATAGCGGCTGGCTTCGAAGGCGTTCTTGCGATGCGCGGACCACACGGCGACCAGGACGATGACATCATCGGGCTCGACCCGCCCGACGCGATGGAGGATCAGACTGTCGATCAAATCCCAGTTGGCGGCCGCCTGTTCGCCGAGGTTGTGCAGGTACTTTTCGGTCATGCCGGGATAGTGTTCCAGTTCCATGGCGGTGACGGTCTCGCCCTCATTCAGATCGCGCATGCTGCCGACAAACACCGCGGTCGCTCCGTAACGCCCGGCAGCCTGCATGGCCTGCTGATATCTGAGCAGCTCGGTATAAGGCTCGAAAGGTTGCTCACGAATTTCACTGTGCATCGTCAACCTCCGGTCACCGGCGGAAAGAACGCCACTTCATCGCCATCGTTGACCGTCGTTTCAGCTGTCACGTACTCCATGTTCAGCGCCATCAGCACATTGGCCGGCATCTCGGCATGGTCGGTCGCCTGCGACCAGACCTCGGCGATGCTCATCGGTTTGGCGGCCGCCAGGCTGGCCTCACCACGACCCAGCTGCTCACGCAGACTGGCAAAGAATTTCACCTCGATCGTCATCGTTCCTGTACCGGCTTGCGGGCGGGATTGCCCAAACGGGGCAAGCAGCCTATCATGAATTCTGGCACACTCCCAACCGGATAGACTCTACTATTTATGAGCAAACTCACCCATTTCAATCAGGACGGCAAGGCCCACATGGTCGATGTGGGCGAAAAATCCGTCACCCTGCGCGAGGCGGTAGCCGGCGGTGAGATCCATATGCAGCCTGACACCCTGCAACTGATTATTGAGGGCGGCCACCAAAAAGGCGATGTACTGGGTATCGCTCGCATTGCCGGCATCATGGCCGCCAAACGCACCGCCGATCTGGTCCCCCTGTGTCATCCGCTGATGCTGACCCATGTCGAAGTGGAGCTGACTCCCGATCCTGCGCACAACTACGTGCGCTGTCGCAGCATTGTCGAAACCCGGGGACAAACCGGTGTGGAGATGGAAGCCCTCACCGCCACCCAGGTTGCGCTGCTGACCATCTACGACATGTGCAAGGCGGTGGATCGCGGCATGCTCATGCAGAACATTTGCCTGCTGGAAAAAAAAGGCGGCAAATCAGGCCATTGGCAACGGGAAACGGCCTGACCCTGATTTCAGGTCGAACGCCTCAAGGCGATGCTGAACGAAGCCGGGAAAGGCAAACTTTCAGGCCAACATCCGCCGGTGTCGGGGACAGGGTGCAGTTATAAAATGTATCCCCCCCCCGGGAACACAGTACCGGCGCGCAAATTATTACCTGCAATACCGAAGCGACCCTGTCGAACTTCAACGGGAACCAATTTCATAACCCGGTAATACCTGGCTGAAACGGATCCGGGGATTTACAATAGCGAGCATGTCACGCTCCGCCTACATTACACCACCGCACAGTGAACAGGCGCTGCTGGAACGTGCGCGCGAAATCGCCGGCCAGCGATTTGCCGAACTGGCCGAACAGCTCGGCGAACCGGTACCCGCCAATCAACACCATGCCAAGGGCTGGATTGGCCAGTTACTGGAACGGGCCCTGGGAGCCAGCGCGTCCTCGCTGCCCGAACCCGATTTTCAACAGCTGGGCGTGGAACTCAAAAGTCTGCCCCTGAACGCCAATGGTCTGCCGCGCGAATCCACCTACGTTTGCACGGTGCCCATGAACGAGACCAACCAGCTGCGCTGGGAGCGCTCCTGGCTGCGTCTGAAATTGCAGCGGGTGCTATGGATACCGATTGAAGCCGATCCCCGGCTGCCGCTGGCGCAACGCTGTATCGGTAATGCCCTGCTCTGGTCGCCGAGCCCCGACCAGGAAGCCATGCTGCGGGATGACTGGGAAGAGTTGATGGAGCTTGTTTGCCTGGGCCGCTGGGAAGAATTATCTGCCCGTCATGGCCGCTATTTGCAAATCCGCCCCAAGGCCGCCCATTCACGCGTGCTGACCGAAGCCTATGACAGTGAGGGCAATCCTTGCCAGATCCTGCCGCGGGGCTTTTATCTGCGTACCGGGTTCACCCGTCAGATTCTCGAACAATATTACGCCGGCTGATTCAACAGCCCTTGTTTAAAGTCTGTTCTCCACTAACGGTGGATAGCTGAATTTCAATATCTTGCTCGTCCGCGCCGGCAAAGCCGATCATTAGCCCCCGGAGGGGAACAGGTTGAACTCCCGCACCTGGCCGCTTTGTTGCAGGGTTTCCGACAAGGCGTAAAAATTTTCGGGGTTAAGCGTAAACATCGTCAGTTTGTACTCACCCATATTATCTTTTTCATACATGTGATAACTCATATTGGCGCAGGTAATCTTGTGTTCCTTGAGTATCTCAATCAAACGTGTGCGCGACAGGCCTTCATCGCGGTTATACCGAATCGACAAGCTGGCAAAATGCCGGTTCGGCATGACTCTTTCACTCCAGCCAAACAGCCCCAGAACGATCAATGCAATCAAAGTGGTCAGCAGACTCGCACTGTAAAATCCCATACCGACCATAATGCCGATGGCGGCGGTCATCCAGATAGAAGCCGCCGTGGTCAGCCCCCGGACTGTCAGCTTCTCCTTCATGATCACCCCGGCGCCCAGAAAGCCGATACCGGTCATAATCCCCTGAGCCATGCGAGTGGGATCCACCCGAATGGTGTCCACCGGCACACCGGCCAGCAAATCCCATTGATAGACCGTTAACAACATCAACAAACAGGAAGAAGTGGATACCAGCGCATGGGTACGCAGTCCGGCAGGTCGACCGTGAAAGGCCCGCTCCAGTCCGATAATGCTGCCGACAACTAATGCCACAAGCAGTCGACTGATCATGGGCAAATAATCCTGCATGTAAATTCCCTTCCTGATTACGGGTTATAGCCTGATTACGCGGCAACCGGATCAAACTCTCCAGGCCTGTACCGGGTACCTGTAAAATCGGCCTGATAGCCATTATAATATCGCCCCTAATATGACATATACACACAATGATTGCACGGGAGTTAGCGATGAGCGACTATGAATTTGATGAGGCCATGTTCGGCAACAAGGCCCTGGCTGCTCATCCCGAGATGTCACTGGAGGAGCAGCTCCAGTTGCATCAACAACATGTAGCTGAATTACCCGAAGACGCCTCGACGCTGGATCGCGCACGCGCGCGACTGGATGTCGCCGAACTGTTACTGGCGCTGGAACGCAAGGAAGAAGCCTGGCGGGAGGGCCGGGATATTATTGACACTTTCCTCAACCAGGAAGCGTGGCAGGATGCAGTGGAAACCTACAATGTCCTGTTTCAGTGCGAGCAGCCGGCATCACTATCCGCGCTGGGTCAGGGCGTCTGGCTGGCGGTTACTTTTCCGATTATGCCGCAAACCACTATCACCATGCTGAACCATATTATTGATGAAACACCGGCTGACGCGGACGGCGCCGCCGTGGCCGCCATCACCTCGCATTATATTGCCGACCTGCGCGCGCCCGAGGACAAGCACGAAAGTCTGACCTTTCTGACCTCAAAAATACTGGCTGATGTCGCCAAACGGCACAGTGGCGTGGAAACGCAAGAACAAATGGATATGTGGATCAAGAAGCTTGAGCTTGAAGACCCGAAGGCATTTTTACCCCGTCTGTCGATGGTCATTGATGTGCTGGTACAGGATGACTGGTGGTTCGATCGGGAGGCTGTACGGGAAAAACTGCCGGTACACTAAAATTGCTGACCTGAAAGGCAGCACACTGCTTTCATCAGTTAATATCGCCTATTGATGAACTGCCTGCATCATGCGCCCGGAGTTGATCCTGTCGATCCAGTACAATCTGGTTACGACCGAGGCGCTTGGCTTCATACATGGCGTCATCGGCCCGCTTCATCAATGACTCCACGTCATCGGATTCATGCAACATGGCCACTCCGGCGGAGAATGTCGGTGCCGGCACTTTAACCTCACCGTAATGACATATTGTGGATTTTGCCTCTCTTTGTACTTTGTGCAGCGCAGCCAACGCACCCTTGAGATCGGTATTTGGTAAAATTACCGCGAACTCTTCACCGCCGTAACGTGCGACCATGTCATGATGGCGGAATGTCGACAAAATCTGCTCAGCGTAACAGGTTAATACCACATCACCGACTGCGTGACCATGTTCATCATTAATATCTTTGAACGAATCAAGATCCAGCAAGGCCAGTCCCAATTGAAATCCGTAACGCTGGGAACGGCTCATCTCATCTTCCAGGCGCCGCATCAGGGCGCGTCTGTTGGGTAAATCGGTAAGTTCATCGGTCATGCTTAGCAGGCGTACTCTGGCCAGCTCCTCGCTTAGATTCTGGCTGTCCGCCTCGATCATTTTGAGGTAACTTTTGGCGTCGTCCAGCTTACCAAGCAAACCTCGGTAGGCCCCGCCAAGTTTTTCGACATCTTCCATCAGGCTCTGGCGCAACAGGTTTATATCATCAATTTCTTCGGCTTCCATCAGGCCCAGTTTGACATTTTCCAGCATATCACCGAACTGCTTGTTTTCAGTGATGGTGTCCTGGATGTGCTGCATCAATTTGGCCTGAACCTTCTCCGCCTCGCGATGTTGACTGTTAAGATATTGCCGATATTTGGAAGCCAGCTTCTGTTCGGTATCCTGATCATTATGCGGCAGTAGTTCCTCAATCAGACTCTGGATTAGCTCCCGTTGAGTTTCATCTCCCGAGGCGGAATTCTCATTCTCCTGCTGAGAATTTTGCGCACTTGTTGTCGTATCAGGAAAAATATCATCACTGTAGTATGAGAGTATCGGCTCCAGTGCCCGGCGCAATACAGCTTCATCGACTAACTCCATGCGCGCAATGTGCATGGCATACAGATCCATATGCCTTTGCAGTTCTTGCAGCTCATGACTGGTATGCGGCATTTGCAACTGTTTCTGCAGCAACTTGACATGCACATGCATGGAGCTGCCCGGATCCAGATGTTTGGCATAGACATCCATTAATGAACGTAACCAGAAGCGCAGGACCCTGTCCCGCTCCCCATACTCCTGATCGAGCTCCATCAGCATCCTTTCAACATGCTGATAGAACACCATTCCGGCAGAAGAGGACCTCAGATCATCCAGCAGATTCAGCACACGGGCAATTGAATTGGAAGAGAGGGGCACTTTCCGGCCAGTACCCTGAGCGCCACCCGGGGCATCGGAGACCGCCTTGTTATCAGGTGCTGACATCACCTTTCCTTAATAATATGTCCGGTATTTTTTATCACTACCCAAACAATTACTCGGCATCATTGACTTGCCATTTGCCGTTATCCATGGCAAGACAGAAATGTGGGGGGATGAGCGCAGTCAGTTTCGCCAAACAATTCCTATTGAAACTATCCCATCATTTCTTCCGGTGCAAGCAGTTCCTGCCGTCCTCTACGTCCGCAGCCCCTTCCAGACGGCGATTCTCCTTTTACACAATAACTTAGCGCAATGTTGTAAAAAGTACGATTAATTATGGCACCTAACAAATTGAGATGTCAGCTGCGCACTTTTGAAAAAGTGCTATGATTTTAATTGCATCTACGGGTTTTCCCTTAGTCAAACACGCATCCGGAGGTGTCTCATGTATAAGTTTTTCTCTGTCATTCCCCTCCTGTGCCTTGGTATATCGTGCCAGGTATCCCCCTTCTCGCCCGACTCACCATTGACCGCAGTCCCTGTCCAGTCAAAGCTGATACTTCACCAGCCCCTGCGTATTGCACCCAATACTGTCAGTCTCTGGTTTCAGGACGGGAAACAGATGCCGGCCAACAATCTGGACCGCTATTATCCCCATTGCAAATTCGAAACCTTGCAAATGCTTGATAACGAAAAAACCGTCGCCCCGGATACATTTATCATCCATAAGGTCGTACGTTGGGACGATTACGCCATGCAGCCGGTGCACCTTGCCTCTTCACGGATTTCGGCCGGTATTGGCCTGAAAATCGCTGACAGCGATCCCAGCCCGATTAACACGGCCACGGAAATGTTTCTGCAATCCGAACACCAACCGGATGTTTATCGGTTGATTTGCAGTCAATGGGAAGATGCCAGTGAAGCCAATCATGTCACGATCAACCAGATCCGCCGTGCCCTGGGTAATACATTCAGCCTGCAACTGCCGGAACAGCAACAAAGCAAGCAGACAGCCGCTCAATAGCGCATCAGTCGACGAACGGGCCCCATTGGCGAATCGGTTCACCATGAGGCCGTCCCATGACCAGCATGAAACGGCTCGTCTCCTGTCCTTTGACCGCCAGTTCTTTCCGGGCATCAAAGAACAGTGCCTGCCCCGGGTTCAGACTGCGGCCATTGACCTCAATGGCACCTTCCATCAGATACAACAGTCCACGAAACCCCGGGGGTACCCGTTCGGTGTAAATTCCGCCGCCCGACAAACTGATATCGTAATAGCGTATGTCGGTTGAGAGTTTCATTGGTGATGATTCGCCGACGATCACCCGGACCCGGGCATTATCCTTTTGCATCACCGGAACATCATCTCCATCGACCTGTTGATAATCGGGTTCGATCTGCTTGAGGCGTTGCGGCAAATTAATCCACAACTGGATTCCGCTACTCTGTCCCTCTGCCGCAGGCATTTCCGAATGTTCGATGCCACGCCCTGCAGTAAATCGCTGCGCGCCGCCATCCGTTACCGTTGACGCATTACCCAGATTGTCCTTGTGCTGCATGCTGCCACTGAACATGTAGGTGATCGCCTCGAAACCCCGATGTGGGTGGGTCGGAAATCCATTACCCGGCTCAATAGTAAAATGATCCCACAGGACGAACGGGTCGTAGTTCATCATGCGCCGAGGTATGGGAAACAGCCGCTGCACCTCGGCGCCATCGCCTTCCTGCATTAACAGAGCATCGGTAACAAACATCGACTGACCGCTCACAACTTATCTCCGCGATTATGCTGCTGCAGTAAATCCTGCATCGGCCCTTTGGGCACAATACGGGTCGGATTCAGCTCGATATGACTGTAATAATAGTGTTGCTTGATATGCTCGAAATTGGTCGTATCGGCAATGCCCGGAATCTGATACAGCTCGAGCAGATAGTTAAACAGATTCGGATAATCGGCAATGCGTTGCCGGTTACATTTAAAATGACCGACATACACGGCATCAAACCGCAACAATGTCGGAAACAGCCGCCAGTCGGCTTCGGTCAGTTGACTGCCGAGCAGATAACGATTTTTCGACAGGCGCTGTTCCAGTTCATTCAGTGCCACAAACAGGTTATCGAAGTTCTTCTCATACACAGCCTGACTGCTCGCAAAGCCGGTGCGATAGACCCCGTTATTAATCGACTCATAGATTCGTTCATTGAGCTCATCAATTTCGGCACGCAGTGCCACGGGGTACATATCCACCTCCCGGCTGGCCCACTCATCAAACGCGCTGTTGAACATGCGAATGATCTCCGCCGACTCGTTATTGACGATGGTTTCCCGCTGCCTGTCCCACAATACCGGCACGGTCACGATACCGCTGTAGTGCGGGTCGGCCCGGGTATACAGCTGGTGCATGTACTCATAGCCGTACAATGTGTCGCCGGTGGCGCCGGGATAATCACGAAAGTCCCAGCCTTTGGCTCCCATGTGCGGATGGACCACCGAAACACTGATGAGATCCTCCAGTTTTTTCAGCTTGCGGAAGATCAGGGTCCGGTGCGCCCAGGGGCAGGCATAGGAAACATAAAGATGATAACGCCCCGGCTCGGCCGCAAAACCGCCCTCGCCGCTGGGTCCGGAGGAACCGTCGGGCGTCACCCAGTGGCGAAACTGCGAGTCCTGGCGCACGAATTCACCGTCTTCGGTTTCGGCATCGAGCCAGTCTTCGCGTAATTGTCCGTTCTGCATAAGGCTCATGAGTCACCTCCGGGTTATATTCCGTTTATCATCAGTAAACGCTTCATTAAAATGAGAAGCTAAAGTTTCAGATTAAGTAAAGGTGACAGCTTGATAAATCACCGCCTCACTGGCGGTGAG
>JBKGZJ010000061.1:0-12846 GCA_046545635.1 Thiohalophilus sp. | reverse complement strand
CGATACGCCGGCGAATATTGTCACGGCACGAGAAACACCAGACTGAATAAACGCTCAACGAGTATCGCAATATGACGCAGATCCTGACCGAAATTTTGACCGAAGCCATCGAGGACGAATACAAAGCCCGCGCCACCTATCGTCGGGTACTGGAAACATTTGGCGAGGTGCGGCCTTTCAGCAACATTGTCGAGGCGGAACAACGCCATATCGATGCTCTGCTGGTACTGTTTGAAAAATACGGCCTGCCCGTACCCGATGACACCTGGCCGGAGCGTGTCGAGCCCCCCGGGACCCTTCTGGCCGCCTGCCAGGCCGGCGTGGCCGCCGAAATCGAGAATGCCGCCATGTATGATCGCCTTCTCGCCGCCAGTGGCGACTATCCGGATGTGCAAACCGTCCTGAAAAATCTGCAACGCGCCTCGCAGGAGAATCACCTGCCGGCTTTTCAGCGTTGTGTCGAAAGAGAAAGTCGCCAATTAAAATAGCGGTATAAATCATTATCATTGTGTTTACAGGCAGGAAACCACCACAATGATCACCCGATAATGATGCCGGAGCGGCAGGATGTCCTCGAACGTCTTTGTAGTAGGACTTGATGATTTCAATCTCGGCCAGTTGCAGTTGCTACGACATGCGAATGAGTATCAATTTCACTGCCTTATCCCCTATCAGAAAATCAAGCGTCCGGTTCGCGAGCCCGTTGAATGCCTGCTGCAACAGGCTTATGAAAAACTCGACAGTTTCGCTGGCTCAATCGACGCCCTCGTCGGGTACTGGGACTTTCCGGTCAGCACCATACTGCCGATAATCCGTCGGCGTTATCATTTGCCCGGTCCGAGTCTGGAAGCGGTGCTCAAATGCGAACACAAGTACTGGAGCCGTTGCCTGCAAATTGAAGTCGTCCCCGAACTGGTTCCCGAGTTTCAACTGATCGATCCCTTTGACCCGGGGGCGGCTGATAAACTCGAAATTGCCTATCCTTTCTGGCTGAAACCGATCAAGGCCGCCTCTTCCCATCTCGGGTTTCGCATCAATAACCGCCATGCGCTGATTGAGAGCCTTGCTATCATCCGTGACAGAATACACCGCTTCGCCAAACCGTTTAACGACATCCTGAAATATGCACAGATCCCACCGGACATTACCCCCGTTGACGGCAATTACTGTATCGCCGAGGGAATTATCTCCAAAGGCCGGCAGTGTACTCTCGAGGGTTATGTTCATAATGGCAAGCTGACCGTCTACGGAATCGTGGACTCGATTCGCGAAGGAAAACACCGGAGTTCCTTCTCACGCTATCAATATCCTTCCACGCTTCCCGCACACGTCAAACAGCGCATGATTCAGGCGATACAAGCGGTTCTTTTACACATTGGCTATGACGATTCGCCGTTTAATGCCGAGTTTTACTGGTCGAAGCAGCATGACAGCATATATTTACTCGAAATCAATACCCGGATTTCGAAATCGCATTGTCCGCTGTTCAAAATGGTCGACGGCGAATACCACCATGCGGTAATGGTCGATGTCGCTCTCGGGCATCAACCCGACTTTCCTTACCGGGAAGGCAAGCACAAAATCGCCGCCAAGTTCATGCTGCGTCGTTTTCACGATGGTTATACCGGCAATGTGCCAACCACCCCGGAGATCGAAAAGCTGAAACGACATTTTCCCGATCTCGAAATACAGGTTCATGTTCAGCCCGGCATGTGGCTACATGATCTTCCCGACCAGGACAGCTATAGTTACGAGATCGCCACCCTGTTTATGGGAGCCGATAATCAGAAGCAACTGCTGGCCAACTATCAATCCGCTCTGAATATGCTCACTTTTGACATCCGGCAAAATCAATGAGGATAACGTATGCGCATCGTCAATGAATTTCCTCACAAGGTCAAAACCATCGAAAACGTCTGGATCCCGATGCCCGACGGTATCTGTCTGGCGGCCCGCCTCTGGCTCCCTGAAGATGCCGAACAGGTGCCGGTACCGGCGATTCTCGAATACATTCCCTATCGCAAGCGCGATTCGGTCCGGGCCCGGGACGAGCAGATCTATCCCTATTTTGCCGGCCACGGTTACGCCGGGATCCGGGTGGATTTACGTGGCAGCGGCGACTCCGAAGGGGTGCTGCGCGACGAGTATCTGCAACAGGAACTGGACGACGGCGTGGCGATCCTGCAGTGGCTCGAGGAACAGCCGTGGTGCAACGGCAAGGTCGGCATGATGGGCATCTCCTGGGGCGGCTTCAATGGCCTGCAGATCGCCGCCATGCGGCCCCCGCAACTCAAGGCGATCATTACCGCCAGCTCCACCGATGATCGCTATGCCGACGACGTACACCACATGGGCGGCTGCCTGCTGGGCGACAATCTCTCCTGGGCCTCGACCATGTTCGCCTATAACGCCTGCCCGCCCGACCCCGGGATCGTCGGCGACAACTGGCGCGACATGTGGTTCGAACGCCTGCGCGGCAGCGGGCTGTGGCTGGAACAGTGGCTGCAGCATCAGCGCCGGGATGATTACTGGAAGCATGGCTCGATTTGCGAGGATTACACCGCCGTGCAATGTCCGGTGATGGCTGTCAGCGGCTGGGCCGACGGCTATTCCAATTCGGTGTTCCGCTTGCTGGAAAACCTCAACGTACCGCGCTGTGGGCTTATCGGACCCTGGGGCCACAAATATCCGCATATCGGTCAGCCCGGGCCCGCGATCGGATTCCTGCAGGAAGCGGTTCGCTGGTGGGACAAATGGTTAAACGGCATCGACAACGGTGTCGAAGACGATCCGATGCTGCGGGTCTGGATGCAGGACAGTGTCCCGCCCACCACGCGCTATCAGATGCGACCCGGCCACTGGGTTGCCGAAAACGCCTGGCCGAATCCGGAGATCGAACAGCGGGAGTTTATTCTCGCCCCGGCACGCCGGCTGCTCCCCGCCGATAAAACCAGCGGCGAGGAAACCCGCAACCTGCAATCCCCGCTGGGTCTCGGCCTGTTTGCCGGCAAATGGTGCTCCTATGCCGCCGCACCGGATCTGCCCCACGATCAACGTCAGGAAGATGGCGGCGCCCTGGTCTTCGACAGCGAACCGCTGGAAGCGCCCCTCGAGATCCTGGGCGCCCCCTGTGTCGAACTGGAAGTGATTCCGGACAAGCCCGTCGCCATGCTGGCGGTTCGGCTTTCCGATATCGCCCCCGATAATAAAGCCACGCGCGTTACCTATGGATTGCTGAACCTCACCCATCGTGAGGATTCGGAACATCCCCAACCCCTGCAGCCGGGCAAGCAATACCGGGTCCGGGTCCAGCTCAACAACATTGCCCAGCATTTCCCCGCCGGCCATCGGCTGCGCATCGCGGTATCCACCTCGTACTGGCCCCTGGCCTGGCCGGCGCCGCAATCCACCCGGATCAAGGTCATCACCGGGCCCAGCCGCGCCTTTTTGCCGGTACGCACGCCCAGGGAAAGCGATAACAATCTGCGCCAATTTGACGAACCGGAAGCGGCACCGCCGCTGGTCACCGAGATGATCGAACCGGAACACCATAACTGGCGCGTAATTCGGGATCTGGACCTCGACCTTTCGACTCTGAAAGTTATCAACGACAGCGGGATCGTCTACCTCAGGGACATCGATCTGGAGATGGGCCGCAAGGCGCTGGAGTGGTACACCTATCAGGGTGACGACTTCAATTCAGTGCGCGGCGAAACCGTGTGGGAACGCAGTTACCGGCGTGGCGACTGGTTTGTCAAAACCGTCACCCGCACGGTACTGACTTCTACCGAAAGTGATTTCTATCTGCGCGCCGAACTCGATGCCTACGAAGGCGACAAACGCGTCTATTCCGCCAACTGGGACCGCGTCATACCACGGGATTTTGTTTAAACCGTCTCCACCGCATGATGCTCGTATCCACCAGTCGCGAGGTGATTGACAGCCGCCCTTTTGGCAATAGATAGTTATCGTCATGGCCCATGCACATCATCACCCCACGCCGCATAGTTACAACCGCGCTTTCACCATCGGGATCGGCCTGAATCTGATCTTTGTCGTGATCGAGTTTATCTACGGCTTTGTCAGCAATTCCCTGGCCTTGATCACCGACGCCGGGCATAACCTCTCCGATGTGCTGACCCTGCTGCTGGCCTGGGGCGCCATCTATCTGGCCGGCAAGGCGCCCACGGCCTATCGCACTTATGGCTTTCGGCGACTGACGATTCTCGCCTCGTTGCTCAGTGGCATGCTGTTACTCGTCGCGGTAGGGGCGATCGCCTGGGAGGCGATCGGTCGCTTCACCGACCCCCAGCCTGTCGACGGCATAACGGTGATCGTGGTCGCCGCCGTCGGCGTGGTGATCAATACCGTCACCGCCCTGCTGTTCATCGGTGGTCAGAAACACGATCTCAATATCAAGGCCGCCTTCCTGCACATGGCCGCCGATGCCGGTGTCTCACTGGGCGTGGTGATCGCCGGCGTTGTCATCATGTTCACCGGCTGGCTGTGGATCGATCCCCTGCTCGGCCTGCTCATCGCGCTGGTAATTCTCTACAGTACGCTGGATCTGTTGCGTGATTCGACCGGACTGGCCATCGATGCCGTTCCCAAAGGCATCGATCCGCATGAAGTTGAAGCCTATTTAACCCGGCTGCCCGGTGTCACGGAGGTACACGATCTGCATATCTGGCCCATGAGCACCACCGAAACCGCCCTCACCGCCCATCTGGTCATCCCCCAATTCCCCCATGACGATTCGCTGGTGCAACAGGCCAGCGACGAACTGCACCACCGCTTCGGCATCGACCACGTCACCCTGCAGTGCGAGAACGGCAATGACTATTGCAAACAGGCCAGCCCGGACAGCTTGTAGCTAACAGGCTCATATCAGATTTTTTTCACCACGAAGACACGAAGTCTCGAAGTATAACAATTGTTTGCTTCGTGTCTTCGAGCCTTCGTGGTAAAGTTTTTATAAATACACTGTTCAGTACTGGCACTCTGCCAGAAATCATCCACGACTGGCGGTGACCAGAAAAATGGGGTAGTCGCCCTCTTCCTTGTTGACCACATGGGCAGTGGTGAACTGGATATCGCTGAAGCCCTGATTTTGCATCAGCGATGCGAGTTCAGTGCGATCAAAGCCGTGATGGAAAACGCCTTCCACATCAGCCGGGTGGAAGGTGCCGTCCTCCCTGTCCAGATCCGCCAGGGCGACCCGCCCGCCGGGTTTGAGGGTATCGGCAAAATGGCGGAACAGCTGTTCGGTATCTTCCACATGATGCAGGGCCATAGCGCTGACGATGAGATCAAAATCCCGATCTAACGGCTCTTCGAGAATGTCCTGACAGCAGACTTCCACCTTGCCCTGTAATTGTGGCTTGGCGGCAAGTTTTTCCAGCATGGACTCGGAAACATCCACTGCCGTAATCCTGTTGATGTGCGGCGCAATATGCGCACTGATCAGGCCGGTGCCGGCACCGAAATCCATGACCGCCATTTCATGATTCAACGGGACACGCTCGACAATCGCCGAGCCGATGCCGGCCGACAATGCCATAATCATTTCATTGGTATCCCAGTCCTGAGCCTTTTCTTCAAACAGATCTGCCATAATTTACTTCTCATGCCTGTGTGTAATACGCCAACCTGAACGATATCCGATGCCGTTCAACACTATTATTCTGCCAGCCGCGCCACGATTTTACCATGGTGATGTTCCGCCGCCAGTTCAAGGGCGGTTTTGCCATCACTACCCTGTACTGTCCTGTCGGCGCCGTTTGCCAGCAGTATTTCGACCATTTCCTCACGCCCTTCACTGGCCGCCCACATCAGGGCTGTCCAGTCTCGCTCGTCATCCTGTACATCAAGTGCGATGCCCTGTTCGATCAGGTATTCGAGTATCGCCACCTGGTCGGTGATCACCACGGCAGTCAGCGCATGATAGCCATCCCTGTCCTCCGCATTGATATCGGCCCCGGCCTGTAACAATGTCTGCACCACATCAAGGTGGCCGTTTTGCGCGGCTCGCATCAGCGGCGTCCACAGACAGTTATCCCGGGCATCGACCACCGCGCCTTTATCGAGCAGGCTTCGGACTGTGTCGAGATCGCCCTGTTCCGCCGCCAGGTATAACGGCGTGCGGCCGCGCTCATCGCGCGCCTCGAGATCGACGATCAGATAATCCAGCGCCAGATAGATCAACAGCCCCGCAGCGAACAGCAGCAGATAAAAGCGGTATGGATGCCGATAGATCTGATGGATCAATGAATCAAACATCGTCGTTGACCGGATTGTTCGGGGGGATCATTGTTTCGCCGTATCAAGCAGTTCGATCCAGTGCCTGACCGGCTTGCCGGCTTTGCTGGCCAGATGCATCTGGCAGCCGATGTTGGCGGTGGCGATCACGTCCGGCTCGTCACTCTGCAGGGCGACAAGTTTGTTATCCAGTAATTGTTGCGACAGCACCGGCTGCAGGATGGAGTAGGTCCCGGCCGAGCCGCAGCACAGATGGGCATCGGGGACTTGCGTGAGGGTGAAGCCGGCGTTTTGCAGAATCGTCTCCACCACACCATTGAGTTGCTGACCATGCTGCAGGGTGCAGGGGCTGTGAAAAGCCACCTTGCTGTAGTCAGAATGATTATCCAGTTGCGACAGATCCTCGTCCCGCAACACTTCGCTGATATCCTGGGTCAGCTCACTGACCCGCGCGGCCTGTGCGGCCCAGGCGGGATCGTGTTTGAGCAGATCGCCGTACTCCTTGACCATGGCGCCACAGCCGCTGGCGGTGATGACGATCGCCTCGGCACCGGCCTCGATATGCGGCCACCAGGCAGCGATGTTGTTGCGCATGAAATCGAGTCCCTCTTCCGCGGCCGACAGATGATGGCTGACCGCCCCGCAACAACCGGCCCGCCCGGCGCTGATCAATTCAATACCCAGCCTGTCCAGTACCCGGGCGGCGGCAACATTGGTTTGGGGAGTGGACACACTCTGTACGCAGCCGTCGAGCACCAGCATCCTGCGCGGGTGCCTGGCTTCGGGGCGCGCACCGGCACTTTGCATCGCTGGCACCTTGTTGCGCAAGGCAGCGGGCAGCAACGGTTTGAACAGATTACCGGCCCTGACCAGCGGCGCGAAACGCTTTGGATAGGGCACCAGCTTGCGCAGCGCCCAGCGTTGCAGGGTTTCGAACCTGCCGCGTTTGACCTTCTCCTCGACCAGTTCCCGCCCGATCTCCGCCAGCCGGCCATAACGTACCCCGGAGGGACAGGTAGTCTCGCAGGCCCGGCAGGTCAGACAGCGATCCAGATGTTGCTGGGTCTTGTGGGTGACCGCATTTCCCTCCAACGCCTGCTTGATAAGATAAATCCGCCCGCGCGGCCCGTCCAGCTCATCCCCCAGCAATTGATAGGTCGGGCAGGTAGCGGTACAGAAACCGCAATGCACGCAGGCACGCAGGATATCGTTGGCCTCCTGGCCCTGCGGGGTATTGAGATACTCTTGGCTCAGATTCGTCTGCATGGTTGCCTTTGCATGGATTGTTGCATCCCCAAAAAAAGTGACGAGGGACGAGTTACGAGGAAAACCTTCACCACGAAGACTCGAAGTAAACCAATAACCCTTCGTGGTTAAATTCCCGGCTCCCGATTACTGATTACTGATTTCCGACTTCCAACTGCCCTCTGCCAACTGCCAACTTAGATCTCCCGATACATCCGCCCCGGATTGAAAATGCCTTTGGGATCGAACGCCTGTTTCAGGTTGCGATGGAGTTTCATCAGCGGCGCGGGCAGCGGATGGAACACCTCGATGTTGTCACGATCGCCGCGATACAGCGTGGCATGACCGCCGGCTTTGGCGACCATCTGGCGAACTCTATCGGCGGGTTCATCGGCTACCAGCCAGCGTTGCGCTCCGCCCCATTCATACAGCCATTTGCCCTTGAACGGGAGGGGCGGCGTAGTGGAGGCCAGGGACAATCGCCACAACGGTTTACTGGTGGAGAAAAACGCATGCTGGTGTTCCTTGAGTTTCTGCCACCAGGTTCGGGTCGGCGGCACTTCCTCGCCGCCGATGATCTTGCGCGCCGCCCTGATCGTCCCTTCGGTGCCGGACAGTCGCACGTATAAACTGGCACCGTCATAACAGGTAGCGGAAACCGGTAACGACTGTTGCGCCCACTGGTTCATGCGTTTGATCGCCGTCTCCCCGGCACACTCCTGAACCAGGGTCTGTTCGTCCTCGGGACGGGGCAGGACCTTGAGCGAGACTTCGAGCAACACGCCCAGCGTGCCCAGCGCGCCGGTCATCAGGCGCGAGACATCGTACCCGGCCACGTTTTTCATCACCTCGCCGCCGAAATGCAGCAGCTCGCCCTTGCCGTTGATCAGTTTGCAACCGAGGACAAAATCGCGCGCCGCCCCGGCCGTAGCCCGGCGCGGACCGGACAGGTTACAGGCCACGGTACCGCCCAGGGTGGCCCCTTCGCCGAAATGCGGCGGCTCGAAAGCGAGCATCTGGCCCTGCTCCGCCAGGGCCTGTTCAATCTCTTCCAGCGGCGTCCCGGCCCGCGCGGTCAGGACCAGTTCGGTCGGCTCGTAGCTGACAATGCCCGTGTGCCCGGCCAGCTCGAGCGGCGTCCCCGGGACAACGTGACCATAGAATGCCTTGCTGTTGGCGCCGCGAATCGCCAGCGGCTGCCGGTTTTCCAGGGCGGTCTGCACCTGCTGTTGTAACTGTTCGCTGAGGTCGGTCATGCTCAGAACCGCTCCAGTTCGGGAAACGGCAGCTCCCCGTGATGCACATGCATGGCGCCGAATTCGGCACAACGATGTAATGTTGGTACCGCCTTGCCGGGATTGAGCAGGCCTTTGGGATCGAAGGCGTGTTTGATCGCATGAAACTGGGTCAGTTCCAGCGCATCGAACTGCACGCACATCTGGTTGATCTTCTCCATGCCGACGCCGTGCTCGCCGGTGATGGTGCCGCCGACTTCCACGCACAACTCCAGGATCCTGCCGCCGAACTCCTCGGTGCGTTCCAGCTCGCCGGGCTTGTTGGCATCGTACAGAATCAACGGATGCAGGTTACCGTCGCCGGCATGAAAGACATTGGCCACCGGCAGATCGTATTCTTTGGATAATTCGGCCATCTTGCGCAACACCTCGGGCAGGTGCTTGCGTGGAATGGTGCCGTCCATGCAATAGTAATCGGGCGAGATGCGGCCCACGGCCGGAAACGCGGCCTTGCGGCCCTTCCAGAAGGTCATGCGTTCGGCATCACTGCGCGCGGTGCGCACTTCCGTGGCGCCGCTTTGATTCAGTATCTCGCGCACCTGATAGACGTGGGCCGAGACCTCTTCGTTGGTGCCGTCCAGCTCGCATAACAAAATCGCCTCGGCCCCCACCGGATACCCGGCGTGCACGAAATCTTCCGCCGCCTGAATGGCGAGTTTGTCCATCATCTCCAGGCCGGCGGGAATGATCCCGGCGGAGATGATGTTGCCCACCGCCTCACCGGCGTTGACCACATCATCGAAGGCCGCCAGGATCACCTGGGCGCGATCGGGTTTGGGCAGCAACTTCACGGTCACTTCCACGATCACCCCGAGCATGCCTTCGGAGCCGGTCATCAGCGCCAGCAAATCATAGCCGGCCGCATCCAGCCCGCTGCCGCCGATGGTCAGCAGCTCGCCGTCGATGGTAATCACTTTCAGTTGCTGGATGTTGTGCACGGTCAGGCCATATTTCAAACAGTGCACCCCACCGGCATTCTCGGCCACGTTGCCGCCGATACTGCAGGCGATCTGCGAGGAGGGATCGGGCGCGTAATACAACCCGTGCGGCGCCGCCGCCTCGGAGATGGCCAGGTTACGCACCCCAGGTTGCACACGGGCGACCCGCTGCTCGGGATCGACGGCCAGGATCTGGTTGAAGCGGGCCAGGCTCAACAGCACCCCCTGTTCGTGCGGCAAGGCCCCGCCGGACAGGCCGGTTCCCGCGCCACGGGCCACCACCGGCAGCTCGAACTCGCTGCACAGTTTTAATATCGACTGCACCTGTTCGATGGTGTCGGGCAAGACCACCGCCAGCGGCAACTTGCGATAGGCCGACAAACCGTCGCATTCGTAAGGATGCAGATCCTCCTCGCTGTAGAGCACCTGTTCGGCCGGCAGCAGCGCCCTGAAGCGACGAATCAGCGTCTCGCGGGTGGCAGAAGAAGTTTGTGCGGCGGTGGCTGTCATGGAATGTGCAATCCGGCAAGGAAACCCCCTTGCCCATGGCGTGGATGGATAGACTGTGTCTATTTTACCCCCCTTCCGGGATCAGGGGAACCGCACCCGACCCGCCCTGTTTGATATCACGCAGATCGTTCAACGAACGCAAATGCCGCTTAACCCTGTTATATCCCTGCATAAGATGGTGCCTTGGTGGCGAATTGGGTACCATGCGCAAACCAAAAAAACGATTTCACCGGGGGGAGCGATGTTCGAGGATGTCACCAATTATCTGATCGCCGGCGGTCTGCTGGCCGGTATCATTTACGGGCTGGTAGTCAGGCATTTCGACCTGGACATGATGCAGGCGGTGCGCAACGTGCTGCACGAATCCAGCCATCGCCAGCTGCTGGCCATCGCCACCGCGATGCTGGTGGCCATCGTCGGCACCTGGTGGCTGGAGACGACCGGCACGGTGGAAGTGGCCAGCGCCGGCTATCGCAATGCCCAGCTCGACTGGGTCGGCGTTCTGCTCGGTGGCGTGCTGTTCGGTATCGGCGCCAGTCTCGGCGGCCAGGACGCCGCACGGGTCTTCGTCAATGCCGCCGGCGGCGATCTGCGCGCCCTGCTGGTGCTGACAGTCTTCATCATCTTCGCCACCATCACCCAGTTCGGCCTGCTCGAGCCGGTGCGCCTGTGGCTGACCGGGCTGACCGCCATCGACCTGGCTGATGGCGATGCCGGCCTCGCCAGCGTATTCGGCCTGCCCGGCTGGCTGGCCGTGGTGATCATCGGGGGCGCGCTGGCCGGCTATATCGCCCTGCGCTGGAAGCGGGGCGGGCAGATATCCCTGCTGGTCGCCGGCGGGATCATCGGGCTGGTGACGGTCGCCAGCTGGTATGTCACCGGGGTGCTGGCCTTTGATGAGTTCGATCCCAGCGCGCCGTCGGGCATCACCGCCTCCGGCCCCATGTCCCGCATCGGGATGCTGGTGATCGCCGGCGACACGCCGCGATTCTCCTACGCGGTCTCCTTCGTCATCGGACTGGCCGCCATCGGCTTTGTCTACGCCCTGCTGCGCGGTCAGTTCCGCTTCACCCCCATCGCCAGCGGTAAACTGGGCAGCGCCATCCTGGGCGCGGCGCTGATGGGGATCGGCGCCACGGTCGCCTACGGCTGCAACGTCGGCCAGGGCCTGACCGGCTTCTCTACCCTCTCCCTGGAATCCCTGCTGGCCGTGGTCGGGATGTTCGTCGGGGTGATGATCGCCACCAGACAGAACTGGGAATAACCTCTCATTTTATCCATGATAACCGGGCACGGGTGATGTTCACCCGTGCCCGAATGGGCTATTATTGCCACCAGATTCATAGATAAAAACCTATATGTCCAGACCGCCTGTACTCTCCGCCTGCGACGCCCTCAAACGGCTGCGCGAAGGCAACGAACGTTTTACAGCCAACGTGCGCAGCGTCGAATCCCTGCTGAGTTATACCCAGCGTGAGGACATCGGCAAAAGCCCGCAGGATCCCATCGCCATCATCCTGGGCTGCTCCGACTCCCGCGCCCCGGCCGAACTGGTCTTCGATCAGGGCCTGGGGGATCTGTTCGTGATCCGGGTCGCCGGCAACATCGTCGCCCCCTCCCAGGTGGGCAGCGTGGAATTCGCCGCCGATCGCTTTGGCACCAAGCTGGTGGTGGTCCTGGGCCACTCCAATTGCGGCGCCATCACCACCACCCTGGACGAGCTGCAACGCCCCACCGAAAACCAGTCGCCCAACCTGCACTCCATCGTCAGCCGGGTCAGCCCGGCGCTCAAGAACCTGCTCGAAGTAAGCCCGGATCTGTCACGCGAGGATCTGGTCGACAAGGCCGTGCGCGCCAACGTCCGCGCCTCCTGCGATCATCTGCGCCACGGCTCGGCCATTCTCGAGGAGCTGATCGCCAATCACGGCCTGGTCGTCGTCGGTGCCGAATACTCGCTTGAAACCGGCAAGGTCGATTTCTTCGACGGCGTGCCGGCGGAGTGTGAATGACGTCTTAGCCTGTCTTATCAGGACAGGCAGGTAACGGCAGGAAGTGAACCCGAGGTTTGTTCCAGATTACACGCTGTCAGGAATTGCATAAGCATAATTCTTACAATATTCGTAATAGTCTCGCTTTTTCCATGCTCTCTTTATCATTGGCCGTTTCATTTTTTCTAGCAATATTCTGGTTGTGCTTTGGTCCCTTGCAAGACAAGAGAAAAAAGCAAAATTTTGAATGTTCCATGAATCGGGATAATCTTCCAACACATCAAATATACCTTCTCTCATTTTATCCCACACGACATCAGACTCTGAAAAAAGACGTTCGTCATATTGAGTTTGCGATGCATACCAGTAAATTCTTGCATATAAAGCCATGCCCTCATTTTCCTTGGTCCTCTCAACAGCTTTATTAGCAAATTTCTCAATTTCTTCTTTGCTGCCGTGCCATTTTGGCGCCAAATAATCGACAGCCGCAAAATATAACTGATAGTAATTCGGGGTTTTCTCTAAACCTTCATTAATAAACTTTTTAAAACCATCTGAATCCTCGCTCAATCCATTTTTAATATGTGCATATACTTCGTACCAGTGCGGGTC
>JBKGZJ010000060.1:0-12849 GCA_046545635.1 Thiohalophilus sp. | reverse complement strand
ACCGTGTAGTTAATACGGCGGATGTTGTCCCGCGTTTGCCGCCAGGTGTCGTCATCGAGCTACTGGTTGATATATTGCGTTTCTTGAAAAATATTCTACCTGCATTGGAATATTTGGCAAAATTACTGGACGACAAGTTCAGTAAGTATCGGCACCATGGCGATATGCGCTATTTGACGAATTGCAAATCAGATGATTGCTCTGATGTGCGCCTTATACACAATATTACCTTCCTTGCACGCATACGCCGTCTTATAAAAAACCGGCTTTCATTGGATCGACATGTGAAAGATCACAGCATTAGTGAATACCGTACTAAACTCGCGGCTTATGCCGATAAAAGAACGAAGTAAGTAGAAAGCTCTGGGGGAAATCTTGAACCACCATAGCGGAGTCGGACCAGGGAAAGTTAGATCATTCATCTATATAGAGTATTAATACATATGCCTTGGAGGGTAATGTGTTCGGGTGGCTCAAGCGGCAACGACAAAAAGAACAGATAAAACTGCTCTACCAGAATCATAACGCGATGGCCTATTTTTCTGGCTACCTTGCAGGGACGGGTGATAAGGAAGCGCAGGAGTTATTAATGGAGATGCAATCTGCGAATCAGCAAATAGCCGATGCCACGTCAGGGGGTGTTGAGTTAGCGGATAAAGATAAGATGGTTGTGTTGTTGCAAATTAATAAAGAACTTCGTAAGTGGTACGACTCTGTACCCTATAGCAAGTATCAAAGTTTTGATAAGTCTTTTATACCGCTCGGTGGATGGAAGAGGCATTATGAAACCGTTTTAGATATATGAGGTCGAGGGTGTTCTGTGACAAGCGATTATTGTCTTTATTCAGTTTTCGTAAAAGGGGTAGGTGACAAACGATTCTCATTTTCATTCAGTGCTCAACGGGAGAGTTGCGGGAATAACAATACCAATCCGCATGGCCAGGGACGGTTTTGATTTCTTAATGCAGCGGGGTTTTTGACATGCTGGTATTTCAATACGGGTGGTGGCGACGGGTTGCGGTGATGCTGCTGGCCTGGTCGTTGGCCGGGGGCGCTGTTGCGGCGCAGGGTTATATCGAGAAGGCGGGGACGCGGATGCCGGTTGCCGATTCGGTGGCGGTGATGGATGAGCAGTTGAACAGGCTGGTTATTTATCTGTTGCCGACGCGCCTCACCGATGATGAGAAGCGCCGGATCGGCCGTGGCAGCGCGTTGATGGTGCTGATGAACAAGGGCAGCCCGGACAGTGGCAAGTGGGACTGGTATCCCTATGCCACGCTGGAATTGAAACACCGGGAACCCCGGTTTGACTCGGCGGATAACCTGTACGGGTATGCGCTGATGACCTATGGCATCCAGCACCGTAACCGGACGAATACGATTAACGGCTACTTTGCCGATCAGACGGGCCTGCAAGACTATCGTTTTTCAGGCGAGCGCATTCGGTTTCGTTTCGCCGACCGGCGCGAGGGGGTCGAGACCCACTGGGATCTGGATGTGAATGCGCAAATCATCGAGCGTGAAAACAACGACGATTGAGCCGATGTAACTGGCCCTGTACAGGTGTTGCCGCTGAAGTGGTATGGCACAGGGCAATGTCGGACCCGGGCGGGATCTGTGCCCATGAGCACAGACAATCAGGCAGGAAAATCCGGCGCAGTTCATGAAACCCCGGCGGCGCAGAAGAAAGAACAATGAAATACGGGAGCAGTGGGCGTCGATGTTTTTCACTCAATCATAAGGTGTTCAGCATGAAAAAGAACAGAGCCCGTCAACATTCCCTGCGCCTTATCGGGGACATTGTCTCGCATACGCCATTTGTGAAGATGGTGTTGTTGCTGGCGGTGTTGTGGGTTCTGTTTTCCACGGGTATGTACCTGGCCGAAGAGGGGGTCGAGGGCACGACTATCCGGACATTCGGCGAAGCGCTCTACTGGGGCGTGGCGGCGTTTTCGACCGCGGGGATTGCCGACTCGCCGGTGTCGGGCCCGGCGCAGTTGATCGGTGGCGTCTGGATCGTGATCGGCTCGGTACTGTTTTTCGGCGCCATTGTGGCGACGGTCACCGCCTATTTTACGCGCGCGTTGCAACGGCCGCACAGGAAAATCATCGATACGATAGAGTACAACCTGGAACAACTGAATGATCTCTCGATCGAAGAGCTTGATCTGCTCAAAGAGACCGTGGACTCGTTGATCGAACACATGGAGAGCCTGAAGGCTGGGGGTGAAGCAAACAAAAGGGGTGGGTGACAAACGATTCTGATTTCCAATCTGTGCTTAACGGGAGAGTTGCGGGAAGAATAAAAACAGCCGCATGGCCACGGATGGCACTATTTTCCAACGGCTGCGCCGGTTTGTGGCCAGCCGGCAAGTTGTCAGGTGAGCTATGCCAAAACACGAATCCAAACAGTGCGGGCGTTGTCAGACGCTGTTTGAATGCAAATCCGGGTCGATCATGCTCTGCCAGTGCCAGACGGTGGTGCTGAGCACCGAACAGCTGGAGTATATCTCCGAGCAGTATGAGGACTGCCTGTGCAGCCGTTGTCTGCTGGAGGTGCGTGCGGAATATAACCGGCTGCAGCATGCACGCAAGATCCGCACGTTGAGCAAGTCGTAGTTGCCATGGTGGCCCAACTGCCGCAGCGGATCGTCTGCCTGACCGAGGAGCCGACGGAGATCCTGTACCGATTGGGTGAGCAGGCTCGCATCGTGGGGATTTCGGGCTTTACGGTGCGCCCGCCGCAGGCGCGCAGGGAGAAGCCGAAGGTAGCGGCGTTTACCACGGCGAAGCTGGACAAGATTCTCGACCTGGAGCCGGATCTGGTGGTGGGGTTTTCCGATTTGCAGGCGGACATCGCCGCCGGATTGATTCGCGAAGGCGTGCAGGTGCTGATCACCAATCAGCGTTCGGTACAGGAGATTCTGGATAACATTCTGTTGCTGGGCAACATGGTCGGCGCCGGGGAACGGGCACAGGCACTGGTCGACGAGTTGACCGGGAATATCGCCCGGGCCCGGGAACAGGCTGCCACGCTGTCACGCCGCCCGCGGGTCTATTTCGAGGAGTGGGACGATCCCATGATCTCGGGCATCCGCTGGGTGTCGGAGCTGATAAACATTGCCGGCGGCGAGGACGTCTGTGCCGATCGCGCGCAGCATCCGGATGCAAAACGGCGCATCATCGCCGATGGCAACGAGATCATCGAACGGCAACCGGATATCATCATCGGCTCCTGGTGCGGCAAGAAGTTCCAGCCGGCCATGCTGGCCGCACGCCCCGGCTGGGATCGGATCCCGGCGGTGCGCGATAACCGGTTATATGAGATCAAGTCCCCGTTGATCCTGCAGCCCGGACCGGCGGCGTTGTCCGACGGCCTGGCGCGGTTATCGACCCTCATCCACGGTGGAGTGGCGGGGTGGTGATGACCGTGTGAAGTGTAAATGTTTAGTGTTTGGTGGCGTTGCGTACGCTCTGGCGCATCATCTCCCACCGCTGCTGGCGGGTATTGGGCGTACGGGGAAGCAGGATGCGTTTAAGGAATTTGTGGAGCTGTTTTTTCATCACGGCGTTCAGGCCAAGGCACCCACCGGATCGAGGGCCGGCCACTGGTCGGCCAGGGCATCATCCATCACCTGTTTGGCGCAATCCCGACAGCGGCCGCAGCAGGTGGATACCCGGGTTTGCTGTTGCAGCTCGGAAAAAGAATCAACGCCGCGGCGTACGGCCTTGCGAATATCCCGGTCAGTGACGGTGTTGCAGATGCAGACGTACATGATATGGAGCCTCGAACCGATAATCACATATAGTAATGAGAATGATTGCTATTCTCTCTTGTTTTCCGTCTTGTGTCTAGTTTTGATTTCGTATTGTAAAACAATAACTTAGCTGGATGCCGGCGTAGTTGACTGCTATACTCGGTCTAAATCGCAGCCAATCCCTTCCCCGGGACCAGCCACGCACAGCCAGTCAATCCAACCGGAGGAAAGTCATGAAAGGTGATAACAAGACGTTGCAACAGCTCAACGTCGTGCTGAAGGACCAGCTTACGGCCATTAACCAGTTCTTTTTGCACGCCCGGATGCTGAAAAACTGGGGCCTCGATGAGCTGAACGAACAGACCTACAAGCGCTCGATCAAGGCCATGAAGCTGGCCGATGAGATCATCGAGCGGATTCTGTTTCTGGAGGGGCTGCCGAACCTGCAGGACCTGGGCAAATTGCTGATCGGGGAGAATGTCCCGGAGCTTCTGGCCAACGATCTCAAATTGCAGACACAGATCCGCGATCGATTGCAGGCGGCCATCGCCTATTGCGAATCCGTCCAGGACTTTATCAGTCGCGAGGAACTCGAGGAGATCCTGGAAGAGACCGAGGAACACATCGACTGGCTGGAGTCCCAGCAGTGGCTAATCGACAACGCCGGTCTGCAGAATTACCTGCAGTCACAAATGTAAGCACCGTTTGGCAAGGAGAAAACAATGAAAGGCAGCGACAAGGTTATCCAGCAATTGCAGAAACTGCTGCGCGGTGAGCTGGCCGCCCGCGATCAGTACTTTACCCATTCGCGCATGTACGAGGACTGGGGGCTGAACAAACTCTACGAGCGCATCAACCATGAAATGGAAGAGGAAACCGAACATGCCGATGCATTAATCAAGCGTATTCTGTTTCTGGAAGGCACCCCGGATCTGTCCAAACAGGATGGCCTGCGCATCGGCAAGACCGTGCCGGAGATGCTGAAGAACGATCTCGAGGTGGAATACGAGGTCACCGCGGCCCTGAAGGAGGCCATAAACGTCTGCGAACAGGAGAAGGATTACCAGAGCCGCGAAATCCTGGAGGTGCTGCTCAAGGATACCGAGGAGGACCACGCCTACTGGCTGGAGAAACAGCTTGGCCTGATCGACAAAATCGGCTTGCAGAATTATCTGCAATCGCAGATGGGTTCCGACTCGGCGGAATAGGTTTTTTTTCACTTCATGAATCAAAAGGGCGGCCGAAAGGCCGCCTTTTTATGAAGCATGCCCCGGATCCGTCGCGTTGCTTCTTGGACCGGGCTACGGGGAAACGCATTGAGGGGTGGTGGAGCAAGTCCACTGGTTCCAGCATATAAACTGAATCGGCTGTTCAATTGAATTCAACGATCAGGCTGTCAGTTCATTCAGTGCCCGGTTGAAGGCCGCGAGGCTGGATTGCCGAAGGAAAACCAGCCGCTTGTCAAAACGCTTGCAATGGTATTTGACGCGTTGGGCGGCGTCATGACTGACGCAATCCAGCGGGCATAGCACGGTATCGGCCTGGGAGAGTATGGACTGCAGGCGTAGTTTGCCATCGTCCAGACCGCCATCGTGATGAATGAAGCGACCGTTGTGACGCTCCACCAGTGAACGGAAATTGGCGCACTGGCGTGAGCGCCCACCTACATACAGGATACAACGGCCGCACAGATCGATGGTGGTTGTGCAGTGAGTGTGATCCTCACAAGGGCCGCATTCAGGGGTGACTAACCGTTCAAGTGTGTTCTCCAGACTGTCCCGTTCATCCTGCATCACGGCAAGCTGTTCGTATACTTCACGTAACTGGTGGTTATTGTCGGCGAGTACAGCCTCGGCCTGTTGTGCGCGGGTTTCGGCCTGTTCAGTCCGCCGTAGCGCCTCGGATAGTCTGGAGGTAAGGTCTTCCACCTGTTTGTGCAGAGTGACTGCCAGCGGCTCACGCTCCATGACCGCTACACGCTTGCGCAGTTCATTAAGCTCACCGAGCTCCTCGTTGGCCTGATCCAGACGTTCCTGCAAACGATCAATGATTATGTCGCGATCACACTGTTGTTGCCGGTGGCGGGCTTTGGCCTCTCCCAGTTGTTGATCCAGTTCCCGGGTCACGCGCTTGAGACGGTTGAGTTCCTGCATGTCTATTCGCACTGTGGCACCGGACAGATGGGACAACATATGGACTTCGCCATAGGCCTGATCGATCAGTCTGCAGGGAGTCGTCGGATGGGTGATCAAAGCCCAGTACGCCCCGGCCAGATCGCCGCTGTCCAGGGCCTGTTGCCATAACTCCGCCAGCGCCTTCTCTTCCTTTGCCTTTCCAAAACGGTGAATCGCGGTACGGTACTTGCGATCCAGGTATTTGTTGATGCGTCGGGCTGAATAGCCGGGGTTTGCGACGACGGTGACGAAGCGACGATGCAATTGGTAATTGGTCAGTGACGCTGGCGCGGCGAGGCACAGCTTTTGCGACAGGTCTCGCAGCTCCTTGAGTGTGAGACAGGTACCGATCACACTGCAGTGAAAGGGGCCATCGAGCTGCCAGATCTTCCTGCGTATCCCGCTACGGGCCGATTTTGCTTCATTATCTGAAAGATAGCTTTGTTTGGTTGTACACACCCAATCCACCTTGGCCTGTTGCTGTATCCCAGTAATTAGTAATGATAATCATTCTCAATTA
Organism: Thiohalophilus sp.; assembly: GCA_046545635.1. GTDB lineage: Bacteria > Pseudomonadota > Gammaproteobacteria > UBA6429 > Thiohalophilaceae > Thiohalophilus. The sequence continues at coordinate 6,397 of JBKGZJ010000060.1, read as the reverse complement.
GGTGTCAAGGTGAAATGCGCAGTTTGTAAGGTTCCTGTTAAGAACTCGGCAAGCGGCGTCTCGATCGGGACGGACGATCAGCCCCCACTTTGAATGGGGTCGCAGGAAAATCGAAGTGGATTCAATGGAAGGGGCTGGCAGAGGCAAAACGTCCGGGATGTCCGGGCATTGGGCAGGTGCAGCTCCACAGCAAGATGGCCGGCACAGTGACTGCTGCCCTGACCGGGCACGGAAGTCCGGCCCGATCAGCTGCAATAGTGTTTACTGAATGGCGCGCAGCATCCAGGCGGTTTTTTCATGGATGCGCATGCGGTCGGAAATCAGCGCCACGCTGGATTCATCGTCCGCTTCCTGGGCCTTGCCCAGTACCTCGCGGCAGGTTTTGACCACCTGTTCATGGCCATGGGTGAGGATCTCGACCATCTCTTTGGCCGCAGGGACACCGTCGACTTCCTTGATGGTGCTCAGTTCGGCGAAGGCCTTGTAGGTGCCGGGGGCCGGCACATCCAGGGTGCGGATGCGTTCGGCGATCTCATCCACGGCGGTGGCCAGTTCGGTGTAATGTTCCTCGAACATCAGGTGCAGCTCGCGAAACTGCGGGCCGGTGACGTTCCAGTGAAAGTTGTGGGTCTGCAGATACAGGGTGTAGGAGTCGGCCAGCAGGCGTTTGAGGCCTTCGGCGACATTGTTGCGGTCTTTTTCGCTGATGCCGATGTCGATTGCGGTTGTCATATTTGCTCCTTTGAGTCGGTTCATTCGATGTTAATTAACAACGGTGCCGGAAACCGTTGGTTTCCGGCACCGTGTGATTGCCAGTATATCAGGCCAGATCGAAGCGATCGGCGTCCATCACCTTGCTCCAGGCGGCAACGAAGTCGTTGACAAACTTCGCCTGGTTGTCGTCCTGGGCATAGACTTCCGCGTAGGCTCGCAGGATCGCATTGGAACCGAACACCAGATCCACCCGGCTGGCGGTCCATTTGACCCTGTCGGTCGCCCGGTCGCGGACTTCGTACAGGCCCCTGGCGGCCGGCTTCCAGGTGTTGTTCATGTCGGTCAGGTTGACGAAGAAGTCATTGGTCAGCGTCCCTTCGCGATCGGTGAACACGCCATGTTTGCTGCCGCCGTGGTTGGTACCCAGCACCCGCATGCCGCCGACCAGCACGGTCATCTCGGGGGCGGTGAGGCCCAGCAGCTGGGTGCGATCCAGCATCAGCTCCTCGGCGCTGACCACGTAGTCCTCCTTCAGCCAGTTGCGATAGCCGTCATGGACCGGCTCCAGGTACTTGAAGGAGTCCGCGTCGGTCATCTCGTCGGTGGTATCGCCGCGTCCGGGTGAGAAGGGCACGCTGACCTCAAAGCCGGCGGCTCTGGCGGCCTGCTCGATGCCGACATTGCCGGCCAGGACGATCACGTCCGCAACGCTGGCGCCGCTCTCGTTTGCAATGGGCTCCAGCACATCCAGGACCTTGCGCAGGCGCTTGGGTTCGTTGCCTTCCCAGTCCTTCTGCGGAGCCAGGCGGATGCGCGCGCCGTTGGCGCCGCCACGCATGTCCGAACCGCGGAAGGTGCGGGCACTGTCCCAGGCGGTGGCGACCATCTCGGCGATGCTCAGACCGCTGTTGGCGATCTTGTCCTTCATGGCGTTGATATCGTAGTCGGTCTTGCCGGCCGGCACCGGGTCCTGCCAGATCAGTTCCTCTTTGGGGACATCGGGGCCGATGTAGCGATCACGGGGGCCCATATCGCGGTGGGTCAGCTTGAACCAGGCCCGCGCGAACGCGTCCTTGAAGGCGTCGGGATCGGCGCGGAATTTCTCCATGATCTTGCGGTATTCGGGATCCATCTTCATCGCCATGTCGGCGTCGGTCATGATCGGGTTGTAACGGCTGGTCATGTCCTCGACGTCGACCGGTTTGTCTTCTTCCTTGATGTCGACCGGTTCCCACTGCCAGGCGCCGGCCGGGCTCTTCTTTGACTCCCACTCGTGATCGAGCAGCATGTCGAAGTACCCCATGTCGAACACCGTCGGGTTGCTTGTCCAGGCGCCCTCGAGGCCGCTGGTGACCGTGTCACGACCGATGCCGCGCTGGGTGTGGTTGTTCCAGCCCAGGCCCTGTTCTTCGACATCGGTGGCTTCGGGTTCGGGGCCCAGCAGGGCAGCGTCGCCGTTGCCGTGGCATTTGCCCACGGTGTGGCCGCCGGCAGTCAGGGCGACGGTTTCTTCGTCATTCATGGCCATGCGCTCGAAGGTGACGCGCACATCATGGGCGGTCCTGAGGGGATCCGGGTTGCCGTCCACGCCTTCGGGATTGACGTAGATCAGACCCATCATCACCGCGGCCAGCGGATTTTCCAGATCCCGCTCGCCGGAATAGCGGCTGTTGGGGTTGTCGGTGGGGGCGAGCCATTCCTTCTCCGAACCCCAGTAGGTGTCTTTTTCCGGATGCCAGATATCCTCGCGGCCGAAACCGAAGCCGAAGGTTTTCAGGCCCATGGATTCATAGGCAATGGTGCCCGCGTAGGCGATCAGATCGGCCCAGCTGAGCTTGTTGCCGTATTTCTTTTTGATCGGCCAGAGCAGGCGACGCGCCTTGTCCAGGTTGGCGTTGTCCGGCCAGGAGTTGATCGGCGCAAAGCGCTGGTTGCCGCTCCCGGCACCGCCACGGCCGTCGGCAATACGGTAGGTCCCGGCCGCGTGCCAGGACATGCGGATCATCAGCCCGCCATAGTGGCCCCAGTCCGCCGGCCACCAGGCCTGGCTCTCTTTCATCAGGGCGTGCAGGTCTTTTTTGAGCGCGTCGAAGTCGAGTTTTTTGACCTCTTCGCGGTAGTTGAAGTCTTCGCCCAGCGGATTGGTCTTGGTGTCGTGCTGATGCAGGATGTCGAGGTTCAGGGCTTTGGGCCACCACTCCATGTTCGACATGCCGGTTTCGGTGGCCGCACCGTGCATTACCGGGCATTTGGTGATGTCATCCATCATTTTCTCCTTACCATTATGGTATTGGCTTTTCCCCGATCAGTGGGGGGACACCTTTAACTCTAGGCAAGAACCGGCAGTTGGGACAATCGTTTGTCTCGATTTCGTTGATAGTGCCTGACTATCAATTGCACCATGATTTGCGGGTGATTCGATCGATTGGCGTGATTTATAAAAAGTAAAACAGTGAACCTGTTGATCGAATCGGCCGGTAATCCGGAAGTCCCTATGGCTACTATGGGGTAGAAATTCGAGTCTGCAGATACAGTGTAGTTTAGATCGAGTCTAAATCAATAAGCTGGCGGTAATGGTGTCGTCGCGAGACTGATGACGTGATCTGGATGCCACATCCCTGTGGCATGACCGTTGCCGGTCAGTCGAACGGCTTGGGACGCGGCGTCTCGTCGGTTGAGGGTGGCAATATCGGCAACGTGAACGTGGGCTGTTCGCCGGTCAGGGTCTTGAGGAAGGCGACGATCTGTGCGTTTTCCTCTTTGGTAAATTTTTTACCCAGCTGCAGGCGGCCCATGATATCCACAGCTTCTCGTAATGTTGCGGCCTCGCCGTCATGGAAGTAGGGATAGGTCAGTTCCACGTTGCGCAGCGTAGGTACCTTGAATTTGAAGCGGTCTGCATCCTTGCCGGTGACGGCGCTGCGGCCCTCGACCGAACTCTTGGACTGATAGGGTTCCACAATGCCCATTTTCTCGAATGAACTCCCGCCCAGCGCCGGACCGTTATGACAGGCGACACAACCGCTGCTTTTGAACAGACTGTAGCCGGCCCGTTCCTGCGGGGTAATGGCATCCTTGTCACCCAGCAGCCACTTGTCGAAACGTGAGTTGGGCGTCACCAGGGTTTTTTCGAACTCGGCAATGGCGGTGGTGACCTTGTCGATATCGATCTCATCCTTGCCGAAAGCCAGTTTGAACTCCCGCACATAGGCCGGAATCGATTCGATAACCCCGACGGCCAGAATATGACTGAAGGCCATCTCCCCCGGGTTGGCGATCGGTCCGCCCGCCTGTTCTTTCAAATCTTTGGCACGGCCGTCCCAGAACTGGGCCAGACTCAGGCTTGAATTGAGCACGGTCGGGGAATTGATCGGACCCTGCTGCCAGCGATCGCCAATCGAGCTCTTGAGATTGTCGGTACCGCCCATGCTCAGGTTGTGGCAGGAGTTGCAGGAGATAAAGCCCGACTTGGACAGGCGGGGATCGAAATAGAGTTTTTTGCCCAGTTCCGCCAGCGCGATGTTGATATTTTTGGGCGGGGTGATGGGCTCGATCGGCTCCTGGGCGGCCAGCGGCGGTGCGAGCAGGGCAAGCAGGGTGATAATGAGCAGAGCGAAGCCCCGCGGCGGTGTGATGATGGTTGGCTGTGCGGCCGCAGGCGGATCGCGGTCGGCCGCTGGCTGTGTGTATGTGGACGGTTTCTGTCTGGACATGGTCGACTCCTTGAATTGATAACCCCATCGGGTGTGGTGATCGCACATCGAGGTGTACCCGATACCACAGTGCTGGTTGATAAATGATCTGTGATAACTCTAATTTAGAATTAGTCCAAATCTATTGACATGGATCAACTTGTCGGCCGATCGCGATGCAGCAACAGAATACACATAAAAATCGAGTGTTTAGTTGGCGAGCATCCCTGGTGCAAGCGGGCTCGCGGATTATGAACTGTCACCGCATGGACAGCAGCAGGCGCACTCTGTAGCAGTTGCCGGAACGATCGAAGTCGTAGAGTTTCAGGTTTGCCATGATCCGGTTCCCTGTTCCAGAACCGGTTTCGTCTGAACGGCCCGGTTCAATGAATATGTGAAATAAGAGACAATGGAGTCTCACGGAAGTATCGACGTATCGGCACAGGAGTCAAGCTGTCAGTTTGTCCGACGCAGTGATATTGCTGTGCAATCGGCGTTATGTGAGACAAAGAAAATACCTGCGCAGGGAAAGGTTTGTTTCAGATGTCGCGCGGCAGGATCAGGATCATCAGGATGGCGAAGATGATCAGGCCGATGAAGGCATAGAGGAAGCGCTTTCTGGCCGGGGCGGCGAGCCGCTCCTGCTCGGCCGGGGTCGGGGTGCGGCAGTGGGGGCAGTAACGTTGTGCCTCGTCGAAAACGTTGCCGCAATGCTGGCAGGTGATATTCGTCATATAATAGAACAATACTTGATTCGGCCAGTTTTGTCTGCAAGGTGGTGTGTTTACCAGCTGTGCCGGCGTAATATATGGCGGGTTATGGTTTTTCAATGATCCGTCCTTTCGACAGGGCGGGCATCAATCGAGCACGGGTGATGAAGAAACTGAAAATTGTCACGGGCGAGTCACTGGATCTGTTGCAGGAGATCGGCCTGGTGCTGATCGCGCTGGCGACGATCGTCGCCTTCGGCATCGAGATCGGGGTGATGGTGGAGGCCAGGGCCGTGACGCTGGCGGATCTGCTGTTGATGTTTATCTATCTTGAAGTGCTGGCGATGGTCGGTATCTATCTCAAGTCGGGCAAGCTGCCGATTCGCATTCCGCTGTATATCGCGATCATCGCCCTGGCCCGTTATCTGGTGCTGGACATGAAGGCGATGGAGTCCTGGCGCATGCTGGCGGTGGCCGGCTCGGCACTGATTATCGCCGTGACGATTCTGGTGATCCGTTATGGTCACACCCGCTATCCTTATGACTCGGATACTGGCGGCTGATGGTTATTATCTATACCGCCAACAACTATATCGAGGGCAACCTGGTGAGGGGGCTGCTGGAGTCGCAGGGGATCGACACCTACGTCAATGGCGAATACCTGCAGGGCGGCATCGGTGAACTGATGCCGATGGGCCACATCAAGCTGAGCGTGGACGACGACGATGAAGCGGCGGCGCTGCGGATTATCGAGCGTTATGAGAACGGCGAGTTTCAGATTGGGGATAATGAGGATGTGTCGTCCCCGGATTCACAGCGATAACAGAAATAAAATGTTAAGGAGGAGATCATGTTAATGAGAAAACTTTTTATCGCCCTGGGGATGCTGGTTACCATGCTGGCCCAGCCGGTCCAGGGACAGGATTATAATATCCAGCCCGGAATGTGGGAGATGACCTACAAAATGGACCTCAGCGGTATGCCGGAGAATATGGCCTCCATGATGCAAAAGGAGCCGGAGACCAAACGGGAATGCGTGACCAAAGAGGATATCAGCTTCAAGCCCGAGGATATGGAAGAGGGATGTACATTTGATAAAACCTCGGATTCGGCGAAGAAGGTCGTGTGGGAGATCGAGTGCAACACAGAACATGGCACCTCCTCCGGGCATGGCGAGGTGAACTTTCACGGTACAAGCTCCGACGGCTGGTTCGAAATGAATGTCCAGGCCGGGCCGATGGGCGAAATGAAGATGCGCAATACCTTCGAAGGCAAGCGGGT
>JBKGZJ010000059.1:0-13029 GCA_046545635.1 Thiohalophilus sp. | reverse complement strand
AACAACCGGTCATAATGACTCATATTCTAGTCGCTCCGCCTTCTGTTGCCATCTCTCGAATACGTCAGCAGTAAATTGCCAACTCCCTCTCCCGCCGTACGTCATCCGTATCCTCGACATACTCGACGGTCTCGATCGCACGGATGTAGGCCTCCGGCAGTGCGTGTTCCCTGGCGCCGCGGATTACATGCGCTTTGTACCAGTCCAGGGGCTTCAATGCCGGGTCGGTACGGATGGCGTAGTAGGTGATGGCCTCGACCACTTCCCCGTTGGTCAGGCTGACCCGCACGACTTTCTCGGCGTAGCCCCGGCCCAGCCCCTCGGCCCGGTCCAGGGCCGGTTTGTCCTGTTCCGCTATGGTAAACACGACGCCGTGGACGCAATCCGTCAGGTTGCCGGTTTCACAGGCATCGCACTTGGCCGAGCCGTCCTTGTCGCTGATTTTATGAAAGGCTAGCCGGTGGCCTGTCAGCACGGCCGTATCCCGTTTTGTGGCCGAGGGGGCTCGCGCCTGGATACGTCGGGATGACATGTTGGAGCCGTAGGCGAAGTAGTACATCAGTGCTTTTTCTCCCTGCCGTACAGAGCGCGTAGCTCGTCCTTGGCCTGTTCCAGTATTTCTAACTGTTTTTTGTCCAGGTTCTTGCCGGCGCGGTTGATGTAGAACACCAGCATGGACATGGCGGAGCGATAGGGATCGCTTTTGCGGCGGGTGCTGGCCTCGGCGGCGTCGCGCAGGGATTTGGCGATCTTCTTCGGATCGTGCCAGGTGAACACGCCCTCTTCCAGTTGCAGGGCGTCGCTTTTCTCGGTGACTTTCTGTGACCAGCGTGAGGATTTCTTTTTAGCCGCCATGGGTTTCCCTCCTGACTCAAAATCTCACCACCAAGACGCCAAGACACAAAGTGAATATTTATTCTGTCAAAACCGGGTATTTGTCGCCATACGCCTGCTCCAGGACATTGCCGGACACGCATTGCTTTACCTGGCATACAGACTGGCCCCGGCCTGCGCCGGGGTGACGAAAAAATACTTATTCAGGGAATGTTGTATACAGTTCAATACGGTAAAGACTTGTAAATATTATTTTCCTTGGTGTCTTCGTGTCTTGGTGGTTAATCCCTTAAAGGCTGTTACGCAGTATCAGTTCCTCGACACAGGGATTTATATAGCCTTCCGGGTCGATTCACAAAACAAGACCACAGATTTATTTTAACCCTGCCTGATTCCTTGCGGGCAGATCAATAAATCTGTCGCCTTGTCCTCAAAAGCAGCACATTCACTATTACGTCTGAGCTGCTACAACGACAACCTTCTCAGCATATACAAACCCGCCAATACCGGTTATTCGACAACTACAGTAATGGGTTTCGACATCACGGGCGGATCGTGCGGCACATGGTTTTTATCACCCATAATGAGTTGCAGGGTATGTTCACCGGGCGACAATTTTATTGTGGCTTCCGTTTGCCCGCCACCGAAGTGTTTATGCCGATCATCCGCCGGCAAGGGCTTATCAAGTGCCGGCGTATCTGCCACATCAATCATCAGGTGATGGTGTCCCGTTTTGGCTTTGTCAATGCCGGCGGGGGCTACCCCCATTCCCTGCAGACCGAATTTTATCGTGACCGGACTGGTCACGACTTCTCCGTGTGCCGGCGAGATGATATAGACCCGGGCACCCTCCGGTGCTGACGTGCCTGCCACGGCCGGACCTGAAATGAGTAACGCTGATACTACTACTGCAAATAGGAATTTGATTGATGACATGACTCACCTCCTGTGCAAAAGGATCCCCAGTTTCAACAAGATAAGAATAGCAGTCTTGCGACAGAACAGCTCATCCTTCACTGATGGTCTATCGCAAACCGTGTCATGCTGTTTCACTGTCACGCTGCATCCTGAGACTAACTATAGCAAAGCGTCACAAAAGTGCTGCCGTGTACAGACACAATTATTCCTGCTTTTGGAGTTACAGGCTGTTGCGCAGCATCAGTTCTTCGGGATAGGGGTTCATGTAGTATTGCTGATCGATGTAGGGCTGGGGATATTTACGCAGGTGGTGTTTGAGCAGGGTGATGGGCACGATCAGAGGGACCTGGCCGAGGCGGTATTTTTCCAGTACTTCGAGCAGTTCCTCCTTGTCGTCGCCATCCAGGGAGTTTTTCAGGTAGCCCATCACATGCATCAGTACATTGGTATGGCGCTTGCGGGTAGCGGGGATTTTCAACGCCTGCATCAGGATATCGATGTAACCGCCGGCCAGCGAATGCAGGTGCTCCTTGCCGGCGTCGGCGACCAGCCGGCCCAGCCGGCGGTAGGCCGGCTCGTCGTGGGCGAGCACGTTGAATTTATGCCGGGAGTGGAAGTCGACCAGTGCCGAGGGGCTCAGGCCTGCTTTGATCATCTGCTGCCAGCGATAATAGACGAACACCCGTTCGATAAAATTCTCCCGTAACACGGGATCCATCAGCCGGCCCTCTTCCTCGAACGGCAGGTTGGGCAGGCATTCCATCAGGGGGGTCGCGTAGATCCCGCTGCCGGTTTTGGCCGGCACGTTGTTGTGATCGAACACCCGGACCCGCTCCATGCCGCAGCTGGGCGAGTCTTTCTTTAATATATATCCGGAGACATCCTGTAACTGACCGGAAACGTCAAAGGCGTAGTCGCGCAGGGCTTCGGTCCTGTCCATGGTCGGGTCTTCGATGCCGACCGCGTGCACCCCGTCATCGCGGCGCACCAGCCGGATCGGCGGGCGCGGGACGCCCATGCCGATGGCCACTTCCGGGCAACAGGGGACAAATTCAAAGTATTCGCCCAGGTTGTTTAACACATACACATTGCGCTTGTGCCCGCCGTCGTAACGGACCTCCTGACCCAGCAGGCAGCTGCTGATACCGATACGAATCCTATGCGTCGGATTACTGTTTTTCACTGTCATCAGTGGACGGTTTGCCGTGCAGGTTTTCCCGCAGCATGTTGACGAACAGCTCGCCCTGCTCGCGGGCATCGTCCAGCGCAATATGGTTATGTTCCTGTTCGGAGAACCAGCGGTTGGGCAGATAGGGTTTGCCGCATTCGCGAAACGGACGCCTGCGCATGCCCATGGCATAGGAGCGCATGTCGATGCCGTGCTCGCCGAAGGCGCGACGGTCGGTGAATCGCATCAGATACCAGTAGATCCACATAAAATCCCAGGTCGCCGGCCAGGCGGTGAAAATGGGATTGCCCGGCAGTTCCTCGAGCCAGTCGGCGAACTCACTCATCACCTCCTGCGGCGGGCGGGTGTTTTCCCGGCAGGCGGCCCAGGCCTCGGGGAAGTGCTGCCACCAGGCTTCCATGCGGGGATGGGCGGAGGCGCCTTCCAGTGTGTCGAGATTGGCGCTGTAGTGTGTGATCTCCTCGCCGGCCTCATCATAGGCGACTGCACCAATACTCAACATAGAATGGGGACCGGGAATCGGACCGTCGGCCTCGATGTCCACGCTGACATAAATTTCCGGCTTTTTTGCCATCTTATCGACCCGTACTACACTGCACCGGATCAGTCCTCAATATCATCGATATCAAACTGGCCGCTCAGTCGCCGGCGGATATGAGACCAGGTCATGCCGACCGCCAGCAGGGCGCTGATGATAAACAGGACCATATAGGCCACGGTGTCAAATGAACCGCGCGGGATCACGCCCCATTCCCTCAGCAGCCACAACAGGGAGGCAAACAGCGCCACTACCAGCAGCATGCCGAAGCCCCCCAGCGAGCCGAGTGTGGCGCGAATAAAAATCGTCCAGCCGATGATCAGTAAAATACCGACAAAAATCTTCAGCGCCAGCGGCCCCTGCGCGGTATCAGCCGCCCAGTGAACGAAGGAGTAGCCTTCCGGATTATAGGTCGAAAAAACCAGCACCAGTGCCGCGAGAAAGCGCCAGCCGATTCCAGCCCAGGTAATTTCCCTGCTCGCCATTGAACCCCCTTTTTAATTATTGCTACCGCCCTGTCTGGCAGGCGATTTGATCCCAAACCGGATATTGGAAACAATAGCGGTTCGCTTTTCCGGAGTATGAGCAATGAGTATATCAGAACGCGATCAACAGATTCGACAAACCCACGCGCCGCTTATCCAGCAGGTGGTCAAGGCCTGTATCAATGCCGACGAGCGCGAGCGTCTGAAACCGATGCTGCAAATGGCCCGCGAACAGGGCTGGCACGAGCTGGTCAAACGCATCGAGACGATTCTGCAGGGACAGCGTGACGAAGCACTGCTGCTGAATCTGGACGAGGAAGATCGGGTGATCATCGAGGCCATCCTGCAGGGCCTGCAAAACCCCGAAACCCTGCCCGATGCCTCGGTCCAGGCCGATGCCACGGTCGCCGCCCCCGGGCTGGCGCACATGATCCACGCAGCCAGCCACGGCGACAGCGAGGCGCTGCAGGCACTGGCCAATATGGCCGAATACATGATCCAGGTGCCCGGCGACATGCGCCAGCTCGGCGGCATTATCAACCATCTGTTACAGGGCGAGCGCGACCCGGACGTACTCTGCAAGGGGATGGGCCCCAGCGGCGAACAGCTGGTACTGAATATTCTCGATGAGCTGAACCAGCTCTCGCCCCAGTAACGCGGCAAAGACTGCGCACGCATGGCCACTTCCGTCGAAACAGACGCCATCCCGATCCCGGCTGATGAGCAGCCCTCATCAACGCCGTCACGGGGCTATGGCTGGCCCTATCTGTTCAGCGAGGTGCTGCGCCACAAGCGGGAACTGGTCAAGGCCAACATCATCGCGGTTCTTGCGGTCATGGCCAGTGTGCCCATCCCGCTGATGATGCCCCTGCTGGTGGATGAAGTGCTGCTGGAACAGCCCGGCCCGCTGGTCGGCACCATGCAGCAATGGTTTCCTGTGAGCTGGCACGGACCGGTGCTCTATATTCTGTTTATTCTGCTGGTGACGGTAATGTTGCGCCTCGGCTCGATCATGTTGACCGTCTGGCAGACGCGGCAGTTCACCCTGGTCTCCAAGGACGTGGTTTATCGGATGCGCCGGGTTCTGTTGCAACGCCTGCAGCGTATCTCCATGGCCGAGTATGAAACACTCGGCAGTGGCACGGTCTCCTCGCACTTTGTCACCGATCTCAATGCGATCGATGAATTTATCGGCCAGTCGGTCAGCAAAACCCTGATCGCCGGGCTCTCCCTGATCGGCGTGACCGTGGTGCTGTTGTGGCTGCACTGGCAACTGGCCCTGTTTATCCTGTTTCTCAACCCGCTGGTCATTTACTTCACCGTGACCCTGGGCAAGAAAGTCAAAACCCTGAAAAAACACGAAAACAAGGCCTTCGAGGTGTTTCAGGAGTCACTGGTGGAAACCCTGGATGCGATTCGCCAGATCCGCGCCAGTAACCGCGAGCGCCATTATCTCGGCCGCGTGATCGACGCAGCGCGCCAGGTCAAAAACCATTCGGCCAACTACTCCTGGAAATCCGACGCCGCGAGCCGGCTCTCATTCGGTGTCTTTTTACTCGGTTTTGATACCTTCCGCGCCACCGGCATGCTGATGGTGGTGTTCTCGGATCTCAGCATCGGTCAGATGATGGCGGTCTTCGGTTATCTGTGGTTCATGATGACGCCGGTGCAGGAGTTGTTGAATCTGCAATACGCATTCTATGCCGCCAAAGCGGCACTGACCCGCGTCAACAACCTGCTCGATCTGCGCCTGGAGCCGCGCTATCCTCATCACGAGGATCCGTTTCACAACAAGGTCACCACCGGCATTCGCCTGGACGATATCAACTTCGCCTATGGTGATAACGAACCGGTCCTTCGCCACGTCTCGCTGGATATCAAACCGGGGGAAAAAATTGCCCTGGTCGGGGCCAGCGGCGGCGGCAAGTCGACCCTGGTGCAGGTATTGCTGGGCATTTATCCCTTCGACAGCGGCATGCTCTATTTTGACGGCGTGCCTATCACCCGCATCGGCCTCGACGTGGTGCGCGAGAATGTCGTGACGGTGTTGCAACATCCGGCGATGTTCAACGACACCGTGCGCCACAACCTGACCCTGGGTGAATCACTGCCCGACGAACAGTTATGGCAGGCACTGCGTATCGCCCAGCTGGCGGAGACGGTGACACAACTGCCACGGCAACTGGACACTCTGATCGGCCGCCAGGGCGTGCGCCTCTCCGGCGGTCAGCAACAACGGCTGGCCATTGCCCGCATGCTTCTGGCCGATCCCAAAATCGTTATCCTGGATGAAGCCACCTCCGCGCTCGACACCGAAACCGAAGCCCGGGTGCATCGGGCCCTGCATGACACACTGCGGGATCGCACCACCCTGATCATTGCCCACCGGCTCAGCGCGGTACGCCAGGCCGATCGGGTGTATGTGTTCGAGGACGGGCACATCATCGAACACGGCTCGCATGAAGAGTTGATCGAGGCGGGCGGGCTGTATCAACGGCTATATGGGAAACAAGCGTAGTTGGCAGTTTTTTACCACGAAGACACGAAGTCTCGAAGTGAAAATATTTTTCTTCGTGTCTTCAAGCCTTCTTGGTAACGCTTTTATAAAGATCCAAACCTCTTCTGGCTGTGGGAGCGCCCCACGGGCGCGACTGCCGAACCTGGCACCGTCGTCGCGGTCGAAGTCTCTCTCGGCATCCTGCCTCCCGTGACATTAGCACTTCCCTGTGCGTCGCCCGCTCCCACAAATAGTAGTTGGCAAAAATTCTACTTCAGGTGTTTTTGCTGTCAACTGCCATCTGATGTCTGCCAACTTTCTCTAACGAATATAACGCAGGAAATTTTCCAGGTGTTGTTCGATAAACTGCTGCCGGTCCCAGCGCCGGGAGGAGAGCAGGCGGCTTTTGTCCTCCGGGATCACGTAAGCCAGCGCTGCCAGTTCCCGGCCGTCGCCAGGCTGGACCGTCACCCGGCGTTTTTCGTAGCAGGTATCCTCGTAGTGATCGATCTTTTTATGCGTCGCGGTATCCAGATCCGGGTATAAGGTTCCCTGCAGGGATTCCCCCGGCATCGCGACAATGCCGGGATAGGCCGCGCCCTGCAAACGGTAACGGGCATAGCCGGACAACTTCGCCGGGATCCCCGTGATTTGTCGGCCGGTGATCGCCGCAAATACCTCCGGTAATTCGAGGGTCCCGTAAGTAAACAGATGCGCGGACATAAAATCACCTTTTCAACCACTTTGCGGATAACACCTCAATTTTAAGGTAATCCACGGGGCGTCACCATTCGGGTAATTACCCGGGTTTGATAATTGTGAACCGGTTCTTACGCCAGTGAGATATGTGACACTTTCAGTGACAGTTCTTGCGTTGCCGCCACTGTGCGCCTATATATTAAATAAAGGGTGTGACAGATCGATGAAATTTGATTCCCGGCAGACAAGGAGTATTCTCATGACTCAGCCAGACATGACACAGAGCTACACCACCATCGGGCTTGACGAGGATGGCTTTTTACTGGACCCCGAAAAATGGAGTCAGGAGCTTGCCGCCACCCTGGCCGCCCATGACGGCCTCGTTCTGGGCGAGGAACACTGGGAACTGTTGCAAAGTTTGCGCGACTTCTACTTTACCCATGGCTATGCGCCGCAGGAACGGCATGTCTGTTTTTTGCACCAGCGTGACAAATACTGCCTGGACAGACTGTTCCACGATCAATACCGTGAAGCATGGCGCTTGGCCGGACTGCCCAACCCGGGCGAAGAGTACAAAAGCTATATGTGACAGATTTTATCTGCCATTGCGCCTTTTCTGTGCACCAAACCTCATACGCACAATCAAGGGGCAAGGACAAGTCTTTTTGTTTGCCATGGAATTTGCCACAATCCCGCAATGGAAACATTCATCCCAGGCCAACGCTGGTACAGCGACAATGAACCGGAACTCGGCCTGGCCATCGTACTGAATGTCGAATCGCGTCAGGTACGACTCCATTTTCCCGCGATTGATGAAGATCGGATCTACTGTCTGCAGGATGCGCCCCTGACCCGGTTCCGTTTTCTGCCTCACGAAAGCGTCTTCGATATTCATGGCATGAAGTTGCATATTACTTCGGTCGAGGAAAATGACGGCCTGCTGGTTTATCACGGTCATGACGATCAGGGACAGGCCCGCCAGCTACCCGAAGCCGAACTGGATGCACGCCTGCAACTGAGCCGCCCCCGGGATCGGCTGTTAAGCGGCCGCATCGATCCCCCCCGGCTGTATCAGTTACGCCAAACCACCCGCACCATGCAAAACGAACTGTTCCCCGATCCCGCACGGGGGCTGTGTGGCTGCCGGGTGGATCTGATTCCCCATCAGCTGTATATCGCGCACGAAGTCGCCCGGCGAGCCGCGCCGCGGGTCTTGCTGGCCGATGAAGTCGGCCTCGGCAAGACCATCGAAGCGGGTTTGATCATGCACAAGCAGTTGCTTGATGAACGCATCTCGCGGGTGCTGATACTGGTGCCCGAAACGCTGCTGCATCAATGGCTGGTGGAAATGCTGCGCCGTTTTAACCTGCGTTTCAGTCTGCTGGATGAAGCCCGCTGCGAAGGCCTGGCCGAAGCCGGCGAAAATCCGTTCGACAGCGAGCAACTTGTTCTTTGCAGCCTGGACATGTTCATGCGCTCGCCCCTGCATCAGCAGCAGGTTATCGAGGCCGGGTGGGATCTGCTGGTTGTGGATGAAGCGCATCATCTGGACTGGCGTCCGGAGCAGGTCAGCCCCGAATACCGTTTTGTGGAACAGCTGGCCTCCCGCATCCCCGCGGTGTTGTTATTGACCGCCACGCCGGAACAGCTCGGTGCCGCCGGCCACTTTGCCCGTCTGCGCTTGCTGGATCCGCACCGGTTTTTCGATCTGGATGAGTTTCTCGAAGAAGAGGATCTTTATCAGCCGATCATCAAAGCCGTCAACGAGTTACTGGAAGACCGGCCGCTCAGTCACGCCTCGCGTGACGCGATCCATCTGGCGCTCGGCCGGCACCCGACCTTTGCCAACCTGATGAGCCGGGCGGAGCAGATCGATCACAACAATCCGGATCGCGGCAAGGCCCGTCAGCAACTGATACATCTGCTGGTGGATCGTCACGGCACCGGGCGGGTCCTGTTTCGCAATACCCGCTCTGCCATCAGCGGCTTTCCCGAGCGTCAACCGCATGTCACCCATCTGCCCCTGCCCGAAGCCTATGCCAGTCTGGCACCCGATAGCCGCGATCCGGGACAACGCCTGACGCCGGAACAGTTATGGCAACAGCAGGCGGCGCAACCGGCGGCCTGGCTCACTTTCGATCCGAGAGTGGAGCAGATCATCGCGATTGTGCGCCGGCATCGCGGCGAGAAGTTTTTACTTATCTGCGCTCATGCCGAGACCGCACAGGCACTGGACAGGTACCTGCGCGAGCGGATCGGCCTGCGCAGTACGGTGTTTCATGAAGGCCTGTCCATTATCGAACGCGATCGGGCCGCCGCCTATTTCGCCGATCCGGAACAGGGTGCCCGGCTGCTGATCTGCTCGGAAATCGGCAGCGAGGGTCGCAATTTTCAGTTTGCCCATCACCTGCTGATGTTTGATCTGCCAGACCACCCCGATCTGCTCGAGCAGCGTATCGGCCGGCTGGATCGGATCGGCCAGACCCACCCGGTGCAAATTCATCTGCTGGTGTTTGAACAGGGCCCGCAGCAGGTGTTATATCAATTCTATGATCAGGCTCTCGACGCCTTTCACCGTCCCTCGGCGGCCGGAGCGGCCGTCTTCACCCGCTTTCGGGAGGCGATCGATCGCCTGCTGCTGTTGCCACGGGACGAAGCGGATCAGTTATCGGCGCTGGTGAGTGAGGCGGCCGCCTGTCATCAACAGCTGGCACACCAGCTGGAACAGGGCCGGGATCGGCTGCTGGAATTGAACTCGTACCGACGCGAGGAGGCCGACTATATCCACCAGGCGATTGAGCGCCTGGAAGAGGATCCGCGCCTGCTGGACTATCTGGAGTCGGCCTGCGATCAGTTCGGTATCGAGCTGGAACCTCTCGGGGCCGACAGCCATGTCATGCATCCGGGCACGCATATGCTGGTGGAACATTTTCCCGCCCTGCCCGACGATGGCCTGACCCTGACCCGCTCCCGCCGCACCGCGCTGGCACGGGAGGACTGGCAGTTTCTGAGCTGGGAGCACCCGATGATCCGGGGCATCATGGATCGGGTGCTCGAAGATCGCCACGGCAATACCGCTCTGGCACTCATCCGCCACAGTGACTATCCCGCCGGCACCCTGCTGCTGGAGTGCCACTATATTCTGGAGGGCATGGCACCATGGCGTCTGCAGCTGCCGCGTTATCTGCCCCCCACGCCCGTGCGCCGGGTGGTCGATCCCCGGGGCCGGGACTGTACCTCCCGCTTACCCGCCGATCAGCTCCGGCTGTTGCCGGCCGAACTGGACAAGACCACCCGCCACAAGATCATCCGCGCCCGACAGACCGAACTACGGCACATGCTGAACAGTGCCGGGGCCCTGGTCGAGGCACCGGCCCGGGAGATACTGGCCAGGGCGGAACAACGGATGCAGGGGCAGCTGGACAATGAGATCGCCCGTCTGCAACACCTGGCGCGAATCAATCCCAATGTCCGTCAGAGTGAAATCGCGCAGCTCACGACACAACGCGAAGAACTGTCACACCACATCCGGCAACTGCAGCCGGTGCTGGATGCCGCACGGGTTCTGATCGTCGGTTGACCCGATCGCCGGATTTGACGAATCACCAATCGGCAACTATAAATTGGCGATTATCAACTTATCATTATAAACTGGAGACAGGGTATGCATTCTCATCGTCGCGGCGAGCAGGGCGCCGTTCCGTTTCGTACCGGGCGCTTTTTCAATATCGATTCAAACTGGTACTTCTCCTGCCGGGAAGGCCAGGATCAGGGACCATTCGACAGTCGGGATGACGCCGAAGCCGCGCTGTCACTCTATATTCGGGACATCAACACCCGGGATCAACGGCTCTACAGCTGACCGCTGATCAAATGTCCTCACGCGGTACGGGGAAAAGACCAGGTAATCACTTCCCCTGTATGCCCCTTCACCAGCCAGCGCTGTAGCTCGGGTTCGGGGAGGGGTTTGCAGATATAATAGCCCTGCGCCAGATCGCAGCGCAGAATCTCCAGCAAGTCATAGGATTCCCGATCCTCGACCCCCTCGGCAATCACCTGGCATCCCATGTTATGCGCCAGATCGATCGTGGTCCGGACAATTACCGCATCATTGTCATCACGGGCCATGTCGCGCACGAAGGATTTGTCGATCTTGATTTCATCCGCCGGAATCTGTTTGAGATAGGCCAGCGAGGAATAACCGGTGCCGAAATCGTCAATCGCCAGACTCACTCCTATTTCATGTAACTGTTCAATTACTACCCGGACGCTGTGCGAATCGGTCATCACGCTGCTTTCAGTGATCTCCAGAAACAATCTGGCCGGGTTGATCCGGTAACGCCCAATCAGGCTGCGCAGCTTCTTTGGCAACAAGGGATCCTGAATGTCATGCATCGACAGGTTCACGCTCATACGCAGTTCGATATTATCGTCCCGCCATTGCGCCATCTGTTGAATCGCCGCCTGCAGAATATATTGTGACAACGGGCGCATCAGATTCGATTGTAACGCCAGGGGGATGAATTCCGCGGGCATGACCATGCCCAGCTCGGCATGCTGCCAGCGGGCCAGCGCCTCGACGCCCCAGACATTTCTGCGCCCCAGATCGATGATTGGCTGGTAATGCAGTATAATCTCATGATTATCCATTGCATCACGCAGGTTGCACAGCATATTCAAACGCTCGGTGGTGTATTGATCCACGCTGGCATCATAAAAAGCATATCCCGTTCCGCTTTCCTTGGCCTGGTACATGGCCACATCCGCATGCTGGATCAGTATATCGGCCGAAGTACCGTCATCCGGGTAACGGGCCATCCCGATACTTAAACCTATGGGTATCTGCCGTCGATCCACCTGAAACGGTTCACGCATAAACTGTACAATGCTCTGGGCCACCGTATTGGCGGTTTTTTCATCCGCACCCGGCAACAGCACGGCAAACTCATCACCACCGAGACGAACAAAGGTATCGGTTGGCCGCAATATTTTCTTGATGCGGGCGGCGACATACTGGATCAGTTTATCGCCGGCCTGATGCCCCATGGAGTCGTTTATTTCCTTGAACTGATTCAGATCCATCATCAATACAGCGAACTCAAAATGCTGACGATCATTCTCCTTGATCAACCCGTCAACCTTCTCAAACAGAAAATTCCGGTTCGGCAGACCGGTCAGTTGATCATGGTAGGCATAATGCAATTCAAGGGCGGAGATACGACGGATATACTCGATACTGGAAAGACTGCTGCGGGTAATCAGTAATACAAACAGACTGCCGCCAAAAAACACGGCGGTGACCAGCATTTCAGCCAGCCCCGGTACTGTCTGCCGGCCCAGCATAACCAACTGGGAAATATAACCGGCAATAAATAACATCACCAGCGTAAAGATGAAGTTCCAGGTGAGATCGGTGCACTCTTTTTCCTGGCAGATCTTTCTGACGGGTTGCAATGAGGCGAGCAATAACAGCAGGCCGACAACCATCAGGGACATCGTTACATACTTCAGAACCATAACCCCACCTTTAATGATGCCCACAAAAATCAGGCAAAATGCATAATTAATATGCCAAACACGCAAGCCCACTCGCAGCGTCTTTGATGCTTATTTTTATTACACGACAGAAAAGCGTAAAAGGTTCCCTGCTGTGCCTGATGATCCGCTCAATAATCGGGCACACAGTCAGAATCATCCAGATAAACAGGATCGAATAACTTACCCTCCCACAAGGTTATTGTTACCGCATCCATCACGCCGACACAAGCCCAACAAACACTCGCAGACAGGGGGTGTTCAGTTTTTAATCAATCAAGGAGTGCTGAGTGCTGAGTGCTGAGTGCTGAGTGCTGAGTGCTGAGTTCTGAGT
>JBKGZJ010000058.1:0-13270 GCA_046545635.1 Thiohalophilus sp. | reverse complement strand
ATCGCGCCATCGCCGCGCACCTGGCCGCGCATGTCAGCTACACCACCTCGCGCATCTCCGCCGAAGGGCTGAGCCCGGCGCAGATGTTCTTCATCGGCCTGGCCGAGGATGCGCGGGTCGAATATCACGCCATGCAGGCCTTCCCCGGTCTGCGCAATCTGTGGAAGGCGCTGATGTCGATCGAGTACGACGGCCGGGCCGAGCATCCGACCGTGCCGGTACTGGAACACTTTGCCCTCATGCTGCTGGACCCCGCCGTCAAATCCGACGACGAGGCCCTCAATGCCCTGGCGGAGAAGTTCCATACCAACATTGAAGAGAACAAGGATAACAACAGTTTCTCCTGGCATATCGGTATCGAGCTGTTCAACCTGTTTGCCGAACGCAAGGAAGTACCCAGCCTGCGTATCCTGGAACAAATCCGCATCCCCTATCGTGACGACAACCGGTTCGTCTGGGAATTCGAGGAGCTGAACTGGGACGAAGGGGTCGAATACGTTCCCGCCAGCCAGCGCCAGGTCAGAAAGACGGTCAGCGTCATGGACATGGTCAACGAACTCGACTGCGAGCTGGCCGGTGACGACGCCCAGGAGATCTGGCGTCTGGAGACCCCCTTCTGGCTGGATCAGGAAGGCTGCACTATCAACGAACTGGAAGGCAAGGAGCCGATCTCCGATCCCTTCCACTATCAGGAGTGGGATTACCAGGTCCAGCTGAACCGTCCCGACTGGGTCACGCTCTACGAGCATCGCCCCAAAAAAGGCGATCCGGAAGAGATCGAGAATATTCTGCTCGAATACAAACCGATTGCCTTTCGCATCAAGCAGATCATCGACATGTTGCAGCCCGAGGGCGTGCAGCGCATTCGCAACATGGAAGACGGCGATGAGATCGACATCAATGCCGCCATCGACGCCATGATCGCCATTCGCATGGGCGAACAGCCCAATCCACGCATCACCATGCGCAATGTCATCCAGACCCGTGATCTGGCCGTCGTGGTACTGCTGGATCTCTCCGAGTCCACCAACGAAACCGTGGAAGGCTCGGACAAAACCGTGTTGCAGCTGACCAAAGAGGCCTGCGCGCTGGTCGCCACTGCCATTAACGGCATCGGCGATCCCTTCGCGATCCACGGTTTCGCCTCCGACGGCCGCCATGACGTGCAGTACATGCGCTTCAAGGACTTCAACCAGCAGTTCAATGACGAGGTCAAATCGCGCCTGGCCGGCATGCAGGGCGGACTCTCGACCCGCATGGGCGCGGCCATGCGCCACGCCGGGCAACACCTGTTGCGCCAGCAACAGCGCAAGAAGCTGCTGCTGCTGGTCACAGACGGCGAACCGGCGGACATCGACGAACGCGATCCGCAGCACCTGCGCCACGACACCAAGAAGGCAGTCGAGGAACTGTATACCCGGGGCATCATGAGTTACTGCCTGACGCTGGATCCCAACGCCGACAACTATGTGAAGCGGATATTCGGCACCAACAACTACACCATCATCGATCATGTGGACCGCCTGCCGGAGAAACTGCCGATGCTGTTCGCCAGCCTGACCAAATAGACGTCACGCAGGCCGCCGGCCAGCGTGACCTACGGTTACCGCCGAATACGTCAATTCACCGGTAGGTCAGGTTGCGCGGGAGCGCTACCTGACACTTTGCCACGGTGGCCTGCACGCCACCCGGCCCGGGTAATTCGGGTCAATCTCGGGTTACAATACGCAGTGCAATTTTGAATAACTGGTGAGAAGCATGAAAAAACCCGTCGTCGGCGTCGTTATGGGCAGCAACAGTGACTGGAAGGTCATGAGCCAGGCCGTCGAGGTCCTCAAGGAGTTCGGCATCCCGCACGAGGCCAAAGTGGTCTCGGCTCACCGTACGCCGGATCTTTTATATGAGTATGCCGAACAGGCCGCTGAACGGGGGCTGCAGTGCATCATCGCCGGTGCCGGCGGGGCGGCCCACCTGCCGGGCATGCTGGCGGCCAAGACCATCGTGCCGGTGCTGGGCGTGCCGGTCACCTCGCGGGCCCTGAAGGGGCTCGACTCGCTGCTGTCCATCGTGCAGATGCCCAGAGGGATTCCGGTGGCCACCTTCGCCATCGGCGAGGCGGGCGCGGCCAATGCCGGGCTGTTCGCGGTCTCCATGCTGGCCCGCCAGGAGGAGAAGTACGCCCGCAAGCTGGCAACCTTCCGCAAGAAACAGCGTACCAAAGTGCGCGCCATGAAACTGCCGAAGGTCTGACGATGCTGTTACCCGGTGCAACCCTGGGCATGCTCGGCGGCGGCCAGCTCGGGCGCATGTTTACCATCGCCGCGCGCAACATGGGCTACGAGGTGGTCGTACTGGATCCCGATCCCGACAGCCCGGCCGGGATGCTCGCCAGCGATCATGTCTGTGCCGATTATCTGGACGAAACCGCGCTCAGGTATCTGAGCGAGACCTGTGATGCGATCACCACCGAATTCGAAAACGTTCCCGCCGAGAGCCTGGAATACCTTGCCAGCCACTGCGACGTGCGGCCCGGCGCCCGCGCCGTGACCCTGACCCAGGATCGGATCAGCGAAAAGACCTTTTTACATGACAACGGCTTTGCCACCGCGCCGTTTGCGGTGATCCGGGAACCCGCCGATCTCGACGCTGCGGCCCGCGCCGTGCCCGCCCCGGCGATCCTGAAAATCGCCCGCTTCGGCTACGACGGCAAGGGGCAGTATCCGGTCGGCGTCGGCGATGACCTGGCCGCGGCCTGGCAGGCACTGGGCAACAATCCCTGCGTGCTGGAACAGCGGGTCGATCTCGATCTGGAAGTCTCGGTGGTGGTGGCGCGCGGGATCGATGGCGAGAGCCGCTGCTATCCGGTGGCCGAAAATGTGCACCGCCACGGTATTCTGGATGTCAGCCTGGTGCCGGCGCGCATCGACACCGACCTGGAACAACAGGTGCGGGAGGCGGCCACCGCCATCGCCGGGGCGCTGGAATACGTTGGCGTGCTGGCGGTGGAGTTCTTTGTCTCCAGAGGCGAGCTGCTGGTCAACGAAATCGCCCCGCGCCCGCACAACAGCGGCCACTATACCCTGGATGCCACACTCACTTCCCAGTTCGAACAGCAGGTGCGCGCGGTCTGCGGCCTGCCGCTGGGCGATCCCCGCCTGCTCTCCCCCGTGGTGATGATCAACCTGCTCGGCGATCTGTGGCAGGCGCAGGTGCCGCCGGACTGGCGCCCGCTGTTTGCCCGGCCCAACGCCAAACTGCACCTGTACGGCAAGCGCGAAGCGCGCGCCGGGCGCAAGATGGGCCATTTCAACGTGCTGGCGCCCACCCTGGATGAAGCGCTGCAGACCGCGCGGGACATCCAGCAACAACTCGCCCAGCCAGAAGTAACGAGGGCCGAGTAACGAGGGTGATCCGCCGTGTGCGGATCATACACCGGTTTCGTTATCGCCCGGCTCCCGACCTTATCCTATACTGATCACCATGTGATCTGAATTTCATGCAACAGACGACGGAATGGAATACTGATGAGTAACCGCAATTCAATGCAAGCCAAAAAATATGTGGGCATTTATAACGACATGAATGGCGGCATGACCGATACCGGCAAGATCATTCGCGATGCCTGGGTGTTCGGTCTGATCCCCGAGACGGAAACCTGTGAAGGCTGGCTGCCGCAGGGTATCGATGATCTGTGGGGCAAGGTCAACAGCGAATGGGAAAAATACGGATTTCAGGTTTCCAACCTGCCGGATGACCTGCGCGAGAAGTTCATGCGTATTCAGGACGAAGCCGTGCAGCGCGCCCGTGAGGCAGGCTGGGATCCGCACATGGATCTGCAAGACGAACACTAAAATTCCGGTTCCGGGTGTAAACCTGGCAGGACAGGGCCAGCACAGGAGGCACCATGTATCGTCGACTGGATGACGTGCCGGTTTTTGAATACCGCGACGGTGAACTGCCCGCCATTTACTACAACGATGTGCAGGTCGCGCTCAAACGCCTGGGCGAGGATCTGCGCTTTGCCATTCCCCGCCTCAAGCACCTGGATCTCATCCTGCAAAAGGACGCCTGGATCATCGTCGACCGGGTTCTGAACGACGTGCCGGTGGTCGCCTGGACCGATTTCCAGATCGCCCACCGCAACAGCCTGCACGAGCCGATCCCCTGCCGCATTCGCCTCTATCATATGCACGGGCCGCTGGTCATGAACCGTACCCTGGAGGCCATGGAACTGATTCTGGGCGAAATGCTGGCCAGTCACGCCCCGTCAGAAGACGCCAATATCGCCCCAATCAAGAAATAGTTGATCCAGATCAAACACTTGAGAATCTCCCCTCGCTTATAACCTTTAGCTCTAAAGGTTTTTTTTCGCACTGTCGATATTTCAGTCATCATTAACCGTATGACTCATAAGGGATTCCCCTTGGAGCTCCCGGAGGAGAAAACTATGACATTTGCATGGGGGATGACCGGACACCTTGCCCGTACCGGTCTGCTTCTGGGGTTGTTCGGTCTGTGCGCACCACTGTTCGGGGCCGATGACAGCTATCTCAATCAACTCAAAAGCGAGGCGACGGCAACCGAGGTCGATCAAGAGGAGACAGACAGCCGGGCCGCCGACGCCGATGATAAACCGGCTGCCAACAGCACAACACCATTTTCCGGGCAACACAATTATCTTCAGGGACTGACGGACGAGGCGGGGACTACCCAGGTCGACGACAGCGGCCAGATCGCCACCCGTGAACTCGAAAGTGCCGGGTCGGTTGACCCGCCGAAGTCAGCCTGGGATATCGACAGCCAGTCACTCGATTATCTCCAGGCAGGACTCGAACGTGATGAGTTCGAAACCATACTCAAACAAAATTATTACGCCAGTTATGTTTTCTATAAAAAGCTGGATCCCACCTCAAAGTCGCTGGTCTACAAAACCTACCTGAAATCACCCGCCATTCAGGTGGTTCGTAACCAGATTATTTCCTTATCCAAATAGCTTACAAATAGCTGACAGAAGGGGAACTGAACATGAAATCACTTGTTTTTATCGTTGCCGGTTATCTGCTTGTCCACTCGGCTTTTGCCCTGGATGTCGGATTAACGCCGAACCGGGATTATATTGACGTTCAACACGACGGAAAGGAGATTCGCCTCCAGCGAATCCAGGATGAAGCTCACGCGCTGACCGGCAGTTTTGCGAAAACTTCGCGCCCCTGCCCGCCGTTTTGTATACAGCCCATCCAGGTGGCGCCGGAGATTAAAACGGTCGGTGAAGTGGAGATATTCGAATTTATGGAAAACCAGCTACGCGATGGCAACGGCCTGCTCGTCGATGCCCGGCTTCCCTCCTGGCACCAGAAGGGGACCATCCCCGGCTCCATCAATATCCCTTTTACCGAGTTCGAGAAGGAAACCAGCGATCCCGAGCTTGCCAGCACGTTTGAACAACTGGGTGTGACAAAACGCCAGAACGAACCCGGCCTGGTCGAGAAACTGCTCGCCGCTGGTGAAGTGAACAAAATCTGGGATTTCAGCGACGCCAAAGAGTTAATCCTCTGGTGTAACGGCCCCTGGTGCGGGCAGTCGCCGCGCGCCATCCGCGCCCTGCTGAAGCATGGTTATCCACCGGAGAAATTGTATTATTACCGTGACGGGATGCAGATGTGGCAAATACTGGGACTGCTCACCGTCCAGTAACCTGGCAATGTTCTGAATCAAACCGGTGCCGCAGGGCGGCCAGAGCATCATCGGCCTGGGGCAGGCCATTGCGCTGCGATTTACGCCACCAGTGCAGCGCCTGGCACAGGTCCGTCTGGCCCGCCTCGCCGTTGGCATAAAACGTTCCCAGGTTGTACTGGGCCATGGGATCCCCACCAATGGCCGCCTGCCGCCACCAGTGCGCGGCCCTGTGCGGATCGCGAGCGATCCCGTCGTGGCCCAGGGCGTAGATGACGCCGAGGTTGTACTGGGAATCGGTATTGCCCTGGTGGGCGGCACGCAACCACCAGCGTAACGCCCGGGAGATATCCCGGGCCACACCCTCACCCCGCGCATAGGCCAGCGCCAGCTTCTGCTGGGCCTCGGGAAGCCCCTGCTCAGCGGCCAGCCGGTACCAGCGGATGGCCTGCCGGGCATCGGGGCGGATACCGACACCAACATCGTGCAGCAGGCCCATATAAAATTGTGACTCGGCGTGTCCCAGTCGGGCCATCGGGACCCACTGACGCCGTGCCAGCGTATATTCTTCCTGCTCAAAGGCCACGAGGCCGGCCTGGAACGCGCGCCCTCCCACGGCCTGATTCAGCCCCGGAACGCTCAGCGCCGGGGCGACAGTATCCCCCGGCACCGGCGTCGTCAAAGCCCGGGCCGATTGCAGGGCAAACAGACCGATGAGGATGCCCAGCAACAGGGTTGCCCCGCGGTGCCGAAGCGCTTGCCGATACTGTGACCGAAATGACCTGTTCATGGTGTTTCCCCTGGCTCTCGCCCGTATTATCGGGGTTAACGACAATCCCTTCAGGCAACTTTAGGCTCAATAGCCCCACTATCAATCCCTGGCGGGCCCGCTCACACCCCGGGCGGTTTTATTTGCCATGTAAAATCAATCAGATAAAATGCAGGTATAACGATCACGGACCCCGACTTCTGACCCGGATATCCCCTTGAACGAAACACCCCTGTTACCCCTGGCTGTCGATATGGACGGCACGCTGGTGCACAGCGACACCCTGTGGGAGGCGTGCCTGCGGCTGCTGGCCGAGCGCCCCTGGCTGGCGCTGCTGTTGCCGCTGTGGCTGTTCGGCGGCAAAGCCGCCTTCAAGCAACGGGTAAGCGACCATGTTCGGCTGGATCCGCATACCCTGCCCTACAATCAGCCCCTGCTGGAATTTCTGCAGGCGGAAAAGCAGCGCGGCCGGCCGCTGTGGCTGGTGACCGCCTCCCACCAACAGATTGCCGGGGCGGTGGCCGACTATATCGGCCTGTTCGACGGCGTGTTGGCCAGCGATGCGACACATAATCTCTCCGGTGCGGATAAAGCCGCCCGACTGGTCGAACAGTTCGGCGAAAAGGGGTTTGTCTATGCGGCCAATGCCACGGTCGACATGAAAGTCTGGCGCCGGGCGGGCGGCGCCATCGCGGTCAACACCGGGCCGGGGCTGAGCCGTCGGGTGGCGGCGATGACCGGGCTGGAACGCAGCTTCCCCCGGCCGGGCGCCGCCGATACCTTCAAGGCGCTGTTGCGGGCCATGCGCCTGCACCAGTGGAGCAAGAACGCCCTGATATTCGTGCCACTGATACTCGCCCATCGCTGGGAGTCGAGCGGGCCGGTGGTCACCAGCCTGCTGGCCTTTGTCGCTTTTGGCTGCGCCGCTTCGGCAATCTATCTGGTCAACGATCTCATCGATCTGGAAGCCGATCGCCTGCATCATAAAAAACGCCACCGGCCCTTCGCCGCCGGCCTGCTGCCGTTATCATGGGGTATCGCTATGATCCCGGTGTTGCTGGCGATGGCCTTTGCCGTTGCCAGCACGGTCAACACCAACTTCATGTGGGTACTGCTGGGCTATCTGCTGCTGACTGTTACCTATTCGCTGTTTCTCAAGCCGCTGGCCTTGCTGGATGTGCTGGCACTGACCAGCCTGTATACCCTGCGTATCATCGCCGGCGCGGTTGCCATCAGCGTCCCGCTCTCGCACTGGCTGCTGGCCTTTTCCATGTTCATTTTTTTCAGTCTGGCCCTGAGCAAGCGCTTTTCCGAGCTGTATAACCTGAAGCAAAAACCGGAAGGCAAACAGACCACCCGCGGCTATCATACCGGCGATCTGCCCATGGTCAGTCTGTTCGGAATCAGCAGTGGTTATATCGCGGTGCTTATCATGGTGCTCTACATCCATGATCTGCAAGCCGACAATCTGTATGATCAACCGTTATGGCTATGGCCGGTGGCCATCGCGATACTCTACTGGATCAGCCGTATCTGGCTGCTCGCCCATCGCGGTGTGTTGCACGAAGATCCGGTCCTGTTCGCCATCCACGATCGAACCAGTTATGTTGTCGCCCTGCTGGTTGCCGTCTGTCTGTCACTGGCACTTTGAGATTATGACGCAAGACTATTCCTGGGGTCGTTACCCCGATGTCAAGCAGGAGCTCTATCGGCTGCACTGGGATTCTGATGCCTGGCCCGATAACGATGGTGTCTCCCTGCTGGCCCATGGCCAGGGCCGCAGTTACGGCGATGTCGGCCTCAATCAGTCCGGCATCCTGCTTGATACCCGCGAACTCAACCGATTCATCCAGTTCGATCCGCAAAACGGAATTCTGCGCTGCGAAGCCGGGGTCACCCTCGCCGAGATACTCAATCTCATCGTCCCCCATGGCTGGTTTTTGCCGGTCACGCCCGGTACCAGGTTTGTTTCCATTGGCGGCGCCATCGCCAATGACGTGCACGGCAAAAACCATCACCGGGTCGGCACCTTCGGCTGTCACGTCAATCGACTGGGCTTGCGCCGTTCCGACGGCGCAGTTCATGACTGTAGCCAGGGCAAGAACAAAAACCTGTTCAAAGCCACCATCGGCGGGCTGGGGCTGACCGGCCTGATCGTCTGGGCAGAGATCAAATTGAAAAAGATCAAAAGTACCGCCATTCAACAGCAGGCCCTGCGCTTTGAAAATCTGGATGCTTTTTTCACCCTGAGTGCCGAATCGGATCAGGACTGGGAATATACCGTGGCCTGGATCGATTGCCTGGCCAAAGGCAAGCAACTGGGGCGGGGTATTTTCTATCGTGGCAATCATGCCGATGCCCGGCTCAAGCAAAAAGAACCGACCGACTACCGGCGCACCCGTTTCAACCTGCCGCTGACTCCGCCGGGATTTCTGCTCAATCACGTTACGGTGAAAATGTTTAACCAGGGCTATTATCGCAAACCGTTGAAAAGCGAATCGCTGGTCCACTTTGATCCGTTCTTCTATCCACTGGATAAAATCGGACACTGGAACCGTCTGTATGGCAAACGCGGGTTTTTCCAGTACCAGTGTGTAATCCCGCAGGACAACGCTCACCACGCCCTGCCCCAGCTGCTGAAAACCATCGCCGACAGCGGCCAGGGATCGTTTCTCAGTGTATTGAAACAATTCGGTGATATCCCTTCGCCCGGCCTGCTCTCTTTTCCACGTCCCGGTGTGACCCTGGCGCTGGATTTTGCCAATCGCGGCCGCAAGACCCTGGAGCTGCTCGAACGACTCGACGGCATTACCGTCGCCAATGACGGCGCGGTCTATCCGGCCAAGGATGCGCGCATGTCACCCGAAGCCTTTCAGCACTACTATCCTGACTGGGAAACCTTTCAACAATATATCGACCCGGCTTTCTCTTCCAGCTTCTGGCGTCGGGTCTCTCAACAGGGCGCGCAGATATGACACGGATATTGATTCTCGGGGCCACCTCGGCCATTGCCGAACAGGTCGCCCGCCGCTATGCCGAACGGGGCGCACAACTGATGCTGGTCGCCCGCGACAAAGCAAAGCTCAAACGCGTCGGCGAGGATCTCCTCGTCCGCGGCGCGCAACAGGCCGAATGGCAAAACATCGATCTCAATGACATCACCCGGCACGAAGCCCTCCTGGTTGACACGGAAAAACAACTTGGCGGTCTGGATATCGTCGTGATTGCCTATGGCACCCTTGGCGACCAGCAGGCGGGCGAACAGGACTTTGCCCTGGCACAACAGGAATTGCAAACCAACTGTCTCAGCGTCCTCTCCCTGCTGACTCTGGTCGCCAATCGTTTCGAAGCACAACAATCCGGTACCCTCGCGGTCATCTCCTCGGTGGCCGGGGATCGCGGTCGCCAGAGTAACTATATCTACGGTACCGCCAAGGGCGCGCTGACAATCTTCCTGCAGGGGTTGCGCAACCGCTTGCACAAAGCCGGGGTACAGGTGCTGACCATCAAGCCGGGTTTTGTCGACACCCCCATGACCCGGGACTTCCCCAAAGGCCTGTTATGGGTGAAACCGGAAGTGGTCGCCGATGGTATCGTGCACGCCGTGGACAAACGCAAGGACGTCGTCTATCTGCCCTTTTTCTGGCGTTACATCATGCTGATCATCAAGCTCATCCCCGAGTTCATCTTCAAGAGGCTGTCACTGTAGTGGACAAGCAAAGCAAGATCATCATTCCCGGCGCGGCCGGGCTGGTGGGCCAGAACCTGGTCGTGTTTTTAAAGCAGGCCGGCTTTACCAATCTGGTTGGCATCGACAAACACCCGCATAACACCCGCATGCTGGCCAAACTGCATCCCGACATCACGGTCATCGAGGCGGATCTGGCTGAAAGCGGGCCCTGGCAGCGACAGTTTGAGAACGCCGACGTGGCGATCATGCTGCAGGCGCAGATCGGCGCCCTCACCGAGGAACCGTTCATTCGTAACAACATTCACTCCACCCGGCATGTGATCGACGCCTGCAAACAATATGACGTACCCTGTATCGTGCATATCAGCTCCTCGGTGGTCGAATCGGTCGCCAATGACTTTTATACCAACAGCAAAAAAGCCCAGGAAAAACTGGTCGAGGAATGTGGTATCCCTTATGTCATTCTGCGCCCGACATTGATGTTTGGCTGGTTCGACCGCAAGCACCTGGGCTGGCTGTCGCGCTTTATGCAAAAATCCCCGATCTTTCCCATTCCCTCGCACGGCCGCTTCATGCGCCAGCCGCTGTATGTGAAGGACTTTTGCAATATCATCATCAGCGCCATGCAACAACGCCGGCGGAATGAGACCTTCAATATAACCGGCCGCGAGAAAGTCGATTATGTGGATATCATCCGCACCATCAAACGGGTCCAGGGACTGCGCACCTGGATTGTCCATATCCCCTACCGGCTGTTCTGGTTTCTGCTCTGGTTTTATGCTCTGTTCGATCGCGACCCGCCGTTCACCACCCAGCAGCTCGAGGCGCTGGTGGCCCACGACGAATTCGAGCTGATACCGTGGTGGGAGATTTTCGGGGTCCCGGCCACGCCGTTCGAAGAGGCGATCCGGGAAACCTGTACCGATACCACCTATAGCAAATATGTGCTGGAATTTTAGCCCTGCTTTTATTCGTGGGCACTGGGAAATAACGCAGAGGCCGCAGAGGCGCAAAGACGCAGAGTAATATTTTTTGTAAAAAGTTTAATTAGTTGGCAGTTAGCAGAGACAGTGTAGGTCAGGTTGCGCGCAGCGCTACCTGACATTTTCAGGGAAGCCGGGAAGTTCAATTTTCTGTCAACTGCACACTGCCAACTGCCAACTTTTATCTACAGGATAGTGTTATGAGCAAAATCGCGATCATTGGCGCCGGTCCCATGGGCCTGGCGGTCGCCTATGAATTGACCAGACAGAACCATCAGGTCGATCTCTATGAGTTCGACGATCGCCTCGGCGGCATGTCGGCTCATTTTGATTTTGACGGGCTGAGCATCGAGCGCTATTACCATTTTGTCTGCCGGCCCGACGAGCCGCTGTTTGAACTGCTCGACGAACTGGGAATGGCGGACCAGCTGCACTGGGTCGATACGAAGATGGGCTATTATTATCACGGCCATTTGCATCGCTGGGGCGATCCGATCTCGCTGCTGACCTTTCCCCATCTCAACCTGCTGTCGCGTCTGCGCTATGGCGCGCACATGTTCTTCGCTTCCAAACGGAACAAGGAGAACTGGCGGGATCTGGACGATCTCGATGCGGTCACCTGGCTCAAGAAGGGCAGCGGCAAGAAGGCCTACGAAGTGCTCTGGGATCGGCTGTTCCGACTCAAGTTTCACGACTATACCGATAACCTGTCGGCCGCCTGGATCTGGGCGCGGATTCGCCGGGTCGGCCAGTCACGGCGCAGCATCTTTCAGGAGTCGCTGGGCTACATCGAAGGCGGCTCGGAGACCCTGCTCAATGCACTGGCCGAACGGATCAGACAGCAGGGCGGCCGTATCCATCTGTCGACGCCGGTCCGGAATGTCCGCATCGAAAACGATCGGGTTACCGGCATTGAACTCAACAGTGGGCTCGAAAACTATGACCAGGTCATCAGCACCATCCCGTTACAGTATATTCCGCGCCTGATACCCGACCTGCCGGAAGAACAGCTCGAGCGTTACCGCAATGTGCAGAATATCGGCGTGGTCTGTCTGATCTATAAGCTGAAAAAACCAGTCACCGACAATTTCTGGCTCAACATCAGTGATCCCGAGTTCGATATCCCCGGCATTATCGAAATGAGCAACCTGCGGCCGCTGCCGGACAACGTGGTTTATGTGCCGTATTACATGCCGCAATCGCATCCGAAGTTCAGCTGGAGTGACGAGAAAATTATCAACGAGGCGACCGGTTATCTGAAGAAGCTCAACCCCGAGCTGGACGATGAGGACATTATTTCTGTCAATGCCTCGCGCTATGCCTATGCGCAACCCATCTGCCAGCCCGGTTTTGCGGAAACGTTGCCGCTGATTCGCGGTACGATCGATAATCTGCTGATCGCCGATACCTCCTATTATTACCCGGAGGACCGCTCTATTGCCGAGAGCGTCAAGCTGGGCAAGCAACTGGCGAAAATGGTGGACTGATGGCCAAGGCAATCCGCACCGAATTCATGCAGTTTCTGATCGTCGGCGGTTTCGCCGCGCTGGTGAACTTCGTCTCGCGGATTATTATCAACGAGTGGGTCGGCTATCGGCTGGCGGTCGTCCTTGCCTACCTGGTGGGGATGCTGACCGCCTTTATTTTGTCGAAGATCTACGTATTCGAGAAAAGCGGGCGCCATCACTGGCACGAATTGCGCGATTTTACCCTGGTCAACCTGCTGGCCGTCGTACAGGTCTGGTTGATCAGCGTGGGGCTGGCCGAATACCTGTTCCCCGCCATCGACTACACCTTCTACGCCCCCGAAGTCGCCCATCTCATCGGCCTGGCCATCCCCGCCGTCACCAGTTACCTGGGCCACAAGTACTATTCCTTCCGCAAATCGCCCTGATCGATCTCCAGGAGAATGTCAGGTAGCGCTGCGCGCAACCTGACCTACACCTCGGTTCCAAATTCATACCCGGTTTATGTTCTGGCTATTCCTGTAGGTCACGCTGGCGTCAGCCTGTGTGACACCCCTGCCAATACGGAGAATGTCAGGTAGCGCTGCGCGCAACCTGACCTGCATCTCTAGCCCCTAGCCCCTAGCACCTAGCCCCTTTGCAACCCACCGCACAGTGGTGAATATTCAATGCCCATCATGATCCGACC
>JBKGZJ010000057.1:0-13661 GCA_046545635.1 Thiohalophilus sp. | reverse complement strand
ACGAAATTCTGCTCGGCATGAGCTTCCTGCGCCAGCTGGAAATAAACCAGAAAGACAACACATTGACCCTGCAGCAGTAGCCGTGCCATGTTATTTCGTGAAAACCGCACAAATCCGCGATAAACTCCTTGCATCACGTGTCAATAAGCCAATAATTAACCCGGATTCAACCGGGAATTCACCGACAATTCGATAAGGAACCCGATCATGATGTTACGTCAACTTGCCACTATCCTGACCGCGCTGGCGGTAAGCTCGTCCGCCTTCGCTGACTTTATCGGCCTGCGCGCCGGCGCCGGTATGTGGGACCACGACCCCAGCGGCTATATCCGCTACCAGTCCGCCGACAGCGACCACAACGCGGACCTCAAGGACGGTCTGAACCTGGAATCCGACCAGGAAGGCTACTTCTATGCCCTCTTCGAACATCCGGTGCCCTTGATCCCCAACGTCAAGGTGATGCGGACCGGTCTGACCAGCAGCGGTTCGGGCACGATCAACTCAAGCTTCACCTACGGTGGTAAGGACTACAATACCTCCGAGCAGATCGACTCCGAGCTGGTGCTGGATCACACCGACGTGACCGTGTACTGGCAGTTGCTGGACAACATCGTCAGCTTCGATTTCGGGCTGGCTGCCAAGATGGTCGACGCAGAGGCCACATTAACCGGCGATGACGGTACCGTGCATAACAGTTTCGACGGCGTGGTGCCGATGGGGTACCTGGCCGTGGGCGCCTCTCCCTGGCCCGGCGTGGAACTGCGTGCCGAAGGCAGCACCCTGAGCGTGGGCGACAACAGTCTCACCGATATCACTGCCAAGATCAGTTACACCACGGATTACCTGCTCGGCATCGAAGCCGGCTACCGTTCACTGGAGCTGGAGCTGGACGATATGGATGATGTCGATTCCAACATGAAATTCGAGGGGCCCTTTGCCGGCGTCTATCTGCACTTCTGAAAACACAGGGACGGAGTGACGAGGGCCGAGGGACGAGGATTTGTATCATCCTCGTTCCCGGCCCTTTTCTTTTGCCCGAAGAAATAACATTACGCTTAACAAGACATAATTATTTCTGTTAACAGCGCTTTTACTCGCCACTCGTACCTCGTTACTCGGCCCTCTCTCTTCTATACTGGGTTATACAGGCCCCGTTAAAGGAGAGCCGTCATGCCCCGTCTTCTTGTTCTGCTGCCCGCCCTGCTGCTGTTCTATAGCCCCGCGCATAGCGGGGAGGTTGTCAAAACCCCGTACGAGGATCCCAGGGTGGTGTTCGATTTTTATTTCGATCACCCGGAGAAGATCAACTCGGCCCTGTACTGGGTGCGCTCCTATATCAACCCGCTGGGCGAGTCGCCGTATAACTATTCGCCCGAATTCATGAGCATCAAGGTCATCATTCACGGCACCGAGATTGTCACCGTCGCCAAACACAATTATGAAAAGTACAGGGAGGCGGTCGATCGGATGAAGTACTACGACCAGCTGGGCGTGGAATTCATCGTCTGCGGCCTGGCGGCCAAGGACTATGACTACAGCACCGACGACTTTCAGGATTTCATCAAACTGGCCCCCTCGGCCATCACCGAACTGGTGCACTGGCAGCAGCAGGGCTACGGGCTGATCACGCCCAATATCATGGACAAAAAACTGTCTATTGATGATATTCGCTGAAACCCGGCCATAATCGGCGCGAAGCGTTTTCACATCCGCGGCCGATCCCGCTAAAATGGCCGCCCTGTTTTTTGCCGTGGTCAGCCGCCAACCGTTCGCATGTCAGACGCCGCCCTGTGCAATCCGTTTCACCCGCCACTGCCCCGTCGCCCCGGCGAGCTGTCCCGCTGGGGCCAGCTGTATGGCAACAGCCCGGCGCTGGTCATCGCCCGGGCGGCCCGTGAGCACCCCGGGCCGCTGGTGGTCATCGCCGCCGACACGGCCGCCGCCCAGCGCCTGGAATACGCGCTGCGCTTTTATCTGGCCGACACCGAACTGCCGATTCTCAATTTTCCGGACTGGGAAACCCTGCCCTACGATGTCTTCTCGCCCCATCAGGACATCATCTCCGGGCGCCTGACCAGCCTGTATCACCTGCCCGACCTGCAGCAGGGCATCCTGCTGATCCCGGTCCAGACCCTGATGCATCGCCTGCCGCCGCCCGACTATCTGCAGGCCAATACCCTGATGCTGGATCTTGGCCAGACGCTGCAACTGGATGAGATGCGCCGGCGCCTGGAGTCGGCCGGCTACCAGTGCGTCTCGGCGGTCATGGAGCACGGCGAATTCGCGGTACGCGGTAACATTCTCGATCTGTTTCCCATGGGCAGCGAGGTGCCCTACCGCATCGAGCTGTTCGACGACGAAATCGAAAGCATCCGGATCTTCGACCCGGAAACCCAGCGCTCCACCGACAAGGTCGAGCAGGTGCGCCTGTTACCGGCCCACGAGTATCCGTTGCACAAGGAGGCCATCTCCCGTTTTCGCCAGGCCTTTCGGGCCCGCTTCGAGGGCGATCCGCAAAAGGCCCGGGTCTACCGGGATGTGAGCGAGGGGCTGGCCAGCGCCGGGATCGAATACTACCTGCCGCTGTTTCACGAGCAGATGGCGAGCCTGTTCGACTACCTGCCGGGCGAGACGCTGTTCCTGGGCGAGGCCGGGCTTGAGGAGGCCGCCGAAGGCTTCTGGGCCGAGGTGGGCCACCGTTACGAGCAACTGCGTCACGATCAGGAGCGCCCCCTGCTCAGCCCGGGCGAGCTGTTCTTGCCGGTCCCGGAGCTGTTCGCCGGCCTCAAACAGCACCCGCGGGTCGCGCTGCAGAGCTTCAAGTTCGAGGATGAGTCGGCGGTTCAGTTCGCCACCGCCGCGCCGCCGCCGCTGAATCTGGACGTGCGCGCCGCCGAGCCGGCCCGCCAGCTGAAACAGTTTCTGGACAGCTTCCCCGGCCGTACCCTGTTTGCCGCCGAGACCACCGGCCGGCGGGAATACATTCTGGAACTGCTGGGGCACTATCACATTCGCCCCCGCGAGGTGGTCAGCTGGCAGGCCTTTGTTGACAGCGACGAAAAACTGGCCATCACCGTGGCGCCGCTGGATCAGGGCCTGCTGCTGAACGACCCGCCACTGGCGGTCATCGCCGAAACCCAGCTGTTCGGGCAACAGGTCTTGCAGCGACGTCGTCGCAAGGCCGCGGATCGCGACAGTGACGCCATCGTGCGCAACCTGGCGGAACTGACCGTGGATGCGCCGGTGGTCCATGAGGATTACGGCGTCGGCCGCTACAAAGGCCTGCAGACCCTGCAACTGAACGGCCAGGACACCGAGTTTCTGACCCTGGAATACGCCGGCGGCGACAAGCTCTATGTGCCGGTCAGCTCATTGCATCTGATCAGCCGCTACACCGGCGCCTCGCCTGAGACCGCGCCGCTGCACAAGCTGGGCAGCGGCCAGTGGGAGAAGGCGCGGCGCAAGGCGGCCGAGCGGGTGCGCGACGTGGCCGCCGAACTGCTGGATATCTATGCCCGGCGCGCGGCCCGCCACGGTTACGCCTATCATATCGACGAGGCCCACTATCGCGCCTTCGCCGCCGGTTTCCCCTTTGAAGAAACGCCGGATCAGCAGCAGGCCATCGACAACGTCATCCACAGCATGCGCGCCGATCAGCCCATGGATCACCTGGTCTGCGGTGATGTCGGTTTCGGCAAGACCGAGGTGGCCATGCGCGCCGCGTTTATCGCGGTACAGGATGGCAAGCAGGTCGCGGTACTGGCCCCCACTACCCTGCTCACCCGGCAACACCTGGAGAACTTTCGCGATCGCTTCGCCGACTGGCCGGTGCGGGTCGAAGCCGTCTCGCGCTTTGTCAGTCAAAAACAACAACAGCGCCTGTTAAACGATCTTGAGGCCGGCAAGATCGACATCATCATCGGCACCCACAAGCTGCTGCAGAACGACGTCAAATACAAAAACCTGGGGCTGGTGATCATCGACGAGGAACATCGCTTCGGCGTACGCCAGAAGGATAAATTCAAGGCGCTGCGTTCGGAAGTGGACGTGCTGACGTTGACCGCCACGCCCATCCCGCGCACCCTGAACATGGCCATGTCCGGCATGCGCGATCTCTCCATCATCGCCACCCCGCCAGCCCGGCGCCTGGCGATCAAGACCTTCGTCAGCGAATGGCAGGACGGGTTGATTCAGGAAGCCTGCCAGCGCGAGATCCGCCGCGGCGGCCAGGTCTATTTTCTGCACAACGACATCGAAACCATCGAAAAACAGGTGACCAAACTGACCGAACTGGTGCCCGAGGCGACGATCCATTTTGCCCACGGCCAGATGCGCGAGCGGGAGCTGGAACAGGTGATGTCCGACTTCTATCACCAGCGCTTCAACATCCTGGTCTGCACCACGATCATCGAAACCGGCATCGACATCCCTTCGGCCAACACCATCGTTATCAACCGCGCCGATCGCTTCGGCCTGGCCCAGCTCTACCAGTTGCGCGGTCGTGTCGGCCGCTCGCACCATCGCGCCTATGCCTATCTGATCACCCCCTCGCGCCGTGCCATGACCCAGGACGCGCAAAAGCGGCTGGAAGCGATCGAATCCATCCAGACCCTGGGCACCGGCTTCACCCTGGCCACCCACGATCTCGAGATCCGCGGCGCCGGCGAACTGCTGGGCGACGAACAGAGCGGCCAGATGATGGAAATCGGTTATCACATGTACACCGAACTGCTCGAACGCGCGGTCAAGGCCCTCAAGGAAGGCCGCGAACCGGAACTCGACAAGTCTTTGTATCACGGCGCGGAAATCAACCTGCACTGCCCGGCACTCATCCCCGACGACTACCTGCCGGACATCCACGAGCGCCTGATCCTCTACAAACGCATCGCCAACGCCGCCGATTCGCAGGAACTCAAAGATCTGCAAGTGGAGATGATCGACCGCTTCGGCCTGCTGCCCCCGGAAGTGAAAAACCTGTTCGCCGTCACCGAACTCAAACTCAAGGCCCTGCCGCTGGGTATCCACAAGATCGAACTGGGCGAATCCGGCGGCCGCATCCTGTTCGTCGAACAACCCGACATCGACCCCATGCGGATCATTCAACTGATCCAGAAACAGCCCAACGAATACAAACTCGACGGTGGGGAAAAACTGCGCATCAACAAGGAACTGCCGGATCCGGCGGATCGGATCGAGGAACTTAATAATCTGCTGGGGACGCTGGCGGAGAAGGAAGCGGCCTGAAGAACAGGGGCCAGGGCTAGTGTGGCCAGGCATCAGGTCCTGGTCTACACAGAGAAACAGGTATACTGTTCCCGTGAATGCCTGGCTTTGTTATCGATTGGCTACTTCGCTTAGCACAGCCGTGAGACGATCAATGTTTTGCTCGTTTGCGGGGCCAGCCCTTTGTTTGATAGCTTGCACTGTTTCGGCGTCTTCAAAAACTTGTTCCCAGGTTAAGTGAGTGCCTTCACCTTCCGGAGTAAGGCGAACAGTAAGCCTGAAGTTTGGAGGGCAATCATGATGGATCACAATTTTTGAATCAGGCACAAGTTCTTCGAAAACGCTTTCATTAAGATAGTCTTTTCCGTCAGGGCCGTGCATCACGAACTTCCAACGACCGCCTGAAGTAAACTCAAAAACTTCAAATGTGTTGGAAAAGCCTTCAGGCCCCCACCACGATGCCAACAAATCAGCCGACGCAAAAGCACCATATATTTCTTTGGGTGAAAATGGCAATATTCTTGAGGTGCGCAGTGTTCTATCTTCAGTCATGACTATGACTCCGAAATATGTGATTTTAGTAGTGCATAACGCTCAGCATCAGCCGCAGCGCGCAGTGCCGTCTGCTGCATGCTGTTGTCAGGCGCCATGCAGCGGATTTTACTCTTCCGGCGTGATCATGCCAGTGGGAAAGGCCGGGCGGGCGGCGTCGCCAGCGTGATAAGGTTGCCGTCGGGATCGCGCAGCTGCGCCAGCGTCGAATAGTCGCCCGGAATGTCATCCCCGAGCGCGATCCCCAGACCCTGCAGCCGGCGGCGCTCGGCTGCGAGATCGTCGACATAAAGAAACATTATGCCTTTGCCGGCGATCTCGTCGCTATTTGAAAGCATCAACCCGCCCTGATCGAAAAGCTCCCACTGCACCAACGTGTCCATCGGCCGGTGATCCGGTCCGCGACCGAACAGTTTCGTATACCAGCCTTCGGCCGTAGCAAGGTCTGCAGTAAGCAATGAGGTGTATATCTTCTGTAGATTCATTTACTTTCCTCCGATCCTAAGAAACCAAAAAGGCAAAAAGGTGGAGAAGGAATCAGATTTTATCCAGCAGCCAGGGTTGATCATTCATTATTCTCTTCGTTGCCTTTTGATACCTTTTGATTAATCACATCAAGCGACCGGATTTCGCCCAGTGCGCCTCTGTTACTATCGCCAGAGGCACTCCCTTGTCTCGATAGTCGATGGCCTTCTCTATCTTGCGACCAAACGTTTCATGTGCCCAGCTATCCGTGACATATGTTCCGAGGATCAGAAAATTTAGCGACTTTGTTACTCCCTTGGCGTTCAGCCCACCGAGTGATTTAACGGCTTCTTGACACTGCTTTCTCGTTCCAAAAGCGCAGGTTCCGGTAAAGAGAAAATAATTTCCCTCAAAGACGATATCGGGCATCGGCTTATTGACAGGTAATGAGCTGGTTTTGGCTAATTCACCGAGCTCGGATTTTTCACCAGATATTTTTTGGAGCAAACCCATGAGTTCATCAGATTCCTCCTGGTCGAGGACGCCATCTGAAAGCATGGAATCTACCTTTTCCAACAAATTCAATATAATTGGATTGTCCGTTACCTGCCGGCTTTGAGCTAACCAGTTCTGAAGAAATTCGGCCTCGATCTGATCAACCTTTCCATCAGCTAATACTCCCTTACTAAGTCCAATGAGAGTGTCAATTTGACGATCATCGATCGACTTGCGGTTGAAGCGTGTAAATATATCCATTGGCTCCCCCTAAAATTCACCTGGCAGTGGGATCAGTACGATGGCCGGCACCTGAGTAATATCGACAGAATCCATTTTCCAGCAATCAGGTGCTCTTCGCTACTTTCTCAGATAATTAACAGCTTAGATATCATTATCAATGACTTCAATGCGGGTTAACCCCGATTCTGGCTAATGAGCTCTTGATTCCTGTCAGACGCCGCCTCTTCGGGCGCACTAAAGTGCGTCCAATTTTGCTCCAGGCAAAATTGTCTTGTCGGCAAGACAAATTCGTCGGGAACGAATTTGGACAGCCGGAGGCTGCACGAAGTGCGAAGGCCATGGACGGCCTTCGTCAGATGAACCCGAGGCGCGCTGGCGGGTCAGCGCTTTCGAGATCAAGCTCGCCCGAAGGGCGAACATTTAGATAAGCAAGGGGCACCAGCGAGAGTCGCCGACACAGTCGCCTCCCGCGAGAGCTCGCTGTCGAAATCCAACGCGCCCGCAGGGCGCACCTTTCATAAAGGCCGGCATGACGACATGCCAGAGTAGCGAAGCCCCTGGCAAAATTTCATTCCCTGAACGGCAGTCACAGAGAAAATAAATCGGTCATCTTTTTTTCAGCTCCGATCCCTTTCCTCGCCGAAGCTGGTGATCCAATTGTGGAGCTCCGCTTCCGGTAGCGCCGGGCTCCAGAGGAAACCCTGGGCAAGTTCGCAACCCAGTTCCGTTAACACGCTGGCCTGCGCCTCGGTTTCGACGCCTTCCGCCGTGGTTTTCATCCCGAGAGCGTGGCCCACCTCGATCATGGCGCTGACCATTCGCCGGACGCGTTCATCGCCGACGATCGGGGTGACGAACGAGCGATCGATCTTGAGCTCGGTGGCGGGGATGCTTCGAAGATAGGCAAAGGAGGCGTAACCGGTTCCAAAATCATCAATGCTGACGCCCACTCCGTAGTCGCGGAGCTGGTGAAGCAGCCCCAGGGTGGTTTCCGGCTCCCGCATGATGCCGCCTTCGGTGACTTCCACCATGATGCTGGCGGGATCGGTCCCGGTAGTGCGCAGGGTCTCGAGCAGATAGGTCACCATACCCGAATCGGCCAGGTTACGGGTGGCCAGGTTGAGACTCACCGGTGTGGCCAGGCCGCTACGGGCAAGCTCGACTGCCTGGCGGATCACGAAGCGGCTGAAAGGCTCGATGAGACTGGTCTGCTCAAGCTTGGGCATGAACTGTCCGGGGGGGATCAAGCCGTTCTCCGGATGGCGCCAGCGGATCAGGCCTTCCACCCCGCCCAGCTGCCGATCACCGAGGCGTACTTTGGGCTGAAAATGGAGTTCAAATTCTCCCACGGCCAGGGCCTCCTCGGCCTGGGCGATCAATGTGACACTCTCGCGATTGTCCGATTCGAGCGAGGGCTCGTAACTGACCCAGTCCTTGTCGAGCATTTGAGCCCGACGAAGCGCCACCCGGGCGCGGCGGATGAGCTCCATGGCCTGAACACCCGTTTCCGGGCCGGCGTGGCCTACCCCAATCGCCGGTTCCAGGCGAACGGGGACGCCATCCACCTCCAGCGAAGCTCTGGCGGCATCGTGGATTTGTCGGGCAAGCCGTCGACTTGAGGTTCCTGACTCCACAGGCAGAATCAGAGCCAATTGCGAGCTGGAAAAGCGATAGGGTCCACCCAACTCCGGCAAGGTTTGATTGATCTGCTCGGCCCACTCCCGCATCACGTGATCGGCACCTTCAAGACCGAGAATATCCACGATTTCCGCAAGATCGGTGGCCCGTATCAGAGCCACCCCGGGATTGGGAACATTGTCCGCCGATTCCGCCAGACAAGCTTCGAGATCGTTCTGCAGGGCCGCCTGATTGGGAAGATTGGTTGCCGGATCCGTTCGTATCATTTCCAGCTGGACTGCCTGTCGCCGATACAAGGTGGTGAACAGTAGCCCGGCGACAAACCCGACACCCAGGAAGGCCAGCCCCCGCACCAGCCATTGCTCAAGCGTCTGTGATGTCGCGAGATCCACGTCAAGGGGCATCCAGGGGCCGATCAGAAGGGGAGCAGCAACGCCTATCGCCACGCCACCTGTCACGCCGTAGAAAAACCCGGCAACCAGGATAGGAAGCAGCATGACGTAGGTATATGCTCCGCTGGCTCCACCGGTTGCGTAGACGAGGAACACGCCCAGAATAAGGAAGGCCAGGATCAGCGTCACACGAAGCCAATGCCGGGGAAGTGGCGTCAGGGATCGAGCTCCCGCATCGGCTATAGCCTTTATCGAGTCAGCCATGTTGTTCCCACTAAATCGATTAGTTGTTTCTATAGTTAACAGAAAATGATGGTTAATGCCAGTCGCTATGCTTCGGATCTCGGGTCAAGAATAGAAATGGGAAGCTTATGGACTGCAAAAGGAGAAAGTAATGGAGAGATTAAATTGTATCTTTAAAAGGAAAATAAATCTGTCACCTTTCTGATCATAGATATCAGGGTTTACCCTAGTTCTGGCTAGCAGGTGTTTGATCTCCGTTAGACGCTGCCGAGCATCGCAGTGGAAGGAGGAATCGCCCGTCAGGGTGGTGGCAGGGAAGCCGCCACTCGCTCGACGGCACACGGACGTGCCGTCGGGCGAGCCCGACTGGAGCGAGAAGCGCAGGGAACCGCTTTAGCCATTGGAAATGACTGAAGCGGCGGCGTCTTTCGGGCGTCCTTCTTTTGGTGACTTTTCTTAGACGAGTAAGAAAAGTCACTCGCCGCGCGGGCGCGAGAGCCCGCTTTCAAGATTCAGCCCGCCCGCAGGGCGAACATTTTGATAAGTGAGGTGCTCCGACGAAGAGTCGCCGCTGAAAGCGCCTCCCACAACAGGAAAGCCCAGGCTTTCAAGATACAGATCGCACGCAAGGTGAACATTAAAATAAAGAGCCGGCATGATGCCGGCTCCCGGTGTGGCAAGGGAAGTTATTTGACCTTGCAGGTCTTGAACCCCAGCAGTGTATAGGCCGGGCACCAGCCGATCAGGCCGGTTGCCAGGGGCACCACGCCAATCCAGCCCCAGGGGCCGATAGTGCCGGCCACCGTCAGTCCGATCAGTACCAGACCGGCAACAACCCGAATGCCTCGATCCACACTACCTTCATTGATGCTCATTACCGCTTCTCCTGTGTCAATAAACCTGTGATGCACAGCATGCGGTAAACGGTGGGCGGTTTCAGTGACATTGTCACACAGCGTGTTGCGCCAGTGTCGCCAGGCTGTCGTGTTGTACCAGGGTGATACTGGAACGCTGCAGGCGCAGCAGGCCCCGGGCTTCCAGCCGCTTCAGGTGCCGGGAGACCACTTCCCGGGCACTGCCCAGTTCGCTGGCGAGATCCTGGTGCGTGACATGCAAGCATCCTTGCGAATCGGCATGCGCCAGCAGATAGCGGGCCAGACGGCGTTCCACTGACTGGAAAGCCACTTCATCGATGCGTCGGATCACGTCGGCCAGGCGTTGGCCCAGGCTGGCGAAGACAAAACGGCGGAAGGTGGCCGACCCGTCCAGCCCCGTTTCGAATTCGCGCCGACGCAGGGTCAACGCTTCGACCTCGGTGTCGGTGATCCCTTCCGCCGGATAGTGTTCCCCCGCGAGCAAGCAGGACGTGGTCAGGATACAGGTCTGACCGGGACCGACCCGGTACAGTACGGCTTCACGACCGCTTTCGGTGATCATCCGCACGCGTACCGAGCCGGCAACCACCAGCAGGTATTGCTCACAGGCATTGCCGACATGAAACACAGGCTGCCCCGCCGGCAGCCGTGCCAGAGCGGCGTGCTCGCGCAGGGACTGCATCGCCGGGGTATCGTCCGCGGCCAGCTCAGGGAAATGTTGTTGCCAGAGTTGCGGGATATCCGCCATTGTCTACTCCACCGCTATGGCCTGTCGCGTCATGCCGGACGTTCTGTTCGGCACCGTTGATATTACACGCTGGAGAGAAGGGAAGGAATAATAACGACAACTGACTGATCAGAAGAGTGTCGGCACCTGTTCAGTGACGAACTGTAGCGGGGGCAGGTCTGTGACAAACATCCGATAGCACAAACGTGCTACCGGGCCGGCAGATCGATCGCACTGCGCTCAGGCCTTGAAATCGATCTGCGAGCCGGGGCCAGCTGCGCCGGCGGGTTTGTCGGCACCGCCCGGCCCGAAGGTATCGCTGGCCTTGCCAGCCGCCGCCACGGGGTCGCCGCCGGGTATGGCGGTGGCCGCCTGCCTGGCGGTATCGGCCGGTTTCATGGATTCAAGTTTCGCCAGCGCGTCCTTGCCCGCCTGACTCAACTCGGCCTTATCCGGTTTTTCCACCGGCGGTTTGCCGGGGACCGGCAGTAAGATTCCGAGAAGGAGATTGCGTGGATATCGGCTGATATCCGGGCATCAACCCGGGCGACAGGCCAAATAGACAGGCAGGATGGCGCAAGTACAGGTCGCCGATGAAATCGCCTCCCACAGAACAACATGGATGACC
Organism: Thiohalophilus sp.; assembly: GCA_046545635.1. Taxonomy (GTDB): domain Bacteria; phylum Pseudomonadota; class Gammaproteobacteria; order UBA6429; family Thiohalophilaceae; genus Thiohalophilus. Next base: position 2,180 of record JBKGZJ010000057.1, on the reverse strand, counting down.
CATGATGAGCTCGAAATAGAACTCTACAGGGTGACAAGCCACCCCAGCGGATGGTGGTACAGCGCCACGCTGACCATATAGGCGAACACCAGGATCGCCGCCAGCCAGTACGCCAGTCGTTCGCGCCGGGTCCGGGCGAAGCGGAACACCATCAATCCCAGGCCGATATAGACCAGCAAGGCGATCAGCTTGGCAGTCAACCAGCCATGTACCAGCGGATACTGCTGGATCAGAACGGCCATCCAGATGCCGCTGACCAGCAATACGGTGTCGTTGGCATGTGGAACGATTCTGACCCATTTCTGACGCATGAAGCCTGCATTCATGAACAGACCCAGCCCGCGGATCATAAACAGACTGATCGTGATAACGACCGTACTGACGTGAATAATTTTCAACCAACTCATTATTCAAACCCATTCGAAGTTTCTTTTAATTCTTGATTCAATTGTCTTTCGCCATGACGCAAAGCCGCAATCTAAAGTCATTTCTTTGCGTTCACGATGAGGCAAGACCGGGCAGGGTGCGTTCCACGCACCGTCATCCTGGTATCGAGATGGTGGTGCGTAGGACGCACCCTACCCGACTGGCATAAACACCGTTGCTCCGGATTAAAGCGCGGCGTAGCGCACCGGCAACTGCCGACTGCGAACTGCCGTCTGCCAACTATATTTGCTTTATTCCCGTGACGCCGGTCCGCTGCCGGGTACCCCGTATTGAATCAGTTCCTCCTCGAAACCGAAATACTGCATATCGTCCATGCGCTGCGGATAGAGAATCCCGTCAAGATGGTCCACTTCATGCTGGACCACCCGGGCGTGAAACCCGTCGACCTCCCGTTCGATGGGGGCACCCGCCGGATCGACGCCGCTGTAGCGGATACGGGTATACCGTGGCACCAGTCCGCGCAGGCCCGGCACGCTCAGGCACCCCTCCCACCCGCTCTCGCGGCGGTCATCCAGCGGCGTGATCCCGGGGTTGATTAAAATCGTGCGCGGCACGCTCTCCACGTCGGGATAGCGGGGATTGGCGGCCACCTCGAAGATGACCACCCGCTGCGAGACGCCGATCTGGGGGGCGGCCAGGCCGGCGCCGTCCAGGGCGTGCATGGTATCGAGCATATCGGCAATCAGGGCATCCAGTTTGGGGCTGTTGAACTCGCGCACGGGTTCGGCCACCTGTTGCAGCAGCGGATGCCCCATTTTGAGCACTTCTTTGACGGCCATAACACCTCTCGCTGGTCAAGCCGGGGTATAATTGGTTACATTACACACCTGATGGTTACAAGGAATATAGCATTGAAAAAATATCTGTGCCTGGCGATTCTCTGTCTCCTGCCCCTTACTGCGTTGGGCGCCGACGAGGAGGAGGTTCGTTACTACGAGGTCGAACTGATCATCTTCGAACACCTCAACCCGAACGACAGAGAAAGTGAAATCTGGCCAAGCTCCGTAAAACAGGGGCTGCCCGAATCAGAAGTCATGATAGAACTTGACCGCCCCTTTCCGGGTCCGATTCCGGAAAACTATGATCCCTCGCTTACCTTCAAGAGCTTGCCAAAAGACCAGTATCGGCTGAGCGAAGAGGCCAGGAAAATCGACGAATCCTCAACCCGCCGGGTGCTGCTGCACAGTGCATGGCGCCAGCCCGGTATGAGTGATGAAGAGGCGCTCAATGTCCGTCTGAGCCGGACCATTCCCGAATCCGCAGAGAACAAAGAAGACACGGAAACGGCCTTGCAAGGCAAACCGGGCGAGCTGGAGGCGTATATCAGAGTCATTCTGTCACGCTATCTGCATGTCGATGCCGATATCGTATTACGAACTGAACCAAAAATCGGCCGTTTTGAATTCTTCATCGAGGAAGCCGATGAACCCGTGGTGTACCAGCTCAAACAACTGCGGCGGCGGATCCGCAGCACCGAAGTCCACTACCTCGACCATCCCGTACTCGGCATGCTGATCACCATGCACCCGGTTGACACCGAAAAACTCTAATCAACAGACTGGTAAATAACGCAGAGTTCGCAGAGTCGCGAAGACGCGGAGGGTGAAAAGATAATTTTGAATGTTGAATTATGAGTTTTGAAGTACATCGACATCCCTTAATTCAAAATTCAACATTTAGAATTTAAAATTGTTATTTTCTCTGCGTCTCCGCGACTCTGCGAACTCTGCGTT
>JBKGZJ010000056.1:0-13815 GCA_046545635.1 Thiohalophilus sp. | reverse complement strand
ACCAGCGAATGATAACGGGTCGCCTCCAGCGGATTGGCCAGACCTTTGAACACACCGAGATCATGATGATAAATCATCGAGGTCTTGCCATGCATGATACTGCCGGCGTGCACCACCTTGCCGCCGAAGGCCTGACCGATCGCCTGATGCCCCAGACAGACGCCCAGGATGGGTAGCTTGCCGGCGAAGCGGCGAATCGCCTCCACCGACACCCCGGCCTCGTTGGGCGTGCAGGGGCCGGGGGAGATCACCAGATACTCCGGTTTCAACCCGGCAATCTCATCCAGCGTAATCTGATCATTACGATAAACCCGCACCTCCACACCCAGCTCCCCGAAGTACTGAACCAGGTTGTAGGTAAACGAATCGTAATTGTCGATCATCAGTAACATAAGGTACTCCCTGCATAAAACGCAGAGGACGCAGAGGCGCAGAGGCGCAGAGAACTACAATTTATTTGCAACACGATATATACCGTTCTTAATTAATGACGTCCTGAAATTAATAAGCAACCCAAGTTTCCTGCCTGTCAATCTCAGATAGGTCAGAACCTGTGATTTATGTATATCTTTAATTTCCTCCAGTGATTTCAATTCAATAATCACCTTGTTATCCACCATAAAATCAGCTCTATAAACCTGGTCTACCACGACACCTTTGTATTCCAGGGGAACAGGCACCTCCGACTCATATTCAATACCGCGAATCCCAAATTCATGCTTCAGGCATTCATGGTAAGCCGATTCCAGCAAACCCGGGCCAAGCACCCGGTGCACTTCTATCGCTGCACCGATAATCTCTCTTGTGAGTTCATTCTCATGCATATGCACCTCCTTTGCATTATATTTTCTCTGCGTCTCTGCGCCTCTGCGTCCTCTGCGTTGAATACTTCGTTTCTATCTATGCGTCCCGTCCAGGCCGGCTTCGGCGAGGGCGACGGCGCGGAAGATGGCGCGGCCCTTGTTCATGGTTTCGTCCCATTCGTTGCGCGGCACGGAGTCGTGGACGATGCCGGCGCCGGCCTGGATGTGCAGTTGCTTGTCCTTGATCACCGCGGTGCGGATGGCGATGGCGGTGTCCATGTTGCCGGACCAGGACAGATACCCGACCGCGCCGGCGTAAACACCACGCTTGACCGGTTCGAGCTCGTCGATGATCTCCATGGCGCGGATCTTGGGCGCGCCGGAGACGGTGCCGGCCGGGAAGGTGGCACGCAGCACGTCCATGTTGGATATGCCGGGTTTGATCCTGCCGGTGACGTTGGAGACGATGTGCATGACGTGGGAATAACGCTCCACGGCCATGTTTTCGGTCACCCTGACGCTGCCGGTTTCGGCGATGCGGCCGACGTCGTTACGCCCCAGGTCAATCAACATCAGGTGCTCGGCCCGCTCCTTGGGATCGGCCAGCAGCTCGGCCTCCAGGGCCCGATCCTGCTCGTCGGTTCTGCCGCGCGGCCGGGTGCCGGCAATCGGGCGCACAGTGACGGTCTCGTCTTCCACCCGCACCAGGATCTCCGGCGAGGAGCCAACGATGTGAAAATCGTCCAGATCCAGATAGAACATGTAGGGCGAGGGATTGAGGCTGCGCAGGGCCCGATACAGATCCAGCGGCTGCGCCTCGTAGGGAATTGACAGGCGCTGCGATAACACCACCTGCATCACATCGCCGTCAATAATGTACTGTTTGGCCCTTTCCACCGCCGACTCGAAGCCCGTCTGGGTGAAGCCGGAGATAAAATCGTCTTCGTGGACCTTGAGCGAACGGGTTTTGGGCGGACGCGGCGGCGTCTCCTGCAGGCGGGCGATCAGCTGATCCAGCCGCGCCTGGCCCTGTTGGTACGCCCCGCTCTGACCGGGATCGACGTAGAGCACCACATACAGTTTGCCGGAGAGATTATCGAACACCACGATCTCGTCGGAGACCATCAGCAGAATATCCGGTAATTCCAGCGCATCGTCGTTGGGACAGTTTGCCAGCCGCGGTTCGATATAGCGAATCGTGTCGTAGCCGAAGTAGCCGACCAGGCCGCCGTTGAAGCGCGGCAGCCTGTCGTCCTCGAGGACCCGGTAGCGGGCATAAAAAGCTTCGATCCAGGCCAGCGGATCGCGGGTCTGTTCCTGCTCGATGATCTCGTCGTTGTGATAGAGACGAATGTCGTGGCCGTGGATGCGCAGGACTGTCTGGCAGGGCAGGCCGATAATGGAATAACGGCCCCATTTCTCGCCGCCCTGCACCGATTCGAACAGGTAGCTGTAGGGGCCATCGGCCAGCTTGAGATAGGTACTTAAAGGGGTATCGAGATCGGCCAGCACCTCCCGCACCAGCGGGACGCGGTTATAGCCCTGTTTGGCGTACGCCTGAAATTGTGTCTCGTTCATAAACTGTCACCTGAAGAATTGCCATCATATACCAAAAACCGGAGTCACTGCCTCACCAGTGGCGCCATCGGTTTGCGGTAATGTCTATGAGGCGTTGCATCTTCAGGTCACAGTCGGGTTCAGGCCGCGCCGCGCGCCGCCTGTTTGAGTAAATCGGGCAGTTCGGCCATGGAGTCGATCACCGCGTCGGGGTTGGCCTCGCGAATATCCACGCCGTGGTTGTAGCCGTAGCTCATGCACACGATCTGAAAACCGGCGGCCCGCGCGGCGGTAACGTCGCTGACCGAATCGCCGATCATCAGCGCGCGCTCCGGCTTCACCCCGAAAAATTCGGCCACGTGCAGCAACGGCAGGGGATCGGGCTTTTTCTTCGCCAGGGTGTCGCCGCTGACCACGATCTCGAAATCCTCATAGACCCCGAGGGTCCTGAGCAGCGGTACGGTGAACTGCTCCGCCTTGTTGGTCACACAGCCCAGGCGGTAACCGGCCTGCTTGAGATAGGCCAGTCCCTCTTTGACACCGGGATACAGCTTGCTGCGCTTGCTGGTGTTCTCGGCGTACAGTTCCAGGAAAACCGGGTAGGCTTTTTCATACAACGCCTCGTCCGGTTCGCCCTCCAGCTGACCAATCAACGCGCGGCGAACCAGCCGCTCAACGCCGTTGCCCACCCATTCGCGGACTTTTCCCTCGCCATGCTCCGGCATGCCGAGCTGTTTCATCATTTCGTCCACGCAATAAGCAAGATCCGGCACACTGTCCACCAGCGTGCCGTCCACATCGATCAAGACCATTTCCGGCTTCTTCAACATTTCAGATTCCTGCATGAAAACGCGGAGGGCGCAGAGTCGCAGAGACGCGGAGGAGAATAATATGCCTTGGAGTCAGAACAAAACAATTCATTTCTCTGCGCCTCTGCGCCTCCGCGAACTCTGCGTTATGTCGTCCGTCCTATGATTAACCGGCCTTGGCCAGTTCTTCCCGCATTGTCTTGAGGATGGAGTCGTAGCGATTCGGATCAGAATCCTGGCCCTTGCCGAAGATACCGGAACCGGAGACGAAGGTATCGGCGCCGGCGGCGGCGATTTCCTGGATGTTGTCGGCCTTGACGCCGCCGTCGATTTCCAGGCGGATGTCACGGCCGGATTCGTCGATCAGTTTGCGCGCTTCGCGCAGCTTGTCGAGGGTGGCCGGGATGAAGGACTGGCCACCAAAGCCGGGGTTGACCGACATCAGCAGGATCATGTCGACCTTGTCCATGACGTATTTCAGGTAATCCAGCGGCGTGGCCGGGTTGAACACCAGGCCGGACTTGCAGCCGCTGTCGCGCACCAGTTGCAGGCTGCGGTCGATATGATCGGACGCTTCGGGGTGGAAGGTGATGTAGGTGGCGCCGGCCTCGGCGAAGTCGGGGATAATGCGATCCACCGGCTTGACCATCAGATGCACGTCGATGGGCGCGGTCACACCGTGCTTGCGCAGGGCCTCGCAGACCAGCGGGCCGATGGTCAGGTTGGGCACATAGTGGTTGTCCATGACGTCGAAATGGACAATGTCCGCACCGGCGTTCAGTACGTTGTCCACTTCCTCGCCCAGGCGGGCAAAATCCGCGGACAGGATGGACGGGGCAATTTGATAATCGGCCATGGGTTCGCCTCTTCGCTTGTTTATATTTAAAGTGTCGCCGGCCGCGACGTGACGCGACCTGCTGAAAAAATGAACCGCAGACTTTACCTGATCGGATCGGATTTTTCAGCCTTTTGTGGCAACATGAATGCGGATTTGCGCCCCATCTGGCAGTTCTGCGGGCGGGCACGGCACAAAAACCTTCTTATTACAGGGGATTACAATGCGCGCCACCGGCGCCGACCATTTCTTCAACGGCATGGCCCATACACTGGTCAAACGGGTCTACAGCTGGATTGAGCGGCATGCGCCGGGAGAGGAAGTGGCGAGATAATTTTGAATGTTGAATTTTGAATTAACTGAATCCTACAACTCAGAATTTAAAACTCAACATTGTGGCTTTTGTGTCTCCGCGGTAAAACAATCAAAAATCTAAGGAATCGAGTTATGAACATGAACAGTCTGTTAATTGCCTTGCATATACTCTCTGCCGTTATCTGGGTCGGCGGGATGTTTTTTGCCTACATGTGCCTGCGGCCGGTGGCCGCCACGCAACTGGAGCCGCCAGTACGGCTGACCCTGTGGGTCGGCACCTTCGGCAAGTTCTTTCCCTGGGTCTGGGCCTCTGTCGTGTTGCTGCTACTGACCGGTTACTGGATGCTGTTTACCCTGTTCGGCGGCTTTGCCAGCGCCCCGATCTACGTCCACCTGATGAACGGCATCGGCCTCATCATGATCCTGATCTACCTGCATGTGTTTTTCGCCCCCTATCGCCGGCTCAAACAGGCTGTGCTCAGCCAGGACTGGCCGACCGGCGGACAGAAACTGGGGCAGATCCGGATGCTGGTGGGGCTGAATACCCTGCTGGGCGTGATTACCGTGGCCATTGCCGGCGGCGGGCGATATCTTGGCTGAAAAATCTTAACCACGAAGACTCGAAGACACGAAGAAGAATATTGATTAGACCTCTGTGTCCTCTGTGGTGAGACAGCAGGGCTGGTCCTGAGCACAATTGTGAAATAAAACAACTGCAACACATAAAATCTCGAAGGATTTAATATTGATTTTACTTCGTGTCTTGGTGTCTTCGTGGTTTGCTTTTATTTCACAAACGGCGTGCAGGCTTTTTAATTGCCACGTGTTTTTTTGATCAGCTCGTAGGCTTCCTTGATCTCCTGGGCCTTTTCGTTGGCGATCTTGATCATCTCCTCGGGCATGCCCCGGGCGACCAGTTTGTCCGGGTGATGCTGGTTCATCTGCCGCCGATAGGCCTTTTTGATCTCGCTGTCGCTGGCAGTTTCGCTCACGCCCAGCAGTTCATAGGCCTGTTTCAGCTGATCGGCCGATGAGCGCCCCGCCTGGCCGCCGGTGCCGGCATGTTGCTGGTGGAACTGCCGCTGGGCCTGCACCATCTGCAGCAGTTGTTCGAACGCACTGCCGCCGAAGCCCAGCCGCTGGCCGATATGACGCAGCACGTTCTGTTCCGCGGGATGCATGGCGCCGTCGGCATAGGCGGCATGGATCAGGATCTCCATGAACATCTGCAATACCGTGCGACGGCGGCGCGCCTCCTGGCGAAACTGCTCGAGTACGCCGTCCAGATCGAAGTCGGACTGCTTGCCCTGGTTGAACAGCTCGATGGCGGCGCGCTTCTGCTGCTCGTCGAGACGCATCTGCTGCATGACCCCGCGGGCCATTTCGATCTCGTTCTCGCTGACCCGCCCGTCGGCCTTGGCCACGTGGCCCATGGTGGAGAACAGCGCGGTAAAAAACGCCATCTGCACCCGCTCCTGATCGCCGGGGCGAAACGGCCCGCCGAGCTGGTCCTGCAGGCGCAGGCCTTTATCGAACTGATGACCGAGCACCGCCCCCAGCAGCGCACCCAGCGGCCCGCCCAGCATGAAGCCAAACGCCCCGCCGACGACCTTGCCCCACCAGCTCATAAGAGCAGGTCCGAGGGACGAGGGACGAGGGACGAGGGGAAATGCCTCGGGGAACAATATTTTTTCTGTAACATATTCATTTTCTGGTGTGTCTGTATAAATATTTTAACCACGAAGACGCGAAGACACGAAGTTTTCAAACAATATTCTTCTTCGTGTCTCCGCGTCTTCGTGGTGGGATTGTTATTAGGTCACCACCAGCGTACCACGGTACATTTGCATCTGGCAGGTGAAGTCGTATTCGCCGGGTTGCTGCGGTGTCAGTGTGATCGCCCTGTATTCATCGACGGGCAGTTCGGCGCTGATGTCGAAATCATTGAAAATCACCTGTTCGGCGCAGGGGCTGGGATCCTTGCGTAAAAAACGCAGGGTGATCGGCTGGTTGGCGGGGACTTCAATGCGCGAGGGGGTGTAGACGCCGTCGTCCACCAGGATGTCGACCTGATCGCTGTTACTGCTACGTTGCACGCTGGCGGGTTTGGTCAGCCAGAACCACCAGACGATCGCGATCATCAATAGCAGTCCGACAAGATTGATCAACCAGATCATGATTGGGCTCCCGATTTGAACCAGCGCAGGCGGTTGGCGTTACTCACCACGGTGACCGAGGACATGGCCATGGCGGCGCCGGCGATCATCGGGTTGAGCATGAGCCCCATGAGCGGATAGAGAATCCCGGCGGCAATGGGAATGCCCAGGCTGTTATAGACAAAGGCGCCGAACAGGTTCTGTTTGATGTTGCGCAGGGTGGCGTGGGAGATGGCGATGGCGTCGGCCACGCCGTGCAGGGAGCCGCGCATCAGGGTCACGTCGGCGCTTTCGATGGCCACATCGGTGCCGCTGCCGATGGCAAAGCCGACATTCGCCTGGGCCAGCGCCGGGGCGTCATTGATGCCGTCGCCGACCATGGCCACTACCTTGCCCTGTTGTTGCAATTGTTCGATGTGCCGGTTCTTGTCCTGCGGCTGGACTTCGGCGATCACCTCGTCGATCCCCACCTGACGCGCCACCGCCTGCGCCGTCGCCTCGCTGTCGCCGGTGAGCATGATCACCTTGAGTCCCAGTTGCTGCAGGCGTTGTACTGCGGCGGCCGAATCGGCCTTGATCGGATCGGCCACCGCCACGATGCCGACCAGCCGTTGCCCCCGGGCCAGGTAGATGGGGGTCTGTGCCTGTCCGGCCAGCTGTTGCACCCGCTCCTGCAGTTCGCTGATATCGATGCCCTGGTGTTGCATCAGGCGGGCATTGCCCAGGTAACTCACTTCGCCGTCCAGTTCACCGCGCACCCCCTGCCCCGTGATCGCCTCGAACTGCCGGACGTCGGACAAAGTCACCTCGCGCTCTTTTGCCGCCTCGACGATCGCATGCGCCAGCGGGTGTTCGGAGCCCTGCTCCAGGCTCGCCGCCAGTTGCAGCAGCTGTGCCTCGCTGGAGTCGGCGGCGGGCACCAGATGGGTGACGGTCGGGCGGCCCACGGTGACGGTGCCGGTCTTGTCCAGCACGATCGCCTCCAGCCTGCCGGCCTGTTGCAGGGCCTCGCCATTGCGGATCAGGATGCCGTATTCGGCGGCCTTGCCGACGCCGACCATGATGGAGATGGGCGTGGCCAGCCCCAGGGCGCAGGGGCAGGCGATGATCAGCACGGTCACGGTGGCGACGATGGCGTGACTCAGCAGCGCCTCCCCGCCCAGGTTAAACCAGATCAGAAAGGTCGCCACCGCCACCAGCAACACCGCCGGCACGAACACCCCGGCGACCCGGTCCACCAGCCGGCCGATGGCCGGCTTGCTGCCCTGGGCGCGGCGCACCATCTCGATGATCTGCGCCAGCACCGTGTCGGCACCAATCCTTTTGGACTGGAACAGGAAGGTGCCGCTGACATTGATGGTGCCGGCCACCACCTCATCGCCTACCTGTTTGCTAATTGGTAGCGGCTCGCCGGTAAGCATGGACTCGTCGACGCTGGAGTGGCCGTCGATGATCTCGCCGTCCACCGGGATCCGCTCGCCGGGACGAATGCGCAGGGTCTCGCCCAGGCCGACCTCACCGATGGGGACATCCTGTTCCTTACCCTCGCGCACCACCCGCGCGGTCTTCGGTTGCAGGCCGATGAGCCGGCGGATCGCCTCGGAGGTCTTGCCCCGGGCGCGCATTTCCAGCGCCCCACCCAGGTTGACCAGGGCGATGATCACCACCGCCGCCTCGAAATAGGCATGTTGGGCCAGGGTCGGCACGGTATCGGGAAACAGCACCACGACCATCGAGTAAACCCAGGCCGAACCGGTCCCCAGCGCGATCAGGGTGTCCATGTTGGCGTTGTGCACCCGAAAGGCCTTCCAGGCACCGGTGAAAAAATGGCCCCCGGCATAGATCATTACCCCCAGGGTGAGCAGCCCCAGCAGCAGCCAGATCGGCTGGCCCGGATCGGTATTCAGCGCGGGCAGCAAGCCGCCCATGTCGCAGATCACCAGCGGCACCCCGAGCACCGCCGCCACCGCGGTCTTGCGCAACAGGCGCCGGTAATGGGCCATCTCGGCCGCTTCCCTGTCGGCCTCGGCCGTCTCGCCTTTCATCTCGGCCGCGTCGTAACCGGCCTGTTTGACCGCCTCGACCAGTTTGTCAGCACTTACCTCGCCCTCGACCGTGGCGGTGTGTTCGGCAAAGTTCACTTCGGCCTGCTCGACGCCGGGCACCGCCTGCAGCGCCTGTTCCACACTGGCGACACAGCCGGCGCAGCTCATGCCGCTGATGGAGAGTCGGGTTGCTGCCGCCATACCACGCTACCTCGTAATATTGATTAAAACCGCGTTAGCAGGCATTCGCCCGCCCTGAACTCATACTCAAAATATACAAACAGGCCCACATAATAGTCATGTCATCACTGACCGGCAGCACCTGTAATGTCAATCCGCGGGGTCAGGTGAACGGGCTCGCAATTTGCCAGCTAACCACAGGATACCTTAGCCGACTCCATGGCGCCCGATCCCCCGGCTTTATGTCACCTTGACCGCATTGCGCTGCCAGCCATCGTCGCGCGTCTTAACCCGATGATCAACGATCCGGCTTGCAGCGCCGGGGGACATTGCCGGGGCCGGCAATCAGGACGCCTCACTTTCGACAGGTGTACTGAAGTCTTCAACAGCTCCATTTGCGGTTTGTCGTCACAGACTGACCGTATTTCCATAGCCAGCACCGACTCTGAATTCTGAGCTGCCCGGGTGCCTCATAGCGGGATGGGTTAATGATATAATCGCGTTTTGCCTGCTGCGTGAGCGTTTGAATGGAAGTTGCCCTGGTCAGTGCCTTTGTTGTCGGGCTGTTCAGCAGTCTGCACTGCCTGGGCATGTGCGGCGGGATCATCGGGGCGCTGACCTTCAGTCTGCCGCCGGCGATCCGCGAGCATCGCTGGCGGCTGTTTCCCTATATTTCCGCCTATAACCTCGGCCGCATCAGCAGCTATACCGCCGCCGGCGCCCTGCTGGGCTGGCTGGGTGACAGCCTGTTCAGGGTACTCAGTCCCGACACAGGACATCTGATCCTGCAAGGCATCGCCAGTGCGATGATGATTGGCATCGGACTCTATCTGGCCGACTGGTTTCCCCGTTTTGCCATGATCGAGCACCTGGGCAAACCGTTGTGGACCCGGCTGCAACCCTGGGGACAGAAGCTCATTCCGGTACGCTCACCCTGGCACGCCTGGCTGTTCGGTCTGGTCTGGGGCTGGTTGCCCTGCGGGCTGGTTTATTCCGCACTGATTATCTCGGGTACTGCCGGTGATGCCGTTTATGGCGCCCTGTTCATGCTGAGTTTCGGTGCCGGGACTTTGCCATCGGTAATGACTGCCGGTATATTAACCGGATGGATGGCAAGGCTGTCCCGGTTGACCCAGGTCAAAATGATTGTGGGGCTGCTGTTGATAGTATTGGCTGTCGTGAGTTTTTATCTGACCTGGTCGCACGGTCATCAACATGTTTCTGCAGGAAGTTTGCCATGAATGACGCATTCACTCATTTACTGGGCCAGGCACCGGCTTTTCTCGCCACCCTGCGTTCGGCGCAGTTGATCGCCGCCACCGAGGTCACCACCCTGATCACCGGCGAAACCGGTACCGGCAAGGAGCTGCTCGCGCAGGCCATGCACCGGACGAGTTCGCGCAACCGGACACCGATGATCAATGTTAATTGCGCCGCCCTGCCCGACAATCTTGTTGAGGCCGAACTGTTCGGTTACCGGCGTGGCGCGTTCACCGATGCCCATCAGGATCAGCCGGGCAAACTCAAGGCCGCCGACGGCGGTACCCTGTTTCTGGATGAGGTGGCCGAACTGCCCCTGCCGGTGCAGGTCAAGCTTCTGCGTTTTCTCGAATCGGGCGAGATCCAGCCGCTGGGTCAGACCACCACTGAAAAGGTGGATGTGCGGGTCATCGCCGCCAGTAACCGGGATCTGCATGCACTGGTCAGGGAAGGTCTGTTCCGTGAGGATCTCTATTACCGCCTGCACGTGGTCCCGCTGCAACTGCCGCCGCTGCGCGAACGTTTTTCCGATATCGAACTGCTGCTGGGCAAGCTGACAGCACGCCTGGCGATCTATCATCGTCTGGATGCGCCCCGTTATACCACGGCCGCCATCGAGGCCCTGCAGGCTTACGCCTGGCCCGGCAACGTGCGCGAGCTGCGTAATTTCTGCGAACGCATGCTGGTGCTGCTGCCCGGCAAGACCCTTGATGTCACCAACCTGCCGGCCGAAATCGTTCGTCCGAACAACGGGCAGGACAGCTCACTGCAACTGCCCGGCACGGGCGTACAGCTCGATGATCTGGAAGCGAGCATGATCCGCCAGGCCCTGGCCCGGGTCACCGGCAACCAGAGCAAGGCCGCCCGCCTGCTCGGCATCACCCGCAGCGCGCTGATCTACCGCATGAAAAAATACGCGATCGAATAAATCAGCATCCCTGATTAAAAACGCAGAGGACGCGGAGCCGCAGAGGCGCGGAGATCATGTTTTTTGATCTTCCTGGCAACTTTTTCTATCTGAAATACAGCTCCACTGATTTAGAATTCATAATTCATTTCTCTGCGTCTTTGCACCCAAACAACGGGCATAAACGCCTCCGCGTTCGTCAACCGCTCTTGAATCAAAATACAATATTCACTTTGACCCAGAAAGTAGGCCAGGTTGCGCGCAGCGCTACCTGACACTCTCCGTATCGGCAAGGGCCGATCTATCGCATGAAAAATACGTTATAGAATAAAACTCTCACCACCAAGACTCCAAGACACGAAGTTTGTTTAGTAAAAATAACTTCTTTCTTGGTGTCTTGGAGTCTTGGTGGTTATCTCTTTAAAATACGACGTTGACTTTGGCCCAGTATGAGCGGCCCGGTTCGTTGACCTGGATGACGCTGGTGTCGAAGGCGCTGGGTTTGTTCAGGTGCTCGGCATAGGTTTTGTCGGTGACATTATCCACGCCGAAACTGATCCTGCTCTGTTTTTTGATGCGGTAACTGCCGTACAGGTTATAAACGGTAAACCCGGATGTCTGACCCGCGTCCAGACCGCTGTCCGTGTTAATGTCATCCTCCACCCGACTCTGTTCGGCGACCGCGCGTACCTCTGCACCCAGTCTCCAATCGGTTTTGCGGTATTCCAGGCTGAGCGTGCCTTCCAGCGGCGGTGTCTGGGCAATCGGCCGGGATTCCGTGGTATTGGTGGCGTGCACATAGGCAACGCTCAGATCACTGGACCAACGGTCGTTCCACTGGTGCGCCCCTTCCAGATCAATACCGTACAATTCGGCATCCACATTGCGATAAACCGTTGCCTGATCCGATAACAGCACCCCGTCCTGGCCCCGGGCCCGATCCCGCAGGATGTAGTCGTTAACCTGATCATAATAGACCGTCAGTGAGCCGCGGGTCTGCTTACCCCGATAATCCAGCCCCGCGTCGATCTGATGATGCGCCTCGGGATCCAGACCGGGATTCCCTACCCAGATATCACTGGCGTTCATGTTGTTCGCGGCCATAAAGCGCTCGGTGGCATCGGCGGTACGCACAGTGCGGCTCAAACCGGCGAACAGGGTGACAGGCCGGCTGTCCAGATCCTGCTCATAGCGCAACAACGCCCCGACGTTGGTCTCATCACGCGGTGTCGCCGTCTCGCCATAATAGTCGCTGTAGAGTGTATTTGGACTGTCGGCCCAGGTGGCTGCCGGATCAAGATCGGCCTTGCTGGCCGAGGCGTCCACCTGGTCGATACGCAATCCCGCCGTATACCGACGTTTCGGCGTTAATTCGGCGGCATACTCGGCCACCATGCCCAACTGCTCGATACTGACGCCCGGCCACATGTAGGAATTAATCATTGTCGGTTCGCTGCCGGCGGCACCGCTATAGCGGGTCGCATCGCGATCGTTTTGCATGACATCCATGCCCAGGGTCAGCAGGCCGTTCCCCAGCATCCGATCAGCCTTGAGCTTGCCACCCACCGTCTCCGATTCGGAGGGTACCCGCGCCCACATTCCGGTATTATCGCGCAACGAATAGTTATCCATAACGTGGGTCACGGCCGAACTGTAAAGTTCGGCCTCGATGCCACTGAAGCCGCCCATGCGCGCCCGGCTTTCATAGCCCAGCTTGATCAGATCATGATCGCTGACCGGCGCATCCATGTTAGCACCGGCATAGAGGATATCTTCGCCGCGCGTTGCCTCCAGGCTCAGTGACAGCTCGCTGTCGGGATCAAAGCGATAGCCCAGATCCAGAACGCCGCCCTTCTCGTCATAGCCGGAGCGCACTTCGTTGCCATCGCCATCTTCATAGTTATCTGCCGATTTGGTATCCACAATCGCGCGGGCGAATCCCGACTCACCGCCGGTGGCGACATCAACGTGGGCGCCTTTCGCATCACCATTGGAGGCATAATCCGCGCCCAGTTCGATACGGTGATTTTTATCTTCTGTAAAAGCCGGGTCCGTCCTCTCAAACAGCACGGTTCCGCCGGAGCCGCCACTGCCGTAAAGCAGGCTCTGTACGCCCCGGATCACGGTTAACTGATCATAGGTCGCCGTACCGGCATAGGAGGACGGCGGATCCATGCGATTGGGGCAGCCGCCAAAAACATAGGCGCCATCGAGCATGACATTCAGCTGGTTTTGCTTTTGTCCCCGAATGACTGGATCGATGCCGTGCGCGCCCATCTTCACTCCGCTGACGCCGGGCAGAGACATCAACCAGTCTCCACCGTCGGCGGGAGTGGTCTGTTCCGTATTTTCCGCCTCGCGCATCACCTTGTTCGGCTCATTGTATTGATCGGCTTCGACTTCAATCACTGAATTCGCCTCCGCCTGAACACCGCTCACTGCCGACCAGCTCAATACCATGCAGGAAAAAATCGAGTGACTACGCTTCATACTGCTTGCTCCCCATTTAAAATAGAGTAAAAGACAGCAAATGCCGTGCCACAAATTATTTACAACAAAACAACAACATGCAGTGGGAAACAAACCTGAAACTGTCTGTTATCAGACACCTCGTATCAAAACAGCCACTTTGGCGTTTTGATTCCGACTCTGTGTCCCGGAGTATTGGACGGCCCCGGCATTGGAGCGGGGATGATATTACGTTAAAGTTTGTTTCTGTCGACACAAACGAAAAACCCACCGGACTGCTCCGCATTTCATGTCGCAACTAACACCTGCCTTCAAGCTGACGCTGCTCGTCTCAATCGGACTGCACGTTGCGGCAATTATTCAGCCCGGTTCGTTCTCGCCGGGATACCATCAGACTGATGTTGATACACGGCTGAATATCACCCTGAGTTCAACAGCAGAAGCCCGGAGACAGCCTGCCCCGGAACCGGAACCGGAAC
>JBKGZJ010000055.1:0-13989 GCA_046545635.1 Thiohalophilus sp. | reverse complement strand
TCGAAGCCGCCATCGCCGAAGGCAGCACAATCGTGCGGATCGGCACGGCGATATTTGGCGCTCGCGCGCCAAATAAGGGACGAGGGACGAGGGACGAGTGACGAGGCGGGATTGTCAGGGCTGAAATTTTATCACCCCTCCCTGGCCCTCCCCTTGAAGGGGAGGGAACAGTGTTTGCTAATTGCATTCCCCCTCCCACAGGGACGAGTCCATGGATGGACTCGGTAGAGCGAAGCAGGATGCTCGAGCCGAGGGGGCCAGGGGGAGGGGATATAAAAAACCTCGTCACTCGTCCCTCGTACCTCGTCCCTGGGAATCTCGACGAACGCACGGCATCACGCGAAGGCACGAAACCGGTATCAGCAAAACCTTGAGCAAACGGGCCCGTACGGTTAACGTATGACACCATGAAAAACGCAACAATCGGTTTTATCGGCGGCGGCAATATGGCCCGCAGTCTCATCGGCGGGCTCTGTCAAAGCGGGCTGCCGCCGGCCTCTTTGCATGTCTCCGAACCGGATGAGACCCGGCGCCAGGCACTGCATGACGACTACGGCATCAGTGTGCATGCCGACAACCAGATGGTGGTCGACGCCTGCGAGGTGGTGGTGCTGGCGGTCAAGCCGCAGGCGCTCAGGCAGGTCATCAGCGAACTGCAGCCCGGCCCGAGCGACGGTAAACTCTATCTGACCATCGCCGCCGGCATTCGCACCGACGCCATTGCACAATGGCTGGGTGGCGAGCGGGCCATCGTGCGCGCCATGCCCAATACCCCGGCGCTGGTCCGCTCCGGGGCCACCGGCCTGTTTGCCAACCGGCATGTCAATCACGAGCAAAAGGATCTGGCCGAGTCGATTCTGCGCGCCGTCGGCCTGACGGTCTGGGTCGAGGAAGAGGCGCAGATGGATGCGGTCACCGCCGTCTCCGGCAGTGGCCCGGCCTATTTTTTTCTGATCATGGAGGCCATGGAAAAAGCCGGCGTCAAACTGGGCCTGCCCGAGGAGACCGCCCGGTTGCTGACCCTGCAGACCGCCTTCGGCGCCGCCAAACTGGCGCTGGAGATCGAGGAGGATCCGGGCCAGTTGCGGCGCAATGTCACCTCCCCCGGAGGCACCACCGAACAGGCGATTTTCGCCCTGCAGGATCGGCAGCTGGAAGCCATCTTCGAACAGGCCCTGCAGGCCGCCCGCGATCGGGCCCGCGAACTGGCCGATGAACTGGGACAACCATCATGAACTACGTCAGTAACGCCGGGGTATTCCTGATCCAGACGATTTTCGGGCTGTACGCCATCGTGGTGATGCTGCGCCTGCTGCTGCAACTGGTGCGGGCCGATTTTTACAATCCCATCTCCCAGTTTCTGGTCAAGGCCACCTCCGCGCCGCTGCGGCCGCTGCGTCGCTTTATCCCCGGCTATGCCGGCATCGACTTCGCCGCGGTGGTATTGCTGTTGATCCTCAAGCTGCTCGAGATCACGCTGATCAGCCTGTTCCCCGAGTTTCCCGCCCTGGCCATCGGCGGCGCCCTGGCACTGGCCGTGGTCGAGCTGCTCAAGCTGCTGATCAATATCTATATCTTCGGCATCATCATCATGGCGGTACTCAGCTGGATCGCGCCCGGCACCTATAACCCGGTGGCGGCGCTGTTGCACCAGCTCACCGAACCGGTGCTGCGCCCCTTCCGGCGCCTGCTGCCGCCGATGGGGGGGCTGGATCTGACCCCGCTGATCGCGCTGATTGCCCTGTGGCTGGTAATGTTGCTGTTCATCGCCCCGTTGCAGGACGGCATCTGCAGCCTGAGCCTGTTCAACAGCACCTACTGCCGTGCCCGGCTTCTATAGCTGGCAAGGCGGCGATCTGTTATTGCGGGTCTATCTGCAACCCCGCGCCAGTGTGGATGAAATCGTCGGTCCCCACGGCGAGGCGCTCAAGATCCGGGTCACCGCCCCGCCGGTCGAAGGCAAGGCCAACCGCAGGCTGCGGGCGTTTCTGGCCGATCAGTTCGACGTGCCGCCCACCCGGGTGAGCCTGGAAAAGGGGCACGGCAGCCGCATCAAGCTGTGGCGCATTCACCGGCCCCGCCGGCTACCGGCATTGATTGAATCCGCCGAATGACCGGCCGCACCACAGGGCGGTATTTTTCGCGGATTTCGCTATAGTTAGAAGACATTGTTAAACTTATTCCTCGACGGGCCGTTAACCTGTTTGCCGAAACAGCCCCCACGGAGCGGAGAAATGTGTCGCAATTCACAGTTTGCTGATTGTGACGGCGAAATATGTACGGCTATATTGCACAGTAAGTAACTTTTTCCGACCACAACCAGGTAACCGGATTTTCAATGGCGACAGACCGTTTCACCGATCAGATGCAGGCTTACGGGCGCTGGCGCAGCGACCTCAACAGCGCGATCGAAAAGTACCAGCGCTGGCTGAATGCCAACAACATGAGCAATCCGGAGACGGAACTGCGGATCTACGAGCTGCTCGAGGCGCTCAAATCGGACCGGCTGACCATCGCCTTTGTGGCCGAGTTTGCGCGCGGCAAGACCGAACTGATCAACGCCATCTTTTTCTCCGAGTACGATCGGCGTCTGCTGCCCTCCGACGCCGGACGCACCACCATGTGCCCCACCGAACTGTTCTATGACTTCGAAGCGGACATGAGCTATATCCGCCTGCTGCCCATCGAAACCCGGCTGGAAGACACGAGCATCCAGGAACACAAGAAAGAGCCCATTAACTGGACCACCATCGAACTGGATACCAACTCGTCGGAAAAAATGGCCGAGGCCTTCCATGAAGTCGTACGCACCAAGCGCGTGCCGGCACCGGTGGCCGAGCGGCTGGGCCTGGTAGATCCCGACGTGCATGCCGAGACCGACATGGTCGAGATCCCCAAGTGGCGCCACGGCCTGATCAGTTTTCCGCATCCCCTGCTCAAGGAAGGGCTGACCATTCTGGATACCCCGGGGCTCAACGCCATCGGCAACGAACCGGAACTGACCCTCAACATGCTGCCCAACGCCCAGGCAGTGGTCTTCGTGCTGGCGGCCGACACCGGCGTGACCAAGTCCGACATGCAGATGTGGAACCAGCACGTCAAGCCGCTGGGCGGTGACGCGGCTCACGGGCGCATCATCGTACTGAACAAGGTCGATACGCTCTGGGATGAACTCAAAAACGACGAGGAGATCGGGGTCAGTGTCGCCAACCAGTGCAAAAGCGCGGCCAAGATGCTGGGGATCGAAGCGGCCAACGTCTTTCCGGTCTCGGCCCAGAAGGGCCTGCTGGCAAAAATCCGCACCGACGAGGAGCTGCTCAAGCGCAGCAATATTCTGGCGCTGGAATCGCTGCTGGCGCAGGATATCCTGCCCCGCAAGCAGCATCTGGTGCGTGACAGCATCGTCGGCGAAATCGGCGGCATGGCCCAGCAGTCCCGCGATCTGATCGCCTCACGTCTGGCCGATGTCAACAAACAGCTGACCGAACTGAAAAGCCTCAGCGGCAAGAACGAGGATGTCATCACCCACCTGATGAAAAAGACCCGCGAGGAGCAGTCCACGTATCACAAAAGCGTGGAAAGTTTTCAGGCCAATCGCAAAGCCTTCAACGAAAAACATGACGAACTGCTGAGCACCCTCAGCCTGAGCCGTCTGGACAAACTGATGTCCAAGACCCGCAAGCAGATGTCCGGCAGCAAATTCACCATGACCCTGAAAGGGGCGATGAAGGAATTCTTTGACATCACCCAGGAGACCATGAACACGGCCAGCAAGCAGACCGATCAGCTCAATATGATGTTACAGACCATTTACCGCCAGTTTAACAAGGAGCACGGTCTGAGCGACGTCAAGCCCCGGCTGCTCAGCATGGGCAAGTACAAGCGCGAACTGGACCGCCTGTATCACGAGGCGGAAGCCTACCGCAACAGTGCCAAGCTGACCGTCACCGAACAGGCTTTCGTGGTGAAAAAATTCTTCATCTCCATGGTCAGCCACGCGCGCAATATTCTGTTCCAGGCCCATCAGGACGTGGAAAGCTGGGGCAAACGCGCCATGGCGCCGCTGGTGGTGCAGATCAAGGAACACAAAAACCAGATGGAAAAACGGCTGGAAAGCCTGCGCAAAATCAATGAATCCCGCGATACCCTGCAAAACCGGCTTCAGGAACTGGAAAAAACCGCGGAAACGCTCAATGCCCAGCTGGCCGATATCAACATGCTGATGGAAACCCTGAACCGGCCGCTGGAATCCTTTATCGAGCAGAATACGGCCCGGGTCGCCTGAGACCCGCGGCCGCCCCGCTTGCGCCGGGAGTGACCTGTCACTTAGACTTGTTGTCTTGTTGATCAATCAGGTCACGACGACAGTTATCCGATGCCCGAGACAATTCCCGCCGATTCCGTCGGTCTGGTCACCCCGCAAAAGCTGGTCCACGACGCGCCTATTGATCTGGATTGCGGTCGCTCACTGCCCGGCTTCGAAATGGTGTATGAAACCTACGGGCAGCTCAATGCACGCAAAGACAATGCGATCCTGATCTGTCACGCCCTGAGCGGCGATCACCATGCCGCGGGTTACCACAGCATGGAAGATCGCAAACCGGGCTGGTGGGATACCTGCATCGGCCCGGGCAAGCCGATCGATACCAACCGCTTTTTCGTGGTCGCCCCCAACAACCTGGGGGGTTGCAAGGGCACCACCGGCCCCATGAGCACCAACCCCGAGACCGGCAAGGCCTACGGCCCCGACTTTCCCATTGTGACGGTCAGCGACTGGGTTCGCAGCCAGGCGCTGCTGGCCGATCATCTCGGTATCGAGCAGTGGGCGGCCGTCGCCGGCGGCAGCCTGGGCGGCATGCAGGCCCTGCAGTGGGCCATCGATTTCCCGAACCGCGTGCGCCACAGCATCGTGATCGCCGCCGCACCCAGGCTCTCGGCGCAAAACATCGGCTTTAACGAGATCGCCCGCCAGGCCATCATGTCCGATCCCGACTTCCACGAAGGGCGCTATTACGATTACGACACCATCCCGCGGCGCGGCCTGATGATCGCCCGCATGCTGGGCCATATCACCTATTTGTCCGATCTCTCCATGCGCGCCAAGTTCGGCCGTGAATTGCGCGAAGGCAAGATCAACTTCGGCTTTGATGTCGAATTTCAGGTGGAAAGCTATCTGCGCTATCAGGGCAAATCGTTTGTCGAAAAATTCGACGCCAATACCTATCTGTTGATGACCAAGGTGCTCGATTATTTCGATCCGGCCAAGGATTACGATGACGATCTCTCCGCCGCGTTGAAGGATACCCCGGCGGAATTTTTCGTTGCCGCCTTCACCGGTGACTGGCGCTTTGCACCGCAGCGCTCGCGGGAGATCGTCAAGGCCCTGGTCAAGGGACGCAAGAACGTCAGCTACTCGGAGATCACGGCGCACCACGGGCATGATGCCTTTTTGATGCCGATCCAGGACTATATGGATGCGCTGCGAACCTACATGAACCGGGTGGCTCAGGGAGGTGCGCGATGAGCCTGTTACGCTCGGAACTGCGCATGATCGCCGACTGGATTCGTCCCGGCTCCCACGTACTGGATCTGGGTTGCGGTGACGGCACTCTGTTGCGTTATCTGCACGAAGAACGCCAGGTGACCGGATACGGGATGGAAATCGATCAGGACAAGATCGTCAAGGCCATCGACAACAATATCAATGTCATCCAGACCGACCTGGATGCCGGCCTGTCGGAGATCGAATCCGAGTCATTCGACTATGTGATTATGAGCGAAACCCTGCAGGCGGTACGCTATCCGGACAAACTGATCGATGAGATGTTGCGCATCGGTGCCGAAGCCATTATTACCTTCCCCAACTTCGGCCACTGGCGCTGCCGTCTGGAGCTGTTTTACGGGCGCATGCCGGTCACTCCCTCATTGCCCAACACCTGGTACAACACCCCCAATATCCACCTGTGCACCATCGAGGATTTCGAGCAGTTATGCGAGGATATGAGCCTCACCGTGCTGCAGCGCATCGTGGTCGACCGGGATCACAAGCCCAGTGCCACGGCCTGGCTGCTGCCCAATCTGATGGGGGAGATCGCCCTTTATCGACTGCAACGCCGCTAGGCGAACCACG
The DNA here is from genome assembly GCA_046545635.1 of Thiohalophilus sp. Taxonomy (GTDB): domain Bacteria; phylum Pseudomonadota; class Gammaproteobacteria; order UBA6429; family Thiohalophilaceae; genus Thiohalophilus. Next base: position 7,859 of record JBKGZJ010000055.1, on the reverse strand, counting down.
GGAAAACCGAAGAAACCACCCTGTCAAGCGGGTTAAACGTGATTTTGTCGTCTATAGTAGATCATGGAATGACAATAATACGAGGAGGCGCATCATGAAGTCACTGTTGAAATGGTCAACCACCGTCCTGCTGGTATTCAGCCTCCATCTGCCGCCGGCCCTGGCCGAGCAGGCCGAGCGCTTTGGTGATTATGTTATTCATTACAACACCTTAAACACCGACATACTCAACCCTGAGGTGGCCAGCGAATACGGTATCAAGCGCAGCAAAAGCCGGGCGATGCTCAACGTCTCCGTGCTCCGGGAGTCCGACGGCAAGCCAGTCAAGGCGGAGGTCACCGCGACCAGCGGCATGATGACCGGCCACAAACAGACCCTGAAGACCCGCGAGATTCGCGAAGGGGACGCCCTCTACTATATCAGTGACTTCCCGGTCGCCCACCGCGACACCCTGAAATTCACCCTTCGCGTTAAACCCCAGGGCAGTCGCAAAACGCACACGTTCGCGTTCCAGAAACAGTTCTTTACCGAATAAGCGTCGATCACAGGGAGGTGACACCGCGCCATGGCCCGGGGGTTGTCAGGCGGGCAGCGGTTGCCGGGCCAGATACAGGGTGACCACACCGAACAGCATGACCAGCCCCCCGGCGCTGTAGCGCACCAGCGGATAGCGGACGAATTTCTGCAGCGCCGCGGCAAACATGCCCATCAGCAACAGATTGGGCAGCGTGCCCAGGCCGAAGCTCAACATCAGCAGCCCGCCTTCGACCGCACTGCCGGTGGAAATGGACCAGATCAAGACACTATAGACCAGTCCGCAGGGCAGCCAGCCCCACAGCATGCCCAGCAGCAACGCCTGCCCCGGCCGGGTGACCGGCATCAGGCGCCGGCCCAGCGGTTCGATATAGCGCCACAGCACGCGCCCGCCGCTTTCGATATAGCGCAGTCCCGTCCACCAGCCGGCGATATACAGCCCCATCGCCAGCATGAACAGCCCCGCGATCACCTGCAGGATGCTCTGGTACTGGTGAATCACCAGCAGGTTATCGGCCAGGCCGCTGAGCCCGCCCAGCAACACCCCGCCCAGAGTGTAACTGGCGATGCGCCCCAGGTTGTAGCTCAGCTGAAAACCGAACAGCCGAACCCGCGACAGGGGTTGCGGCACGCCGAAGGTCAGCGCGCCGACGATACCGCCGCACATGCCGACACAATGCACCCCGCCCATCAGGCCGACTAAAAAGGCCGCCAGTAAGGAGAATTCCGCGCTCATGCCTGGCTGCTCACCCGGGTCGCTTCACGCCGCATCAGGTACAGGATCAACCCGATCACCGGCACCCCGAGCAGCGCGGTGAACAGGAAGAAGCCGGGATACCCCAGGCTCTCCACCATGCCCCCGGAGTAACCGCCCAGCACCTTGGGAAACAGGGTCATCAGCGAACTGAAGATCGCATACTGCACCGCGGTAAACGAGATACTGGTCAGGCTGGAGAGATAAGCGATGAACGCCGCGCTGGCCAGTCCGGCGCACAGGTTGTCCGCCGCGATCACCAGCGCCAGCATCGGCACGTTCGGCTCCATGCTCGCCAGTAACATAAACAGCAGGTTGGTGGCGGCGGCCAGGATCGCGCCGCTCAGCAACATGCGCATGATACCAAAACGGGTGGTCAGCAGCCCGCCGATAAAGCCACCCAGCAAGGCCATGATCAGACCCAGCACCTTGTTGATCGAGGCGATCTGCTCCTTGGTGTAACCCATGTCAAAATAAAACACGTTGGAGATCACCCCGAGCACGATATCCGAGATGCGATAAAACCCGACCAGTAACAGAACCCACAGCGCCAGCCTGGCGTAGCGGCGGAAGAAATCGGCGACCGGATCCACATAGGTCGAGCGCACCATCTCGCGATTGACCGCATGGACCAGGATCAGTCCCCGGGCGGTTATCGCCGCCAGGGCAACGGCAACCGCAATCTGCACACTCTGCCCGAAGAAGGCCGCCAGCACGCCGTTGAAACCGAGTCCTTCGCGCAGCGACGACTTCACCGTCTCGGCCACGCCCAGTTGCAAAAACGCCAGAATAAACACGGCCGTCACCGTGATAAACAACATCACGAAACGCAGATAATCAAAACCGCTGTGCAAATAGGGCTCACGTTGCTGATTGGGCGCCGGTTCCCTGATCGACAGGGTGGTAATCACGCCGACCAGCATCAACATGGCCATGCACAGGTAGGTCAGTCGCCAGGCCTGATAACTGTAGGTCTGATCGCTGCCAAACCAGGTCGCCAGGTACAATGCGCCCGCGCCGGAGGCCAGCATGCCGACCCGGTAACCGGCGATATACATGGCCGCCAGTGCCGCCTGAAGTCTGTCACCCGCCGACTCGATGCGATAGGCGTCGATCACAATATCCTGACTGGCCGCCGACAACCCCAGCAGCACCGTGGCCAGGGCCATCATTGGCAAATTATCGATCGGATCGGTCATGCCCATCATAATGATCGCGGTCATGATCAGCAGTTGCGCCACCAGCAACCAGCTGCGCCGCCGACCGAGTAATGTGTACAGGCCGGGTAACGGCAACGTGTCGATCAACGGCGCCCAGACGAACTTGAACGAATAGGCCAGCGCCGCCCAGCTGAAATAGGTCACCGCGCCACGCTCCACGCCGGCCTCGCGCAGCCAGAGCGACAGCGAAGAGAAGATCAGCAACAGCGGTAACCCGGCGGAGAAGCCGAGAAACAACATCGCAATCGCCTGGGGTTTTCGATACACCTCCAGCGCGTTACGCCAGCTCGCCAGGGAAGGTAGGGACAAATCGGGTTCCGTCTTGTAATAGCTCAAAAACAAACGCAGTTACTCTAGCATGATAAGCTCTGGCCGCGGCGCCCGGAAGGCCGCATAATCGAAGCCTGCCCAGGGAGGTTTGTCCGTGTCGGGACGTCAACGCGCGCTGCTGATCGGCGCCATCACACTCATCGCCATTGTGCTGCTGGTAATCTGGTTCAAACGCCCCCAGCCGATCGCGGTCACCCTGACCGGGGTCGAATCGGGCGAGGTGGAGCGCACGGTCACCAACACCCGCGCCGGTACGCTCACCGCCTGCCGGCGGGCGAGGCTGTCCCCCTCCACCGGCGGGCAGATCGCCAGCCTGCCCGTCGCCGAAGGCGATACGGTCGAGGCCGGCCAGTTACTGTTCGAAATCTGGAACGAGGATCTGCGCGCCCAGCGGGATCTGGCACAGAGTCAGATCCGGGCCAACCAGGCCCGCGCCGCCGAGGCGTGTGAACAGGCCGCCTCGGCCAAACGCGAGGCCGCGCGCCTGACCCGCCTGCACCGGCAGGGACTGACCTCCGAGGAGAGCGCCGATCAGGCCGAGAGCCTGGCCCGCTCGCGGGCGGCCGGTTGCGACGCGGCAAACGCCACCGTCGATGTCAGCCGCTCGCAACTGGGCGTGGCCGAGGCGGCGCTGGCGCGCACCCGCCTGCTGGCGCCCTTCGCCGGCACGGTGGCCGAGGTCAACGGCGAGGTGGGCGAGTTTGTCACCCCCTCGCCCATCGGCATCCCCACGCCGCCGGCCGTCGATCTGATCGACACCACCTGCCTGTATGTCTCGGCGCCCATCGACGAGGTGGACGCACCGGAGATCCGCCCCGGCATGCCGGCGCGGATCCTGCTCGACGCCTTCAGCAAAACCTTCTTCAGCGGCGAGGTGCGCCGGGTCGCGCCCTATGTCCTGGATACGGAAAAACAGGCCCGCACCGTCGATGTGGAGGTCAACTTCACCGAAGTGGATAAACACAAAGACCTGGCACTGCTGCCCGGCTACAGCGCCGACATCGAGGTGATCCTGGCGCGCCATCCCGACACCCTGCGCATCCCCACCGAGGCCCTGCTCGAGGGGTTGCGGGTCTATGTCTACGATGCCGCCAGCGGCACCATCAGCGCCCGGGCGGTGAAGACCGGCCTGAGCAACTGGCAGCACACCGAGATTCTCGAGGGGCTGGAAGCCGGGCAAACGATCGTGCTCTCCATCGATCGCGAAGGGCTGGCCGACGGCGCGCGGGTCCAGCCGGAGGACGCCCCGCCGCCATGATCGAGCTGCAGGCCCTGTGTCGCGATTTTGCGGTCGGCGATCAGATCGTGCACGCGCTGGACCACATCGATCTGCGCATCGAGCCGGGCGAGTATGTCTCGGTGATGGGTCCGTCGGGCTCGGGCAAGTCGACCCTGCTGAACATAATCGGCCTGCTGGATCGCCCCAGCAGCGGCAACTACCTGCTCAACGACAGGAATGTGACCGAACTGGACGAGCGCGAGCAGGCGGCGGTGCGCAACCGCCAGATCGGCTTTGTGTTCCAGGCCTTTCACCTGGTGCCCCGGCTCACCGCCGCCGAGAATATCGAGCTGCCCCTGATCCTCGCCGGCGAGCCGCCCGGGCAGCGCCGGGACAAAGTCACCGCGGCGCTGGGGGCCCTGCATCTGGCCGATCGCGCCCACCACAAACCCGAACAGCTCTCCGGCGGCCAGCGCCAGCGGGTCGCCATCGCCCGCGCCACCATCAACGCCCCGGCGGTGCTGCTGGCCGACGAGCCGACCGGCAACCTGGATCGCCATTCGGGTCAGGCGGTGATCGAGACCCTGGAACAGCTCAACCGCGACGGGATCTCGCTGATCGTGGTCACCCACGATCCGGACATCGGCAACCGCGCCCGGCGCCACCTGAAGATGATCGACGGGCGCATCGATCAGGACCGCCCGCGGGCGGACTGAGCCATGCTGGCCCGCGATGCCGTGCACTTCGGCTGGCAGGCGCTGCGGGGCTATCCCCTGCGCACCGGCCTGATGCTGCTGGCGATGACCATCGGTGTCGCCTCGGTGTTAATGCTCACTTCGCTGGGCGAAGGCGCCCGGCAATACGTGCGCGGCGAGTTTGCTTCGCTGGGCACCAACCTGGTGATCGTCATCCCCGGCCGCAACGAGACCCGCGGCGCCGGCCTGGGCAACATGGTCGGCATCACCCCGCGGGATCTGACCCTGGACGACGCCCGCGCCCTGCGCCGCGATCCCCGCATCCGGCGCATCGCCCCGCTCAATGTCGGCGCCGCCGAATTCAGCTGGCAGGGGCGCAAGCGGGAAGTGAACGTCTGGGGTTCGACACCGGATCTGCTGGGCCTGCGGCGCTGGGAGCTGGCCCGCGGCCGGTTTCTGCCCGAAGGCGACTGGGAACGCGGCAACGCGGTATGCGTGATCGGCGCCACCATCCGCGATGAGCTGTTCGGCCCGCGCGCAGCCCTGGGCCAGTGGATCCGGCTCGGCGATCGCCGCTTTCGGGTGATCGGCGTGCTTGCCGAACAGGGCACCTCCATCGGCGTGGACGTGGACGAGGTGGTGATCGTCCCGGTCGCCTCGGCCCAGGCGCTGTTCAATACCCCCTCTTTGTTCCGGATCCTGATCGATGTGCGCACACGCACCGCCATCCCCGATGTCATCGACTCGGTCAAACAAACCCTCAAGGCCCGCCATCAGGGTGAGGAAGATGTCACGGTCATCACCCAGGACGCGGTGCTGGAGACCTTCGATCGCATCCTCGGCGCCCTGACCTATGCGGTGGGCGGCATCGCCGCCATCAGCCTGGGGGTGGCCGGGATCCTGATCATGAACGTGATGCTGGTGGCCGTCTCCCAGCGCACCGCCGAGATCGGCCTGCTCAAGGCGCTGGGCGCCACCCCGGGCCAGGTGCTGGTGCTGATCCTGATCGAGGCGCTGCTGCTGGCCGGCCTCGGCGGGCTGATCGGTCTGGGAATCGGCCAGCTGGGCAGCTGGGGGCTGCGCAGCGCCATCCCGGCGCTGCAGGCCTATCCGCCCGCCTGGGCAAACACCCTGTCGTTCGGCGTGGCGTTGCTCACCGGGATCCTGTTCAGTCTGCTGCCGGCCCGGCGCGCCGCCCGGCTGGATCCGGTCCAGGCCCTGGCGAGGCGCTGATGCTCAGCAAAGACTTCATTCGCCTGACCGGGACCTCGCTGCTGGCGCACAGGCTGCGCAGCTTTTTGACCCTGCTCGGGATTACCGTGGGCATTGCCGCGGTGGTGCTGCTGACCGCCATCGGCGAGGGCATTCACCGCTTCGTGCTCGCCGAGTTCACCCAGTTCGGCAGCCACATCGTTGCCATCAACCCCGGCAAGACCACCACCCACGGCATGTCGATGGGCGTGTTCGGCACCACCCGGCCGCTGACCCTGGATGACGCCGAAGCCCTGCGCCGCCTGCCGCAAAGCAGCGCCGTGGTCCCGGTGGTGCAGGGCAACGCCGAAGTGGAAGCTAACAACCGCACACGGCGTACCACGGTGCTGGGTGTCGGCCATGAATTCCCGAGCGCCTTCAACATGCCGGTGGCCAGCGGCCGTTTTCTGCCCGCCGACGATCCCGTCGCGCCGCGGGCCTTCGCGGTGCTCGGCCACAAGGTCCGCCAGGAGCTGTTCGGCCAGCGCAACCCGCTCGGCCAGCGCATCCGCATCGGCGGCGACCGCTACCGGGTGATCGGCAGCATGGAATCGAAAGGCCAGGTACTCGGCTTTGATATGGACGACACGGTGTATATTCCCGCGGCCCGCGGTCTGGAACTGTTCAATCGCGATTCGCTGATGGAGATCGATGTGCTGTATCATGAAAGCGTGCCGGTGGCGCGTGTGGTCGAGGGCATCAAGCGCATCCTGATCGCCCGCCATGGACGCGAGGATTTCACCATCACCACCCAGGCGCAGATGCTCGACGTGCTCGGCTCGATCCTCAACGTGCTGACCTGGGCGGTCGGCGCCATCGGCGGGATCTCGTTGCTGGTCGGGGGGATCGGTATCGTGACCATCATGACCATCAGTGTCAGCGAGCGCACGTCGGAGATCGGACTGTTACGGGCGCTGGGCGCCCGGCGCGGGCAGATCCTGGCGCTGTTTCTGGGCGAGGCGGTGGTGCTGTCGGCCCTCGGCGGACTGGCCGGACTGGTGCTGGGCATTGGCAGTGGTCAATTGCTGCAGCTGGTGCTGCCCGCCCTGCCGGTGCAGCCCACCTGGGGCTTCGTGATGCTGGCCGAGTCGATCGCAATAATCATCGGGCTGCTGGCCGGCGTGCTGCCCGCCCGGCGCGCGGCCCGGCTGGATCCGGTCGAGGCGCTCAGAGCGGAATAAACACTATTGAGGAACACGATGAACCGGCAAAAATTGATCTCTCTTTTACTGGCCACCCTGTTGCTGGCAGCCTGTGCGCCGACAGGGCCGGTCAAGTTTTATTCCGGCGCGGACAAACCAGCGCATGAAATTGCCACGGTCAAGGTCCCCGGCCCCATCACCGTCACCCGCATCGATGACCGCGATGTCCGCGTGCCGTCTCAGGAGGAAGGCTTTTACGAACTGCACCTGCCGCCCGGCCAGCACACGCTGACCTTCAAATATGAACTTTACTGGGGCGCGGCCAGCGACGGCATGCTGGTCAAATCCAAACCGACCAGAATACAGGCCGGGCTCAGTGCCGATCGGGTATATGAACTGCGCTACGACGAGCCCGCGGACGAGGACGAGGCCTTCAGTATGGCCAGCGACTTCCAGGCCAGGCTGGTCGAGCGCGACAGCGGCATCACTGTCGCCGCCACCGCCTCGGATGAACATCCCTCGGGGTTCACCAACGTCGACCCGGTGGTCCGCGACACACCCACGACGACGGCGCCGTCAGCGGCCAGCGATTCGCTCCCCGACGCCGACCAGGCCGTGAAAGAAGATGCCGTCAAACGGCTCAAGTTCTGGTGGCTGATGGCGGATGAAGCCGAACGCGAGGCATTTCACAAGTGGATGCAGCAGGAGATGCCG
>JBKGZJ010000054.1:0-14360 GCA_046545635.1 Thiohalophilus sp. | reverse complement strand
GAGGCGCGGAGAAGAATAATAAAAAACTGTGGGAGGGGCTTTCAGCCGCGACACGCTCACGGGGAGAGGTTTGTCGCCGATGGGTCACTCCCGGCATCCATGCCTCCCGTGACATTAGTACATCCTGTACGTCAATCGCTTCCCACATGTGAATTAAAATCTTTTTCCTCTGCGTCTCCGCGCCTCTGCGTCCTCCGCGTTTTCTTCCTGAAGCCCCGAAAAGAGACGTGACGGAATTATTCAGTGGTGAAGTGCGAAGGGGGCGGGATGTCGACGGTTTCGCAGTCGACCTGGTCGACTTGCGCCATGGGCGGGCCTTCCTGGAGCCAGTCGCAGAGCTGGCGGACCCCGGCGTCGGAGCCACAGACGAGAACTTCGACCGAGCCGTCGGCCAGGTTGCGGGCGTAACCGGTCAGGCCCAGACGCTGTGCTTCGTGGCGGGTGCTGTCGCGAAAGAACACCCCCTGCACCCGACCCCGGACCCGGCACTGGCGGCAAAGATTCATGGCAGTTCAATGGTGGCGGTTTGTCCGACCCGGTAACGCTGTCCTTCCAGCGGGAAACTGACCACGACCGCATAGCGCTCGCCGCCTTCGATCGGTTCCAGACCGATGCTTTTGACTTTGCCGGTGTGACTGTGCCCATTCACCTCGATCGGGGCATCCTGACCGACCTCCAGGCCATCAGCCTGCTCCCCCGTCAGTTCGGCGCGGGCGACCATGGAGTTGGCGTCGGCCACGGTGACCAGAGTTACCGGCTGCAGATCATTGATCACTGTCTGCCCCTGGGCAGCCTGTACATTGATAACCAGCGCATCGAACGGCGCGCGTACCGCGCTGTATTCCAGATTCAACCGCGCCTGAACCAGTGCGGCACGCGCTGCGGCATAGTCCGCTTCCGCCTGCTTGGCGTCGTTTAACGCGATTTGCAGTTCATGATCCGAGAGAACCGTACGGTCATACAACTCCTCGGCCCGATCCCGCTCGCGCCGGGCTTCCTCGCGCACAGCCTTGAGGCTCTCCAGCCGTCTGCTGGCCTTGCTCACATCGGCTCTGAAACCCCGATCGTCCAGTTGCACCAGCACATCCCCGGCCTCGACCCGCTGGCCGCTCTGCGCCCTGACCTCCGTGATCACGCCCTGTACCGGCGTGCCGAGTTCAACGCGTCGCTCCCATTCAAGTCGCGCCTCGTAATCGGCCGCCATCAGTTGACCACTGATCAACAGCAGCAAGATCGCCCACCCGGGTACTGCGATTGAATTACTCTGCTTGGGCATCTGTTTCATCCTTCTGCAATAAATTCTTCGGAGGAATAAAGGGCTTGTCCAGATCCAGCCGGCCGAGCAGGGCATTCAGACGCGCCCAGGCCAGCGCGGTTTCATAGTCGGTTTCGGCGGTATTCCGTTCCGCCTCGGTATAGTGCACCATGGAATCACCCAGATCGGCTTTGACCTCCAGTTCATAGAGTGCGCGGCTGCGATCCAGATAGAGCTCACGATACTGTTTCTCGGTTTTTCGCTGCTCCCGCTTGGTTTTTAGCGAATCCAGTTCCAACCACAGTTCCAGCACCTGCTGACGGACATCGCGCTCGGCGAGAGCCAGGCGCGACTGGGTCTCGAACAAACGGGCCTTTTCCCGGGCCACGCCGGCATCGGTGCGACTGCCATCGTATAACGGGACGGTCACTTGCAGCTCGGCACGATAATCGTCGTAGCTGTTGCGCTCACGGGAATAGGCGCCCGCCTGCAGCCTGCCCTGGACACTCGGGTTATCGCCGGCCCGGGCCTGGGCCACCCGCGCGCGTCCGGCCTCCACCTGCTCGCGCAGGGATTGAACCACCGGATTTTCCTTCGAGGCCAGCGTCTGCAGCGATTCCACTTCCGGCAGTTCCTGCTCGATGGTCGGCAGGGAGGGCGGGACGACATTGCGGGGCAACTGGCCGGGGCGATTCAGGGCCTGCGCCAGCCGGGCGCGGGTTTCGCGCTGGCGATTCTGGGCCTGAAAACGCAGATGCCGGGCACGCTGGTAAACGGACTCCTGCTCCTGCAGCTCCAGATCGGAAATCTGTTTGAGCTCGTGGCGATCGCGCATTTTATCCAGATCCACAAACTCCACCGCCATCTCTTCGTTGTAGCGATAATATTGCAGATCGGCGAGCACCACCTCGAAAAACCGCTGCATGATCGCCAGCCGTCGTTGCTGGCGGGTGTTAACCCGCAATAATTTACTGCTGTCCAGCTGTCGGGCGGCGGCATCACTGGCCGAACGGGTACGGCCGAAATCGTACAGGGTCTTGTCGAGGTTCAGGAGCAGGCGATGATCATCATTATCCTGATCCGGGACGTAATCGGGGGGCTCCACATAGGCCAGCGCGCCATCCACGTAGATCGCGGTGTCATCGCCGGCCCGCGCCCCCTGCAATTCCGCTTCCGCCGCCCTGATTCGCGCCTCGGCAATCTGCAGCTCGGGATGGGGTTCATCCGCCAGCTCCAGGGCTTTTTCCAGCGTCAGGGGTTCGGGCAACGGTTCCTGTTTTTCATCGGCCTGTTCCTGCGCATGACCGGCTGTCAGCCCCCACAACAACAGCAGGGCCAGCCAGCCGGCCTGGCGAAACACGGTATTTGATAGCATGGTGCGTGATTATTTTTTTCGTTTGTCACGTTTGTAACGGATAAAGGAGGTGTCCTTGTAAATCCCCTCGGCAACATACTCCCCCATCCACATGAACTCCTCGACGCCCGAGGTCTTACCGGTATAGCGGTGAACCCGCTCCCCGTCCAGATTGAAGAAGGCGAAAACCGGGGTAGCCCTCACCCGATGCTCGCGGAAGGCGAAATCCTTCTGCCTTTTCTGTTCACCCTGCATATTGGTGATTTCGACATCCCCTTCGATATCAACCGGGAAGTTCAGAAAATGCTCGCGATAATATTCCTGTACTTCGGGACGGTTAAGAACATTTTCCTTCATGTAATGGCAGAACGGACATTCATCCATCTCGAAAAAGATCAGTATCCCTTTCTTGCCCTGCTCCCGGGCATTATCCAGCTCTTCCTGAAAATCCCCCCAGGTCTCGTGAAAGAAATGCTGGTAGGGATCCCGGGTCTCCGCAGGCAGCGCGGCAGAAATCGACAGTAGCGACAGGACGGAAAAAATACCAATCAGTTTACGCATGATTACACCACTTCTCTGAAATTCCACAACTTGTGACCCGCTACGGGCAAAAAAATTCCCTTTTCGCCGGGCAGGACTATCCCGCCGGGTATTGTATCGTGTTTCTCGGGGTTTTGAACCCGTTTCCGGGCTCCCCGAAGGCGGGCAGCCACCCTCAACGCGAGTTGTAACATTCGTATAACAAAACAGCCGGGAACCCGAACGACCACTTCACGGGTGTAAGGAAGACGAAACAGTGCGAGAGAAAGTAAACAGAAAGGGCCCCGAAGGGCCCTTTTGCAGTTGCGGAGTGACTCCCGAACCTGGCTTAGCGTGCCAGATAATCCTTGTCGGAATCCTCGACTTCACCCAGAGACCACTCACCGCGGGTCCGGGCGTGGCGTACCGCCGCATCAACGTCGGAGCTGGAGGGATCGTTGTCGATATCCAGTACCTGACCGGGGTGAATCAGATCCGCATCGTCGATCTGATCACTGTTCTGTTTGTAGATCAGCGGCCACTGGTAAGGATTGTCATAGATTTCCGACTTGGCGGAAATATCCCACAGGTTGTCACCACGTACGACAGTGTACTCCGACATATCGGAACCATTGACATCCGGTCCCAGCGTTTCGGAGGTATCCGTAGAAGTGGTTTCTTCCGGCTCATAGGCGGTTTCAGTGGGAGCCGGCTCCTGCGCTTCTTCCTCAGTAGTGCCCGCGCAACCGACAGAAAAACTGACCGCAGTGATCAGCAGTCCTGCGATTTTCAGCGAGTTGACTATTTTCATTGTTATGGACTCCAGTTGATTTGAATTCATATAAAAAGGGCATTTTTACTTGTTGCAACCTAGCATTCGCTGTAAATGACTGTCAAGGCAGCAACTTTTAAACTTCGAAGCAAGGTGCTTTCACCCAAGTTTAGTGATTTGCGCCCATTTAGCAAGCAAAGATCAGTCGTTTTGAGGCCTGTTTCCGCTTTTGTCCAGCGCTTTTTGCCGGGCCAGCATCGCCTGCTCCTGCGCCTCAAGCGCAAAATCCCGGGCCACCGCGTAATCGCCTTGATCGAGCTTGCGGGCCGCCTTATCCAGCAGTTTTTCCGCAATCGACAACAGTTCGGGGGCATGTTCTCCGGCGCCGACCTCCTTGGCCGCCTGGATGGTCTGACGGGCATTGCTCATTTCCTGAACAGGCGCGGAAACGGCACAGCCGGCGAGGACCAGGGCAACGTACCAGCCGAAAACCAGAAACAGAAAGGGTAGGCGCATTTAACAGATTCGGGTAAATACAAAGTTCATCGAATGTATCCCCGCCCCTATAGGCTGTCAAGACAACAGCCGGTAGAATAGCTGCAAACATTTTTATACAAGGTCAGGGACGTATGTCGCTCACGCTCTATCATAATCCCCGCTGCTCCAAATCCCGGCAGACCCTGGAATTGCTTCAACAGCACGGCCACCAGCCCGAGGTCGTGGAGTACCTCAAGACACCCCCGGAGCGCGCCACCCTGGTCAGGATTCTCGATCTGCTGGGACTGGAGCCGCGCGATCTGATGCGCCGCAAGGAGCCCGAGTACAGGGAAAATAATCTTGATGATCAATCACTTGATCGAGATGCGCTGATCGATGCCATGTTGCGTCATCCCAGGCTGATCGAGCGGCCCATCCTGCTGGCCAACGGCAAGGCCGCCATCGGCCGCCCGCCCGAACAGGTGCTGGAGATCCTCCAATGAGCGAGATCCTGGTGCTCTATTACAGCCGCCATGGCGCCACCGCCGGGCTGGCCCGCCAGCTGGCCCGCGGGGTTGAGCAGGCCGGGTTGCAGGCCCGGCTGCGCAGTGTCGCTCCGGTCTCCCCCACCCCCGAGGCGGTGGATCCGCCGGTCCCGGACAGCGGCGCGCCCTATGCCCGGCTGGAGGATCTGCAGGAGTGCGCCGCTCTGGCCCTGGGCAGTCCGACCCGCTTCGGCAACATGGCCGCGCCGCTCAAATACTTTCTGGACAGCACCAGCCCGCTCTGGCTGCAGGGCGCGCTGGTGGGCAAGCCGGCGGCGGTGTTCACCTCCACCGCCTCGATGCACGGCGGCCAGGAGACCACCCTCACCTCGATGATGCTGCCGCTGCTGCATCACGGCATGCTGCTGGTGGGGCTGCCCTACAGCGAAACCGCCCTGCACACCACCCGCAGCGGCGGCACGCCCTACGGCGCCAGCCATCTGGCGGGCCCCGACAGCGATCTGCCGCTGAGCGAGGAGGAAGAACAGCTGGCCCGGGCACTGGGCACGCGCCTGGCGCAGGTTACCCGGGCGCAGCTCGATGCCGGATTGATCAAGGTTTAACCACTTGAATATTATAACTTTTTCCCGCTGGCTGACGCTGGCTGCCTATTTTGCCCTGCTGATCCTGCTGATGCTCTGGCTGACGGTGCTGGCGCCGCCGCAATCGGTGCCGATCTCCGTGGCCCTGCTGTTGCTGGTCGGCCCGCTGTTGTTCCCGTTGCGGGGCCTGCTGCACGGCCGCCCCTATACCCATGCCTGGACCAGTTTTCTGGTCCTGATCTACTTCATCCATGGCGTGGTGGAGGCCTACAGCAACCCCGCTGAACGGCTCTATGCCAGCCTGGAGATCCTGTTCAGCGTGCTGCTCTACAGCGGCTGCCTGCTTTACGCCCGCAGCCGGGGCCGCCAGCTCAAGGCGCGGGCTGCTGCGCCAGATACTCACGAACAAAGGGGATCGTAAGCCGCCGCTGGGCCGCCAGCGACGCCTCGTCCAGCCCCTCCAGCAGGGCGAACAGCGAGCCCATGTCCCGGGCACAGCGGCTCAGCAGATAGGCGGCCACCTCGTCATCCAGACTCAGGCCGCGCGCCGCGGCACGCTGTTGCAGGGCCTGGCGCTTGGCCGCATCGTCCAGCGGCTGCAACTGAAACACCGGCCCCCAGCCCAGACGGGATTGCAGATCGGGCAGCCGGATCCCCAGCGCCGTCGGCGAGCCGGTGGCGGTCACCAGCAATTGATGGCCGGCGGCGGTCAGGCGGTTGTAGACATGAAACAGGGCCGTCTCCCAGGCGGGATTGCCGGCCACCGCATCCAGATCGTCCAGGCAGAGCCGATCGAATTGCTCCATGCCCTCCAGCATGGCCGGGTGCAGCCCCGGTTCGGCCAGCGGCAGATAGGCGGCACGCAGATCCTGCGCCGCGGCCTGATGACAGACTGCCTGCAGCAGATGGGATTTGCCGGTGCCGGCGGCCCCCCACAGATAGATCGAGGGCGCATCGGCCGTATGCAGGGCAGCGAGTACTCGCTCGTTATCCGCGGGCAGAAAATTCTCGAACGTGGCCGCATCACGCAAGCGCACGCCCAGGGGAAGCTGTCGGGTCATGCCGACTCCGGATTGTCGTCCGTGTAGAGATCACTTTGCCGGTACCGCTCGTGGGCATAGCGCAGCAGCACCATCGCCACCGCCGCCACCGGCAATGCCAGCAAGACGCCGATGAAACCGAACAACTGACCGCCGGCCAGCACCGCGAAGATCACCGCCACCGGGTGCATGCCGATGCGATCGCCCACCAGCAACGGGGTCAGCACCGTGCCCTCCAGCATCTGGCCGATGGCGAAGACGATCCCGACATACAGCAGATAAATCGGATCCTGGAACTGGACCAGCGCGGCGATCAGCGCCAGCAGGATGCCGACGATGGCCCCCAGATAAGGCACAAAGCTGATCAGCCCGGCGATGGCCCCGATCAACAGGGCAAAATCGACACCGATCAGCGACAGCCCGAGCGTATAGATCAGCCCCAGCGCCAGCATCACCAGCAACTGGCCGCGCAGGAAGGCGCCGAGCACCTCGTCGGACTGCCGCGCCAGGCGCACGACGGTCTGCTCGCTGCGCCGCGGCAGCAGGGCCCGCAGCCGTTCCAGCAGCGGCTCCCAGTCGCGCAACAGATAAAAAGTGACCACCACCATGATCAGCAGATTGGCGATCCAGCCGACCAGCGCCAGCCCCGACCGCGACACCGAGCCCAGTGTCTCGCGCGCAAAGCCACCGGCCTGTTGCCAGTTTTTCTGAATCGCGGTTTTAAGGGTGTCCAGTTCCAGGGTGGTTTCGGCCAGGCCCAGTCGGGCGGTCAGCCACGGCAACCCTTCGGCCTGCAACCAGTCGATATAGCGGGGCAGTTTCTGTACCAGTACCCGGATCTGCTCCTCGATGAGCGGGATCAGCACCAGCAGCAGCAACAGCGCCACAAGGGTGAGCAGCACAAACACCAGCACCACCGCCAGGGTGCGCGGCAGTTTCCAGCCCTGCAGCCGGTCCACCAGTGGATCGGCCACATAGGCCAGTATCGCCGCGCCAATAAACGGTGCCAGCACCGGGCCGAGCAGATAGAGCACCGCCCCGCTCAGGACGATCGCGGTCAGCACCCACCATCGTTGTTGTACGCTCATGTGCGTCTCCTTGTCGGCCACTGCTGCCAGGCCCGATAGCCCCACAGGGTCACGTAACTGACCCCGCTCATCACGGTGGTGACGAACACCACATACATAAGCCCGTTGACCAGCCCGGGCAGATCAAGCCAGCCGGCCAGTGACAGGATCACCAGCAGCACCAGCACGATCTGCAGGCCGGTATTGAGCTTGCTGATCAACAGCGGCTGCGCCGTCACGTTGGCGATCAGCCAGCGATACGCCAGGGTCCCGAGCACGATGATCACATCCCGGGTGATCACCGTGCCCACCAGCCAGAAGGGCAAGGCGCCAATCCAGCCCAGAGTCAGATAACCGCAGACCATCAGCAGCTTGTCGCCCAGCGGATCGAGAAACCCGCCCAGGCGGGTGATCCACTGGTAACGTCGGGCCAGGTAGCCGTCCAGGCCGTCCGACAGCCCCGCAATCAGAAACAGGATCAATGCCGTGGTATAGGCGCCCTGCAACAGGCTCCAGACCACCGGCGCCACCAGCAGAATCCGCAGCAGACTGATCAGATTGGGCAGCTGGCGCAGATTCACGGCAACAGGCGGTACTGCAGATCGATACGGCGCGTGGGCAGCGGCATACCGCTATCATCGCCCTGTACCGGCTCAGCCAGGGGGTTCTGAAGCCCCGACCGGGCCATCGGGACACTTTCCGCCTCGAGCGTGCGCCCCAGCGATATGGCCTGATTGATCGCCATCCGGCCATGGCGGCTGGTCAGAATCAGGCTCACACTGTCCGCCTCAATCTGATCGATGCGCGCATCCTCCACCAGCGCCAGATCATTCAGATAGTTCATCACCCGGGTGAAGGCATCGAGCCCCTTGATCCCGGTAATCCGCACCCGCAGTGACTCGCTCTGGTCATTCTGCCCGACCCGGGCATACTGTTCCGCCAGCAGATCGGCCAGCTGATCGATGGCGGGGATGATCGCCTCCTCCAGTACCTGTCCCGAGGCATTCCACGCCTGGTCCCGTCCCTCCTGATACAGGGTCCAGCGGCCGCGCCAGTTACCCGAGGCGGTCCTGGCGACCCGTCCGGTCAGCACCGCCTCGGCGTCGTAACGCTCCGAGGCCTGCAGCAGGTTGTCCTCAAAATTGCCCCAGACATCGCTGACACTGATCGCCTGGCGATCGGTCAGATCCATCAGCGGGAGACGCAACGGCAGCCCGCGCAGGCGCGCCTGTTCTTCCAGGGCCCGTCGCGCTCGCGTGTTCATGTCATTACTGAGCAATTCACGCTCCCGGCCATCATCCACCACCAGCCAGATCAATGTCGCCGGGCGGGTGCGTCCCCACACCGGCAGGCGGTTCTCATGCAACAGGCGATCGATTGCCTGCTTGTCAAAGCGAACCCAGAGGACATCGGTCGGTTGATCCTCGCCCTCCACCTCCCGGCTTTGATAACGGAACTGCTGCACATAGCGCGGCGCTTTTTCCAGCAGCGGCTCGATATCGGTCACCGTCAGCACCCGGCGCCGGCCGGTCACCCGCACCAGCACCTGTTGCAGTCCCACCCGCAGCGCCACCTCGCGCACATCCCGGGCCTGGGATTCGACCGGGACCTCGGCTTCGTACAGGCCGCTCACTTGCTCCGCCGGCAACGGGGTCACCAGCCATAACAATCCCGCGACGATCATTCCCAGCTGTTTGTAATACTTCATTCGATTCACATCCTTCTGCGTTAAGCGCGAACCCATTGTACCCGCCCACCGGCAATGGATTCCAAGCCGGTAGCCGACTTGCTAAACTACACGGCGTCCCGAAAGGCGACTGGCTGCTGGCCCGCCCTCTGCCCGGTTTTGCAGAAAGCGGGCGGATCGACGACCTGCTCGCCCGGCCCAAACAGCCATTAGCCGACAATTGGCGTATTATGCCTTGAAGCGGCCCGAAAAAGGTGCGCCCCATTCTCTAATTTCAGGAGTCTTTTGTGTCCAATGATACCGCCCCACCGGCATCGGGTGGCCTGAGTTACCGTGAGGCCGGTGTCGACATCGACGCCGGCAACCGTTTGATCGACCGCATCAAGCCCTACGCCGCCAGTACCCGGCGCCCCGAAGTGATGGGCGGGCTGGGCGGCTTCGGGGCGCTGTTTGAATTGCCGCCGGGACGCTATCGCGAGCCGGTACTGGTCGCGGGCACCGACGGTGTCGGCACCAAGCTCAGACTGGCCATGCAGATGCAGCGCCACGATACCATCGGTATCGATCTGGTGGCCATGTGCGTCAACGATCTGATCGTGCAGGGTGCCGAGCCGCTGTTTTTTCTCGATTATTACGCCACCGGTCAGCTGGATGTCGACGCCGCGGCCGATGTCATCAAGGGCATCGCCGAAGGCTGTCGCCAGGCCGGCGCCGCCCTGAGCGGCGGCGAGACCGCCGAAATGCCCGGCATGTATCAGGGCGGTGATTATGATCTGGCCGGCTTCTGCGTCGGCGTGGTGGAAAAAAGCCGCATCATCGACGGCAGTCAGGTCAAGGCCGGCGATGCGCTGATCGGTCTGCCCGCCAGCGGGCCCCATTCCAACGGTTATTCGCTGATTCGCAAAATCATCGAGGTCAGCGCTGCCGATCTGAACACGCCGTTGGGCGACACCACGCTGGGCGAGGCGCTGCTGGCGCCGACCCGGATCTATGTCAAACCGCTGCTGGCCCTGTTCGAGCAGATCAACGTCCACGCCCTGGCGCATATCACCGGCGGCGGGTTGAGTGAAAACCTGCCGCGGGTCATGCCCGACAACACCGCCGCCGTCATCGACCGGCAAAGCTGGCAACGCCCGCCAGTGTTCGACTGGCTGCAGGAACAGGGCAACATCGCGGACGAGGAGATGTTCCGCACCTTCAACAACGGACTGGGCATGGTGCTGATGGTCGATGCCGACGACACCGACGCCTGTCTGAAAGTCTTGCAGGAACAGGGCGAAGCCCCGGTGGTCATCGGCCGGATCGACAGCGCGGATGGCGATCCGCACGTGCTCATTCGCTGAGTCTCATGCACGATCCGACGCTACAGGAGCCGCTGCGCATCGTGGTATTGATCTCCGGCAGTGGATCCAATCTGCAGGCGATGATCGATCAAATCCACCGGGGTGATACCCCGGCCCGGATCGTCGCGGTGATCAGTAACCGGGCCGATGCCTACGGCCTCAAACGGGCCGAGCAGGCCGGGATTCCGGCCAGGGTGCTCAGTCACCGGGACTATTCCTCGCGCGAGGAATACGACGCAGCCCTGCAGCAGGTAATTGACGGCTATCAACCGGATCTGGTGGTGCTGGCCGGATTCATGCGGATTCTGAGCGATGGCTTCGTACGCCATTACCAGGGGCGGATGATCAATATCCACCCTTCCCTGCTGCCGCGCTACAAGGGCCTCAATACCCATCAACGGGCCCTGGAAGCCGGCGATACCGAGCACGGCTGCAGTGTGCACTATGTCACCCCGGAACTCGATGGCGGCCCGGTCATATTACAGTCCAGCGTCCCGGTGGAGGCCAGTGACACACCCGAAAGTCTGGCGCAAAAAGTCCACGCGCAGGAGCACCGTATCTATCCCCGGGTAATCGACTGGATCGCCCGCGGCCGCGTGCACCTCGAAGACGATAGCGTGCTGTTCGACGGCCAGCCGATCAGCGCACAGCAACGCCGGTACCGGGCCAAAAATTAGCGCTCACAAAGACAATTTGCTTGCAGCGCTGTCATATCCCTGCGAGAAGATTAAAAATGAACCTGTCGCAACAGCGTTGTCTGATTAATAAGTGGCACTCTCATAAAGCCGCGGGCTTGCCAGGAAGAGTTTTTACTTCGCGTCTTTGCGTCCTGGCAAGAGATTAACTACCAACTTCTTTAAATGGTGAAACCTTGATATCTCTGTTTCGCATCCTGCTCATCAGTCTGCTGGCCGGTTTGCCCCTCGCGGCAAACGCCACACTGCCGACGCTGGATATCGAGTACCGCGTCAGCAAGGACGGTTTCGATCTGGGCAGTAACCGGCGCCAGTTGCGCCACAACGGCGATGAGGAATATACCATGAAGGCCGTTACCAAAGCGGAAGGGGTCGCAGCCGTGTTCATCTCCGACAGCGTGCGCGAGACCAGCCGCTTTCGACTTATCGATGGCCAGATTCAACCACGGCATTATCGCTATCACAAAAACGGCAAAAAACCGGAAACCTTCGAGGTCGACTACGATCACCAGGCACAGCGACTGCGCCACAGCCTGATCGAGGAAACCCCGCCCCTGCAGGAGAACGATCAGGATTTGATGACTTTCCAGCTCGCCATGATGCTGGATTTGCAACAAAACGTGCGCAAGCTGGAATACCGTATCACCGACAAAAAACGGATCGAGAATTACAGCCTGATCCCGCGCGGCGAAAAAACTTTCGATACCGCCATGGGCAAACTGCACACCGTGGTCATGGAGTATTACGATCAGCAACGCAACCGCACCTACACTTTCTGGTGCGCGAAAGAGCTGGATTACCTGCCCTATCAATCCCGACGCCTGGATTCCGATGGCGATACCATCGAATTAAAACTGCGCCGCTACAACGGCAAGTCTCTCTAGCCCAGCCCCTAGAGCAGGGCCGAGTCACCTCTTTTTCCAGGCCCATGCCTTTCAACGCAGAGGTCGCAGAGGCGCGGAGTCGCAAAGTATGCTTGTAAAAATTCTTCTCCGCGCCTTTGCGCCTCTGCGACCTCTGCGTTATTTTCCAGCAGCCCGTCTATAAAGACGTTCTGACTCGAACAGGTTCAGACACCCGGTCCGTGATACACAATGAAGCTGTCCTGATAGTAATAACCCTGTACGAAATCGACGCCCACCTGGCGAGCCAGTTGCAGGCAACCTGGTGTCTCGACTCCTTCGAGCATGGTACTTTTTCCCATTTGCCTGGCGTAGCGCACCAGACCGCCAAGTAATTCGGCCCCGGCTTCGTGTTCGCGAATGCGGGTCAGCCAGCTGCGATCAAATTTCAGATAATCCACCGACGCCAGGCATTCCAGCGATAACAGCGAGCCGGGCGCCCCGATATCGTTCAGGGCGACCTCGATATCCAGTTCCTGCAAGCGGCGTATAAACGTGGCCGTGGCAAGCGCATCATAGATCCGGCTGTGTTCAATCAACTCCACTACCACCCCGTGCTGTTTCAGCCAGGCCAGCAGTTTTTTCAGCATCGGGCCGGGTACCTGCAGGATGTGCGGATCCAGATTCACGAATAACGGGACGTCCGCCGGCGCCGACGCCAGCTGGATCTGTTTGAGTTGCAACTCGGTGCGCAGCAACAATGCCGGCTGGCGATGTAATTCGGCAAACACCAGGGCACTACTCAAACTGCAGGATGACAGGGAGGAAAAGCGCGCCAGCGCCTCATACGCCACGATCTCGCCAGTAGCCAGGGACACCAGAGGTTGGTATTCGACCCCCGGGCGAGCCAGCCCCAGCGTCCCCAGATCGATCGGCTCCTCGTCCGGCGTGGCAGACAGTGCCATCATGACAGCGTCGATGAGTTTGGCGCGGAGTCGGCCAGGCAGCCCCGCACAAAATCCCGCCAGCAGCCGAGCCGGTCTACCAGCGCCATGATCTGCCGGTCCGAATCGTGGCAGGCGTCCAGCTCGACGGGCGTCACCGCGCCCCGTTCCAGCAGCGCCTGCAGGCGCGCTCGTTCCAGCTCGACCAGGATACGGCCGCTGTCGGCCGCGCGAATACGCAGGCTCGGATGGGCGTCACCGAGTCGGGATTCCAGTTGCAGATGCATGCGATCCTCCATAATGATAATGATTCTCATTTGCGATATTACCAGACCCGTCCGGCATTGCAATAGGAATCATTCTCATTTGGAGAAGTCCGTCACTTTTCGAGGCCCCCTCAGGCTTTGGGCAGCGTCACTCCGCGCTGGCCCTGGTACTTGCCGCCACGATCCTTGTAGGAGGTTTCGCAGACCTCGTCGGATTCCAGGAACAGCATTTGCGCCACGCCCTCGTTGGCGTAGATCTTCGCCGGCAGCGGCGTGGTGTTGGAAAACTCCAGCGTGACGTGCCCTTCCCAGTCCGGTTCCAGCGGCGTGACGTTGACGATGATGCCGCAGCGGGCATAGGTCGATTTGCCCAGGCAGATGGTCAGCACGCTGCGCGGGATGCGAAAGTATTCCACGGTGCGGGCCAGGGCAAAGGAGTTGGGCGGGATAATGCACACTTCCCCCTTGAAATCGACGAAGCTCTGGTGGTCGAAATCCTTGGGATCGACGATGGCCGAATTGATATTGGTGAAAATCTTGAACTCGTCGGAACAGCGCACGTCATAGCCGTAACTGGAGGTCCCGTAAGAGACGATCTTCTGGCCGTCGGCCTCCCGCACCTGCCCCGGCTCGAACGGCTCAATCATCCCCTCCTGCTCGGCCATGCGCCGGATCCACCTGTCCGCCTTGATACTCATACTGCCCCACTCCTCGAAAAAGAGAGGCTATTCTAATCCAAAACAGGGCCGAGGGACGAGGGACGAGTAACGAGGAAAAGCAGGTTTGCAGGCTCCCGGCAACCGCGGCTTCTAAAATAACTGTTCCAGATTATGCCCACTTGATACTCTGGCTAATCCTGTAGGTCACGCTGGCGTTAGCCTGCGTGACACCCTTGCCGATACACAGAATGTCAGGTAGCGCTGCGCGCAACCTGACCTACCTGCTCTTCTGCGCACCTTTTAGGAACAGTTATTTAGCACATTCGGGAAGGCGAGCGCCGGCTTTCGGCTCT
>JBKGZJ010000053.1:0-14365 GCA_046545635.1 Thiohalophilus sp. | reverse complement strand
CTGAATGAAACCCGAAGGGGTTCTACAGTGAGCCGAGAGAGACTTCGACCGCGATAACCCCAATCCGACCCCCTGTAACAGCTACCAGCACCCAGAACCCAGCACTCAGCACTCATAATTCCCTGGTCACCTCGGGCAGACCCAGCGTCCAGATGGCCGCCAGCAGGCTCAAAAAGGCCAGCAGCAGGATCACTGTCTGCACGTCGAGCACATCGGCCAGCACCCCGATGACGCCGCCGGCCAGCATAGCGATGCCGATCAGGGTATTGCTCAGGGCCACGTAGATCGCCCGGGTCTCGGCCGTGGCCATGTCCACCAGATAGACCTTGCGCCCCAGGCGGACCCCGCCGTGGAAGATGCTGAGAGTCAAAAACAGCCCGGCATAGAGCCAGGGGCTGTCGATCCAGGGCGAGTCGGCCTCCACCAGGCCATAGAGCAGGAGCCCCTGCACGCCCGCGGCCAGCGCGGCGATCACCATCACCAGGCGGCTCGAGTAATCGCTCAGCCGGCCCCACACGGGCGAGCTGAGGCTGCCGGCGATGCCGCTGGCGATAATCAGCATCCCCAGCCCGACCAGCCCGTCGGCAGTGTGCTGTTGTGCCAGCAGCACGTAAAACGGCGGCGCCAGCGCCACGCTCAGCAGCAGGGCCCGGCCGATCACAAAATCCCGAAACAGCGAATCGCTTTTCAGGCGCCCGAAACTCTGCAGCGCGACCGTCAGGGCATTGCCCCCGCCTTCGGTGGCGCCGGGCTGTTCGCGAATCGCCGCAAAAAATCCCATCGCAATAAACCACAACACGGCCCCGCCTCCCAGCAGCCAGGCCAGCACCGCCAGCGGGACATCGCCGGCGAGCCACTCCACGTAGACGCCGATGCCCAGCACCGCCAGTCCGGAGATCCCGGCACTCCAGCCCATCAGCGTACCGCGCTTGCCTTTGGAGACGGTCTTGCCCAGCACATCCTTGGCCGAGACCGAACACAGCCCGCGTGCCAGCGAGAACACGATAAGCAGCCCCAGGATCGCCCAGCCGGCCGCCGTCCCGGACAGGTTCCCCGTCGCCAGCGCCATCAACGCCAGGGCGATCCCGGACAGGCCCGCCCCCAGCAACCAGACTGTCTTGCGAATCGCCATGCGCCGGATGATGGCCGCCACCACCAGTTGCGGCAGCAGCACCCCCGCCTCGCGAATCGGCACCAGAAAACCGGTAAACGCCGCCGGCGCACCGACGCTGGCCAGCAGCCAGGGCAGAATCAGTCGTGCACTGGCAATTTCATCCGCAATTTTGCCCAGCAGATTGGCAATCAGGTAGGCGAAAAAATTATGCGGCTGGTCGTTGCATGCCGACTCTGGAATATCCTTGCAGACGCGGGCATCTTCATCGCCGGTAATCAAATCATGCAGGCTGGTGATAAGTTCCTTGTTATGTCGCGGCATAAGATTGCTTTTGAGTGTCGATGAATGGTGTTGTTCTGTTTCTCACGTATTAGCGCCTGCTTAATTGCATCCAGTCCGGCACGGAATCTTGATTGTCAGTGTCCTGGCGCGCTGTCAGGCAAGGCAATTAACAGGATATTCAAAGGGACTTGAGCAAAGCAACTATACATAGATATTGATCGATAATTTTATAGAAATTAACAATCTAAAAGACTCTTCCTAAGTCCCCGCCACCAAGCTACTCTGACTTTACCCAAGCATAATACTCGGGATTAACCCGACTGAATACCCAACAATACGCTTGAATGACGTCACGCCGTCAGGCAGGTAACTCCGTATCACGCACGGAAATAATGTGAGGCAACACTGATGCAACTGGATAACTACTTTATCAAATTGACTTGCCTGGCGCTGTTTAACAAGGTGGAGAACCTCGTGCAGCAAAGCCTGCGGGGGGACTGGATCGTCCGTATCCAGTATGGCGTAGCAACCTCGGGTAACACACTCAGCTGGCGGCAATGGCAAAGCCCGTTCTTTGCCTTGCAAAACGCCAGATCACTCAACGAGGCGATCCTGGCGTGCCGGCTGCAATATCCGCTACAGCCTGTCAGATTGTACGCGGAGAAGGTCCGGCCCGAATCCCGGTTTGTCTACTGGATCCATACCCCCGCGCATCAGACGCCACCTCCCGCCGAGCCCCTGCCGGAACCTCGTTATACACAACCGACACTGATCCCCGACTATCAACAGGCCCGGGCCTCCTGAAATCAACGACTACCCGCAAAGCAGGTAGAGGAGAGGCGCAGGTCTGGGTGCGTACAGCAGGGGCGTCACGCAGGCTGTCGCCAGCGCAACCGGCAAGATCAGCCAGACTATAAGGTGTATATAAATCAGGAACAGCTATTCAGATGCTTTTGGTTTTGCGTACGCTGGCTTTTTTGGACGAAGCGGCGTCTGGTTTGTCCAGATACTGTTCCAGAGCGGGCCAGATATTCCTCATGCGGTCACGCATCTGTGTCTCAAGTCCCCCGGCAAAATCGACAAATGCCCTGGAAACCAGTGACAGTTCCTTGGCCCTGGGATAAACCAGATACCATTGACGCATGATGGGAAAGCCTTCCACATCCAGAATGGCAACCGGCCCTTCGGTACCTTCGAGTGTCAGGGTATGTAACGACAGTACCGACAAACC
Source organism: Thiohalophilus sp. (assembly GCA_046545635.1). GTDB lineage: Bacteria > Pseudomonadota > Gammaproteobacteria > UBA6429 > Thiohalophilaceae > Thiohalophilus. Next base: position 11,738 of record JBKGZJ010000053.1, on the reverse strand, counting down.
CAACCCGCCGACGATGGCATGCTTGATTGCCTCGTTACTGCCCAGTTCCATCTTGACCTTCGGGCGAAGTTTGTGTTCGTCGAACTTGCGCAACATGGCATCGCGAATACCCGAACCCGGCTCACGCAGGATAAAGGGTTCCTCGACAATCCGCTCCAGGGGAATATTCTTTTCGCCGACCAGTGGATGAGTACGCGGCGCCATCACCACCAGGGGGTTGGGCGCAATGGGAAAAGCCACCATTTCCATCTCGTCGGACGGCGCCTGTCCCATTATATAAAGGTCGTCCTCGTTGGAGCGCATGCGCTCGATGATCCGATCCCGATTGGTCACTTTCAGGGCAACATCAATACCCGGATAAAGCACACTGAACTCGCCAAGCACCTCCGGGGCGAAGTACTTGGCCGTCGTGATGGCACCCAGACGCAGCCGGCCACGGCGCATGCCCTTGAGGTCGGAAATTTTCATCTCCAGATTCGCCATGACCTGAAAGATTCCCCGGCAGGCCTCGTACAGCTCCATCCCGGCCTCGGTGGGCTCGACATTGCGCCCGACGTGCTCAAACAGCGGCAGGCCAATGACGTCGGTTAACTTCTTGATCTGCATGGATACCGTGGGCTGGGTCAGAAACAGCTCCTCGGCCGCACGGGTGAAACTGCCCAGCCGGACAATCGTTTCGAATACCTGCAACTGGCGCAGGGTCGCGTGACGGATCAGAAAGTCCGGCATGGCGCCAGGCGGGGTGTAGGTATAGTCGGAGGAATTGGCCATTTCTCCGTTCTTATATCGCGAGCGCTTTGACTTGTCTACACGTCTGGGCATATTTCACCTCATAAAAGATGGTTCGCTACGCCACGGTATGGCGTTCTGCCGTCACGCTCCGGAAAATTTACTACATGACGATTGAAGCGTTCCTCCAGCGCTTCCAGTGCGGCTTGCTTGTTGGTAAAAAACGCGTCCTCGCCCAGCTCATCAACCAGACCACTGCTTTGCATCACCTGCATGACCTGGTGTTTGAGACCGCTGAACATCAGTTGCACGTCGGTCTCTTTCAGACGCCGGGCGATCTCGCGAACTTTTTCCTCACCGGATGCATCAATCTCGTTGATGCTGCTGCCGATCACCAGAATGGCTCTGGCCCTGGGAAAATCGCTCAATGCCTCGAGAATCATATCCTCGAAATAAGCCACATTGATAAAGGTCAGCGATCCATCGAAACGGACCGGGACAAAGAATTCACTGATCGGTTCGAGATGGTGTGCATCGATCCCGCCCAGCGTGCCGTCATCCTTGCGACTGACGATCTCGGCCCGGGGCCGCATGATCCGAATCAGGTAATGCAGGACGGTCAAGGCGATGCCCAGTAATATGCCATTGGCAATCGCCGGCGCCATCAACAGGGTAGCCACAAAGGTAATTACACCGATAGAGGCGCTCACCCGATCCACCCGCCAGGCCTGTAACAGGGGTTTGATCCGGATCAGACTGAATACCGCCATCATCACGATGACCGCCAGCACGGCCTGGGGAAGGTGATAGAGGTAGGTCGTGAAAAACAGCAGCACCAGCACCACCGCTATCGCACTGATAATGGCAAACATGCCGGTCCGCGCGCCGGTTCGGGCCGCCACCGCCGAACGTGAGAAAGAACCGCTCACCGTATAGGAACCGAAAAAACTCCCGGCAATATTGGCCAGCCCCTGACCGACCAGCTCCTTGCTGGTATCCACCCGCTCACCGGTCGTGCTGGCAATCGCTTTGGAAATGGAGGTCGCCTCCATAAAGCCAATCAACGCCATGACCAGCGCGGCCGGCAGCAGGGTGAGGATCAGATCCCATTGCAGAGTCGGTACGTTGAACGCGGGCAGCCCTTCGGGAATCGTCCCCACCACGGCACCGCCCGACGACAGCACAATCTGGCCGTCCTCGATACTGTCAAAACGCCAGGTCTTGCCGTCGCTCTCCCTGTCAGCCGGCAGCGCCTCTTGTGGATAGAATTGCCATTGACCATCCGGATCTTTGACGCCTTGCAGGGTCATCCGGTGCAGCGCCACACGCTCCAGCGTCTGTTCTTTTTTCAATAAAGAAAGCTCGTGTTTGCGTACCGCTGCCATGGCCCGTAATTCTGCAGCCCGCTCAACATTCTCCAGTCCGGCCTGTTCCTCCAGTTTTTTAGCCTGTTGATTGAGTGAGGCAACCTCCTCGGTCAAGGTGTTAATGAGCTGTCTTGCCTGGGCAAAATCCGACATCGCCGAGACAATCTTCTCGCTCTGGATTTGCTCCGGGACAACCCGCATCTTGTTTTCGTACGACACAAGCGCACTGATCAGGGTTGTGACTGCCACCGCGATCAAAACACCCGGCAAGGCAGGCAGTTTTTTCTTCACTCCGTAAATCACCAAAAATGCCCCAACAGCAAACAGAACGGTCGCCAGGTGCAGGGAAGGCAGTTGCTCAAAGACGCGCCACAGATCGGCCAGATAGGATTCGGTGCGCGGAAAGGGCACGCCGATTACTTTGCTCAGTTGAGACAGACCGATGATCAGTGCCGCAGCATTGGTAAATCCGACAATCACCGGACTGGAGAGCAGATTCACGATCGCGCCGAGACGGAACAGACCCAGCACCAGGCGCAGGATCCCGACCAACAGGGCCAGCATGATGGACAGTTCGATAAATTCCGCGCTGCCCGGACTGGCGAGGGGAATCAATGCCGCCGCCGACATCAACGAGAGCATGGCCACCGGCCCGGTGTGCAGCTGACTGGATGAGCCCCACAATGAGGCCACGATCACCGGTATAAACGACGCATATAACCCGTAAACCACCGGCAGGCCGGCCAGCTGGGCATAGGCCATGCTCTGCGGCACCAGCACCAGGGCAACCGTGATCCCTGCGATCAGATCCGCGCGGACTGTCTCGCGGGTCATTGGAAACCAGCGCAGAAAAGGCAATAGCGAATACAGATATGCCGGCATAACTACCACTCCATCACCCCGGCATATTTTTCCGGACTCAATACCGACACACCGGAGAAAAATACTGTCAGATGGTGGCCATTGTTAATTAACTGATGGGGTTTTATCGTACTGGAAATATATTCAGACGCAGATAACAGCACAGCTAGTATACGTAAATTACTGAGAGCTGACATCGCATTGTCCCTCTTTGACCGTCTTTCATACCAAGTATGTGCTGCATTTGGCTTATGAGACTAATCGATATTTCCCGGCCGATTGATTGACTAACATCGATATATTTACTTTAATCCGGCCAGACGCGTCTTTGCCTTGATTGATAGCCATCAGAACCGACGTTATTTTCCGGTTCCTTTTTTGGCGTTTTCCTGGACGCTTTGTCAGCTTTATTACCTGAGGTTACAGCCTCTGCTTTTTTCGGCTCGGTTTTTTCAGCCGTTGTATCAGGCTGCTCATTGTCCGTAGCACCGGACTTGGTCTTGCGCATGGAGTCCACCAGCTTTTGTCGAGTCTTGTCACTCTCGCTCATGAGGGCACTACCTCCCGAATCAGTTGATTGAGTTCGTTCACCGCATCGGCACCCCGACGCCCCATCTCGTATACGCTTTTTCCTTCCAGTACACTGCTGCGGTAAATAGCACGTCGACGAATCGTTGTTTCGGCAACCGGGATATCGATTTCCGCAACAGCTTCACGAACCAGCCGCGATAATGTGGTGCGGGGCTCGAGCTGATTGATGATCAGCCAGGCTGACAGCTGTGAGTTGGCCTTTTTTGCCAGTTCAACAGCTTGCTCGATATGCACTGTTGCCCACAGATCAACCGGCGAGGGCTGCACCGGTATCAGGGCTATATCGCAGGCCTGCAGTGCCTCATGGGTCTGCGGCGCCTGAACGGAAGGCGGGCAATCCACAACCACATGACGGTATTGCCGCGCCATAGTGGCAATTGCCTCGTCCAGTGACTCGCCGGCGACAACCACGGGCAAGTGACTATCACCTATTACCCGCCATTGCATCGATGAGCCCTGCGGATCAGCATCCATCAATACCGTGTCAGCCTGTTCGGCAAGTGCCACAGCCAGATTGATGGACAATGTTGTCTTGCCGGCACCGCCTTTATTTCCCACCAGAGCGATAACCGACATCCAGCCGCCCCCTAGTGGGTCCCTTGCTCTTCAAGCAAGGCATCGTATTCGGCGGCCAGGCGGCGTTGTTGTTCGCCCAGCTCATTGCTTTCTTCATCGGCATGGATGGTCACGTTGACATAGTCACGTCCAAACCCCATGTCGGGATACAAACCTTCACGCTCGGAGACATCCGCGGCGCGATCGAGAAAGTCTCGCAGGCTCTCGTAGTCGGCAAAGTCATAACGCCGTTCCAGGCGAGGGGGTCGGATACGTTCCTGCCATTGTTGACTCATGGTTCGCCTCCGTTAAAAAGTGGCGCGTGTCTTGTTGACTGTCACGCCGGGTTGTTCCAGTTCCTTCAGCCATTTCACCAGCTCGGCGGCATGGCCCTGCTCCTCACCGAGGAGTTCTTCGAAAAACAGCCGGTTGTCATGGTCGCCGCTGCGCGCACAGTGCTGTGTCGCCTCGGTATACAACCGGATCAGCTCATTTTCGAATGCATGGTTGTGCTGCAACAGTTCCTGCAGGCTGCGGCCAAGTTTGGGCGGGCGCAGTTGCGAGGCATTGGGTGCCACGCCGAGGGCGAGCATGCGGCCGATAATCCGGTCCGCATGCGCCATTTCCTCACTGGCCTCGTTGCTCAAACGCCTGGATACCTCGGCCAGCCCCCAGGTCGCGACAAGTCGCGCCTGGGTGCTGTACAGCTGGACCGCCGAAAGTTCAAGACTCAGGGCCCGACCGAGATAACCCAATACACGTTGATCAGCGTTGGCGTACAGCATGACGACGGATCAGTCAGTGTCAACCAATCATTCAACTACGCGTTGCGCCGTTACCGGCATCGCCGAGCACAGGCTCAACTTCGCGATGCGGGCGGGCAATGATATGAGCAGCCACCAGGCCATCGCCTACGCGCTCACAGGCATCCGCACCTGCGCGCACGGCTGCATTTACCGCGCCGGTTTCACCGCGCACGAGGACTGTGACATAACCGCCGCCGACAAATTCCCGTCCGAGCAGACGGACTTCTGCCGCTTTGGTCATGGCATCCGCCGCCTCGATGGCGGGCACCAGTCCACGTGTTTCGATCATGCCCAGTGCTATGCCGTAGTGTTCATTGGCCATGGTGTGTTACTCCTCAAGTCAGTTGAATATAAAGCCTGTTGTCAGGCTGCAGCCTTGCTGCTGCCACCTGTCGGCAGAACCGGCTCAACTTCACGGTGCGGACGGGCAATGATGTGTGCTGCAACCAGACCGTCGCCTACGCGTTCGCAAGCATCGGCACCGGCACGAACAGCTGCGTTAACCGCACCGGTTTCACCGCGAACCAGAACAGTGACATAACCACCGCCAACGAACTCACGCCCGATCAGACGTACTTCCGCCGCCTTGGTCATAGCATCTGCTGCTTCGATGGCGGGAACCAGCCCGCGTGTCTCGATCATACCGAGTGCAATGCCGTAGTTTTCGTTTGCCATCTTTCTATCTCCTACTCTATTGACATAGTTGTTGAACTGTAAAAATCGCTACAACGCCTGTTCCGTTGTCTCGCCCTTCCCGGTTGACCGAGTCTCATCAGCCCCCCAGAAATCGATGATGCCGCCGATGGTCAGATCGGTCAGTATTTCAAAATCACCCGCGGCATAACGTCCGGCCGAACCACTCACTGTAAACACCCAGTTGCCCTCGCGCGCGCCGACCGGGTCCACCGCCACATGACGTTTGCCCTTCTTGTCGCGCAACACCCGCAAACTGCTCTGCTTGAGCCCGTCAATCCGACGGGTGCAAACCAGCGGTGCCTCGACCTGCAATATATCCACTACGCGCTCTCTCCTTCGGGCGGCCAGTGGTCAATGATCCCGACGATGGTCAGATCACTCGGATATTCCTTGCTGCCCGCCGCTTCCCGTGCCGCGGAACTGCCTACACAAATTACCCAGTCACCGGGAATACATCCCACGGCATCCACGGCAACCAGCATTGAACTGCCGTCCCGCACGACCTGCATGTGCCGGTGTTCCAGACCGGGGATCCGGTTGGTGGCAACCAGTGGCCGTTCAACCTGGCAGATCTTCATCAGTGAGCCTCCTCCGTAACTTCATCCTTTACCGATGTGCCAATCACCTCGATCTGTTCACCGGCATGACAATCGCGTACAACCTGCAGCGTGTGCAGCAAACCGGTCTGGGCCAGGTCCGCATAACGTTCATTCAGCGCCGCATCGACGCGTCGGCAGTGCTCAATCGCCCGCTCACGGGCCCCGGGCACCTGGCCGTGGTAGTCAAAGCGCACCACAATCGGAACCGGCAGGCTATGACTGACATTCAGCTTCGTGAATATCTTGACACCTACATCCAGATCGGCCGCTGCCTCTTCCACGGTTTGCATATACGCAAAGTAGGTCAGGTTGCGTAACTGCACTTCTTCAAAGCCGATACCGGCACCGATAAATCGCTCTGCATGGCCGATATCCTGATAACGGCCGTTGTGATACTGGCGTACATACTCGATCTGCGAGAAGTTGTTGATCAGCAAATAAGCCATCAACTTCTGCATACCCTCGCTCATCTCACCACCGGCCTGTCGAACCTGCCCGGCCACATACTCTTGTGCCTGTGCACTACTCATCGACAGGGTCGCGTCATACAAATCCGACGCATCAAGGTAACGCTTGAGATCAATCTCGCCATGGCGATCCGGCATGTGAATGCGAATGGCATCATTGTCGGTATCCAGCCCGATCAGCATCAGATCGATCGAAGCACCGCAGCAAAAACTGTTTTCCACGGCGGTCTGAAACGCTTTGAGCCGTTCCAGTCCGCCCTGCGCGGCGCGCCCCGCATCGGAACCGTGTGCCGCGCAGCCTTCATGTTCGGGATCGCTCGAACTGAAGTGGTACACCACACTTTTCATATATCGCGTGGGCATATCGGCGGTGGTCGGCTTGCCTTCGCGATATCGTTGCAACTCGGTTTCGGTCCACTTCTCGATACTGTCTTCAATATCAAACATGGCACCGGCGTAGGATTTGCGCCGCACGGCTTTATGCGGCAGACGCAATACATAACTGATCACGTGTGCCAGTCGACCATCTGCACACGGTGAAATATCCAGTGTGTGAAAGCCGCAGTCGATTAAAAAAGTCTGGAATTCCGTTTCCAGACGACTTAGGAAACCATTAGCAAAAAAATCATCACAAAAACGCTGATACGTCTGGAATACACACCAGGCAAACAGCCGGCGCATATCCAGCTGGGTTACCCAGGCATCGGCCAGGATATCCGCGGGCAACTCGAAGCCGAGTTGTTCCCGGGCCAGCGCCTGGGCACGTCGTTCAAAATCGGCTTCATGTTGCAGTCCGGAGACTTGCTTCAGTGTCGGCACGATGGCGTCAAACGCCGCTTTGGTGCGCTGCTCGTAATCGAACAGCCGGGCATTTTCCGTGGCGTTGCTCAGTGGATGCCAACCGGATTGCACCGACGCCAGGTTCGCGCGCGCATTGCCCTGCGTTGCCGACTTGTTGTCAGCAACCCCCCGGGCACCGGGACGACCCACCGGAGCGGTTGGCACCAGGCCGATCGAACGGGTTTGTTTGCGACGTGAACTCAACATGTCGTTTGCCTCGTTCCGGGCTCAGTTAGCCCCGGGCACCTCCGGAATAGGTAATCAATGATCCTTTTTCCGTATTCCCGCTGCCGCCGGTTACCGGGCTGATGGGCTCGGGAATATCTTCATTGCGTTTCATCTCCAGTTTCATCTGCATGGCACCGGTTGCACGCCCGCCCCCCTGACGGGTCGGGTTGCGTTTGGTCGCGGTCATCCCTTCGGTACCGGTGACGCGATCGCCGCGGTCCCAGTCATCACCGGTGATCTTCAGACCGGCCTGGATCCCTTCACCGCTGATCCGGGATTTAACGCGGCCCTGAACCTGCTGGGCGGTTTCCGGCATCGGCGCAGGCGCCTGTTCGGCCTGATGCCCCTTGCCGAAACGGGCTTCCTCGGTGCCGGTCACCTTGCCGCCGGCCATGCCGAACGGGCCGGTGATCTTGCCCTGTTCATAACGGTTGCCGGTGATATCAAAATGCTCGTCACCCTGACTGGCATGCACCGGGCTCTGCACACTGAACCTGCCCCACGGGGTCTCGCCCAGTTGCTGCGGAAAATCGGGGCTGCCCGGCTCGGCCGGCACCGACGGACAGGCTTCGGCAAACTGATCCGCACCAACATAGGGTGTGCCTGACAGCGGTTCGCAGGCGCCTTTGTCGGCCCCGGTCAAATGGCCGTTCAGACCCGGCTGGATACCGGTCATGACCGAACCGGGCGTGCTGCGCTGCTGGCGATAACGGGCCGTCGCCAGGGTCGCTTCCTCCGGCTTGCAATAGTTGCTGTACTGCTCCAGCCCGGCATAGGGTGTGCCGGTCACGGACTTGCAGGTACCCGGTTCATCACCGGTCATCCGCGTGGAGCGGCCGGTGAGGGTGCCGGAGACCGATCTGCCGTGGAATGTCTGGGTAAAACCGACTTTCTGATCTTCAAACTTCGGCGCCTTGCCGCAAAAACCCTGATACTGTTCCTGGCCGACATAATCGTCACCGGTCACCAGTTTGCAGGTGCCCGGCTCATCGCCGGTGACCCGTTCCGAACGCCCCACCCGGGTGCCGGTCAGGCTGCCGCCACGCAGGGTCTGGCTGGTACCGACTTTCATCGGTGACTGGCCGTTACCCTTTTGCATGTACTGGCTGCCGCTCAGCTCGCGCCCTGCACCTCTTTCATCGCCGGTGACTCTCGACGAACGACCCACGTTGTTACCACTGACAGGCTGCCCCTGGCGGGTTTGTGAGCTGGTAATCTTGCTCGGCACATCGCCGCGCGCGGTACTGCAAAACGCCTCGGTCTGATCGGCACCGATGTATTCCACCCCGGTCACGTTCTTGCAGGTACCCGGCTCATTGCCGGTCACCCGGGAACTGCGACCCACGATACTGCCGGTCAGGGTCTGGCCGTGGCCGGTCTGGCTCTGACCCACTTTCCAGGGGGCATCGCTCGCCGCGCCGGTTTCACTGGCTGCGGTTTTGTTGGGCCGCATGCGACCGACCGGTTCGGACTTTTTCTTGCCGGTATTGCCGTTACGGCAGCGATCGGCACGAACCTTCCTGGCCAGTTCACGGCCGGTCAGTTTCGGGTTGGCGGCGCGTGCGGTTTGCGCTTCGCTCATGCCGTTACCATTGAGCCCGGCCTTGCCGCGCTGGGACATGGCCTGACGGCGCGCCAGCGAGGTGGCACGACTGCTATTGGTATTGATGTTCGGAGTCTTGACCCGGGCGCGCGCCTTCACCGTCGGCTTGCTGGTGGTTTGCGTCGCCTGTGTCCCGGCATGCGAGCTCGATTCAGCACGGGCTTTATCGCCCTGGCCGCCACAACCGCAATCGCCCCTGGCTTTAACCCCGGACTCGGCCGAAGTGGCAGGCGCGGCCTGCGGCGCCGTGGACTGGGCCGGTTCGCTGCGGGTACGGTCGGTATCCTTCAGCGCGGCCTTGCCCCGGGTCGACATTGCCTCACGCCGTGCCCTGGAGGCGGCGCGTGCCGTGTTGCTGTAGCTCTGTGCAGTCTGTGCCATCGTAAACCCCGTCACATCAATACTGGTTATTCGTAGCCGTTATTCGTTTCGTAACCGGAGCACCCGCCATCACGGGCACTCCGTTTTGCTGTGCAGCCTAGCGGCCTTCGAACACTACGAAGGAGTGTCCCTGAGTCTGGGTATAGCTGTCGTAACCGAGCAGACGGATATGATGATCCGGATAGGCACGGCGACAGGCTTCCAACTCATCGAGAACGCTCTGCAGATTGGTTTCACCGAAAAACGGCAGCTTCCACATGGTCCAGTAATGGTTGAACGCCTGGCCGGGATGTTCGTGTTCGATAGCCGGCGCCCAGCCATTGGCCAGGATGTAGGCGATCTGCTCCTGGATCTCTTCGGCAGTCAGCTTGGGCAAAAAGCCGAAGGTTTCGAGTGTCTGGGCAGTCTGGAAGTCACCCATTTCATACATGCTCATAATTGTTTACCTCGTGTCGATTCGGTCTTTAGTTTGTTTCGCCGTGAAGGACGGGGCTTAGCCCACGTCCAGTTTGTCCACGGTTTCGAACTCAAACTTGATCTCTTTCCAGGTTTCCATCGCCATGGCCAGTTCCGGACTGGTCCGGGCGGCGTCGGTCAGGATGTCGCGGGCTTCTTTTTCAATTTCACGACCCTGGTTACGTGCTTTGACGCAGGCTTCCAGTGCGACACGGTTGGCCGCGGCGCCGGCCGCGTTACCCCACGGATGACCCTGGGTCCCGCCACCGAACTGCAGGCAGGAGTCGTCGCCGAAGATGGCCAACAGTGCCGGCATGTGCCAGACGTGGATACCGCCGGAAGCTACGGCCAGTACGCCCGGCAAGGAACCCCAGTCCTGATCGAAGAACACGCCACGAGCACGATCTTCAGGGACAAAGGATTCACGCAGCTGATCCACAAAGCCCAGGGTGGAATTACGGTCACCCTCGAGCTTGCCCACAACGGTACCGGTATGCAGATGGTCACCACCGGACAGACGCAGGCACTTGGCCAGGACGCGGAAGTGGATACCGTGTTTCGGATGACGGTCGATGACCGCATGCATGGCGCGATGGATGTGCAGCAGCATACCGTTCTTGCGGCACCAGTTAGCCAGGCCAGTGTTGGCAGTAAAACCGCCGGTCAAAAAGTCATGCATGATGATCGGGCAGCCGACTTCCTTGGCGAACTCGGCGCGCTCGTACATCTGCTCCGGATCGGGTGCAGTCACGTTCAGGTAGTGACCCTTGCGTTCGCCGGTTTCGGTTTCAGCTTTCTGAATCGCTTCGCCAACAAACTCGAAACGATCGCGCCAGCGCATGAACGGCTGGGAGTTGACATTCTCGTCATCCTTGGTCAGGTCCAGACCGCCGCGCAGACATTCATAAACAGCGCGACCGTAGTTTTTGGCGGACAGACCCAGTTTGGGTTTGATAGTAGCGCCGAGCAGGGGACGGCCATACTTGTTGAGTCTGTCACGCTCGACCTGGATACCGGCCGGCGGACCCATGCAGGTCTTGATATAGGCGATCGGGAAGCGAATATCTTCCAGACGCAGATGCTTGAGTGCCTTGAAGCCGAATACGTTCCCTACCAGCGAGGTCAGTACGTTGGTGATCGAACCTTCTTCAAACAGGTCGATCGGATAGGCAATAAAGGTGTAGAAGGACTCCGAGTCACCGGGCACGTCTTCGATGCGGTAAGCGCGACCCTTGTAGTATTCCAGGTCGGTCAACAGTTCGGACCAGACGGTACTCCAGGTCCCGGTGGATGATTCGGCGGCTACAGCGGCAGCCACCTCCTCGCGTGGTACGCCGGGCTGGCCGGTGACCTTAAAACAGGCCAACAGGTCGGTATCCAGCGGGACATAATCCGGGGTCCAGTATTTGTCGCGGTATTCTTTTACACCCGCTTGATAGGTATTCGCTGCCATGATCTACTCCTGCTTCGGTTGCTGATATTTCAGTTCGCTGCAAATTCTGTTTGGGTAGTCAAAGCTTAGGGAGCCGGTTTATTTGATACAAATCGATATTTTCTTC
>JBKGZJ010000052.1:0-14436 GCA_046545635.1 Thiohalophilus sp. | reverse complement strand
GTCGAAGCCCCTTCGATTGCTTACGCGCGGGTACGTTCGCGGATTTCGTCCAGACTCTTGCAGTCGATGCAAAGCGTGGCGGTGGGGCGGGCTTCGAGACGGCGAACGCCGATTTCGATGCCGCACTCTTCACAGTAACCGTATTCGCCGTTTTCCAGCGCGATAAGGGACTCATCGATCTTCTTGATTAACTTGCGTTCGCGATCCCGGGTGCGCAGCTCCATGGTGAAGTCCGATTCCTGGCTGGCGCGATCGTTGGGATCGGGGAAGTTGGCGGCCTCATCCTGCATGTGATGCACGGTCCGATCCACTTCTTCCATCAGTTCACGCTTCCAGTTTTGCAATATTTCACGGAAGTGCTGCGACATCGGCTCGTTCATGTACTGCTCGCCCTTTTTCATCTGGTAGGGCGTGATCTCGCCGGCATGCTCGGTGACCGACTTGCGTGGCGCTTTCTTTTTCGCGGTCTTCTTCGCGGTCTTCTTCGCAGTCTTTTTGGCGCCGGGCTTTTTCTTGGCTACCGCCTTTTTCCTGGCCGTTGACTTCTTCGCCGCGGTCTTCTTTTTGGCCGCAGGTTTCTTTTTCGCCGTGGATTTTTTCGCGGCGGTCTTTTTCCTGGTGGTTTTCTTCTTCGCCGTCGCTTTCCTGGCGGTTTTCTTCTTCGCGGTCTTTTTCTTGGCGGCCATGTGCAATTGTCTCCTGGCGGACACTCTTCCGTAAAAAATAACGCGCTTTTCTACCAGAATCCGCCCGGGGGTGCAATAAAGCCGACGCCTTCCGGCGTGGTTTTTTTGGGCCGTGAGGCCCGGGGAATGTTTAACCGTATGAAATTCATGGAATTGTGGCGGCCGTGACAGGTGGCAAAAGCGCCGCTTTCAGGTAAGCTGGCGCGCTTTTGGAGCAACGAGCAAAGAACGATGGTGGAACTGGCAGCACTGATATTTGATGTGGACGGCACCCTGGCGGATACCGAACGGGACGGGCACCGGGTGGCCTTCAACCGGGCCTTTGCCGAGGCCGGGCTCGATTGGGAATGGGATGTGGCGACCTATGGGGAACTTTTGAGTATCACCGGCGGCAAGGAGCGGATGCGTCATTATCTGGAACAGTACCAACCCGCCACGACCTTACCGGGGGATCCGGCGGAGTGGATTGCCGGGCTGCACCGGGCCAAGACCCGCCATTACGAAGCGTTGCTCGGCGAGGGCGGCATTCCGCTGCGCCCGGGGGTCGAGCGGCTGTTGCGCGAGGCGCGCGAGGCCGGCTACCGGCTGGCGATTGCCACCACCACCACCCCGGCCAACGTGACCGCGCTGCTGGCGAACGCCGTGGGGCCCGACGCCGTGCAGTGGTTCGAGGTGATCGCCGCCGGCGATGTGGTGCCGGCAAAAAAACCGGCCCCGGATATTTATGCTTACGCCATGGCGACAATGGGGCTTGAACCCGCGCAGTGCATCGCCTTCGAGGATTCGCATAACGGCATTCTGGCGAGCAAGGGCGCGGGCCTGAAGACCATTGTCACCATCAACGATTACACCCGGGATCACGACTTCAACAACGCGGAGCTGGTGCTGGACAGTTTCGGCGAGCCCCGGCAGCCGTTTCAGGTTCTGTCCGGATCGCCGGCTGTTCTCAATGGTGCCGAGTACCTGGATATGGCGCTGGTTAAACGGGTGCATGCCGGCTAACGCGGCCATGCGCTAACCACCGAACTCCCCGGGTTCAGGTATCGCGTTGCGGCCGGTTCATTACCGGTTCAGTGTCTTCGGTCTCTTCGGTGGTGGCTTTTTCACCGCTGTTAACATTCGATAGCGCTCACAGGGTTTCTCTGCCCCGGTGACAAGGTTACAGTTCAGGTATGTCTGAGACGCCATCCCGCCGCATCGATCGTATCCAGCCTTTTCGGGTGATGGCCCTGCTGGGTGAGGCCCGCGAGCTGGAGCAACAGGGCCGGGATATCGTGCATATGGAGATCGGCGAGCCCGACTTTCCCACCCCGGCACCGGTGATCGCCGCGGCCACCCGGGCGATCGCCGGGGGCGAGGTACACTATACCCCGGCGGTGGGGCTGCCGGCTTTGCGCGAGGCGATCGCCGGCTTTTACCTGGACCGCTATGGCGTGTCGGTACCGGCACAACGGATCGTGGTCACGCCGGGTGCATCCGGGGCGCTGCTGCTGGCCCTTGGGGTGTTGCTGGAACCGGGGCAGGGCGTGATGCTGGCCGATCCCGGCTATCCCTGTAACCGTAACTTCGCCCATTTTCTCGACGCCCGGGTGCAGGCGGTGCCGGTGCAGGCCGACACCGGCTATCAGCTGAGCCTGGCGCAGGTGCAACAGCACTGGCGGGACGATACCCGGGTGGTGATGCTGGCCTCACCGGCCAATCCCACCGGCACCCTGATTCCGCCCGACGACTTCAACGCGATCATCGGCTGGGTCGAGGCGCAGGGCGGCTATGTCATTGTCGATGAGATCTATCACGGCCTGGTCTATGGCGAAGCCCCGCCCACGGCCCTGGCCTGTGGCGAGCGGGTCTTTGTGATCAACAGCTTCTCCAAATATTTCGGCATGACCGGCTGGCGCATCGGCTGGCTGGCCGCGCCCGCCGATCAGATCCCGGCGCTCGACAAGCTGGCGCAGAACCTGTTCCTGTCGGCCTCGACCCCGGCCCAGCATGCCGCCCTGGCGGCATTTGAGCCGCAGACGCTGGATATTCTCGAACAGCGGCGCGCGGCGTTCGAACAGCGCCGCGATTTTCTGCTGCCGGCGTTGCGCGGGATCGGCTTTGATATCAAGGTCGAACCGCAAGGGGCGTTTTATCTGTATGCCGATTGCAGTCGGTTTACCGATGACAGCTTTGCCTTTGCCCGGAGCCTGTTACGCGAGACGGGCGTCGCCGTGACCCCGGGCAACGATTTCGGCGACAACCGCCCCGAACAACATATACGCTTTGCCTATACCACCTCGCTGGATCGACTGAAAGAGGGCGTGCGTCGCCTGCAAAAACGGCTGGTTCCCGATGGCTGAGGGCTCACAGACAAGGGACCAACGCTCGGCGCGGATTTACCGGCGCACGGTTATCGTGTTGCTGTTGTTGATGGCCGTGGAACTGGTGCTGACCCTGTATAACGGGCTGTGGCAGAGCGCGATGCTGATCATGGCCATCATGGCGGTGATCCTGTCGCCGGTCATCATCGGTCGCCATTTTCAGATCACGGTGCCGGCGGAATTTCAGTTGCTGGCCGTGTTGTTTGTTTTCGCGTCGTTATTTTTAGGGGAAATACGCCGCTATTATGATCGGCTCTGGTGGTGGGACATCGCCCTGCATACCAGTTCGGGGCTGTTGCTCGGTCTGCTCGGTTTTTTGCTGATTTACGTGCTCAATGAGAACCGGCATATCGAACTGCATTTGCGTCCGGGTTTTATGGCACTGTTTGCCTTCCTGTTTGCAGTGACGGCGGGGACCCTGTGGGAGATTTTTGAATTTTCTATGGATTACTTTGTCGGCAGCAATATGCAAAAACCGATGCTCGGCGATGATTCGGGACTGACCGACACCATGTGGGATCTGATCGTCGATACGCTGGGCGCCCTGTTGATCAGTGTGTTTGGCTGGTGGTATATGAAACGCGGAGAACAGACTTTTATCGTCGACTGGATACGTAAATTCATCGATCGTAATCCACGTTTATTCAACACCGACTAGGCTGTGCCGCCGTCGGACAGGATAGGCGAATCGCGGTAACGGCAACGACATAACGACAAGGAAGCCCTATCGATGCAACAACAGGCGGTGTATGCATCCCCCGGCGCGAGAGCAGTGGCATTGGTCAAACGTGCCCTGCTGTTTGCCCTGATCTGGTGGCTGCTGACGGAGGGCCGGACCGATGCCTGGGGAATGGGCGGGCTGCTGGTACTGGTCGGGGCCGCCCTCAGTCTGTCACTGGCTCCGCCGGTGGGCTGGTCGCTGAGGGGGTTGCTGCGCTTTGTGCCGTTTTTTGTGCGTTACTCCCTGGTCGGCGGCATCGATGTGGCAAAACGGGCTTTCTCGCCCGCCATGCCGTTGCAACCGGCCATGATCGAATATCCTCTCGCACTGACATTACCCCAGTCACGGTTGTTCATGGCCGCTGTGATCAGCCTGTTGCCGGGGACCCTGTGTGCCGACGTGCAGGAGGACAAACTGTGGGTACACGTTCTGGATCGGGGCAATGCCATTGAAGACGAGCTGAAAGCCCTGGAGCGCAGGGTCGCCAGGCTGTTTCGTCATGAACGCCGGCTCGATGGGACCCGGGCATGACGGCGGTCTACCTGGCCGTCGCCCTGTTCCTGCTTGCCTCCCTGGTGGGGGGACTCTGGCGGGTGTTGCGCGGGCCGGGCGCGGCGGATCGGATGCTGGCGGCGCAACTGTTCGGCACCACCGCGGTGGCCTGCCTGTTGTTGCTGGCCGAGGCGGGCGCGGCAGCCGCGCTGCGGGACGTGGCGCTGGTGTTCGCATTGCTGGCGGTGGTGGCGGTGGTGACCTTCGTGCGCCGTAACTGGCATCGCGATACGGGACAGGATCATGATCCTGATTGAGCTGACCACGGTGTTGTTGCTGATCGCCGGGGGGCTCTTTTTTCTGGCCGGGACCCTCGGCCTGTTGCGGTTTCCCGACGTCTATACCCGCCTGCACGCCCTGACCAAGGCCGATAACGTCGGTCTGGGGCTGGTGGTCGCGGCCCTGATGCTGCAGGCGGACTCCTTGAGCGGCGCCGGCAAGTTGCTGCTGGTCTGGCTGCTGGTGCTGGTCGCCTCGACCGTGGCCTGCCATCTTGTCGCGCGTACCGCGCGCCAGCGGGGGGTAAGGCCATGGCAATAACGACGCTGCTGGGCTGGCTGCTGGACGGGCTGTTGATGCTGGTGCTGCTGTGGCTGGCGTGGCGCGCCCTGGCCTGTGCGGGCCTGTTCAGGGCGGTGGTGCTGTTTATCGCGTTCGGGCTGGTGTTGTCGCTGGTCTGGGTGCGGCTGGATGCGCCGGATGTGGCCCTGGCCGAAGCCGCCATTGGCGCGGGGCTGACCGGCGCATTGCTGCTCTCGGCACTGGCCCGGCTGGAGGCCCCGGGTGCGAAGCAGGACGGGGACGGGGCAACGGAGGAATCGTCATGACCTCGCGCCGCCCATCAGCGTGGTTACGCCTCAGCGTCGCGCTGTTGCTGCTGCTCCTGTTTGCGGCCCTGGCCCGGGTGGTGCTGGGACTGCCGCCGGACAGTGCCGGCCTGCGCCCGGCGGTGGCGGCGCAGATGGCGGCCAGCGGCGTGGAGCATCCGGTGACGGCCGTGCTGCTGAATTTCCGGGGCTATGACACCCTGCTGGAGCTGGCCGTTCTGCTGCTGGCGGGGCTGGGTGTCTGGTCGCTGGCCCCGGCCGTGCCGCCAACCACCGGGGCGCCGGGCATGATGCTGGATAACCTGCCGCGGCGGCTGGTGCCGCTGATGGTGTTGGTGGCCGGCTACCTGTTATGGCGCGGGGCCAGCGGTCCCGGCGGCGCCTTTCAGGCCGGGGCGGTACTGGGTGCCGCCGGGGTCCTGCTGTTGCTGGCGGGCTGGCGCCTGCCGGTGCGCTGGCAGGGCTGGCCGCTGCGCTTGCTGCTGGTCAGCGGGGTGGCGGTATTTGCCGGGGTGGGTCTGCTGGTGATTCCCTGGAGCGGGCTGTTGCTGGCCTATCCGCTGTCCGCCGCGGGTGCCCTGATCCTGCTGATCGAGGCGACGGCCACCCTGGCCATCGGCGCCACGCTGGTGGCGCTGTTTCTCGGCGGCGAACCGGGTGCGCCACAATGAGCGCGGCACTGCTGTATGCCGTGACCGGCCTCGGGCTGTTCAGCCTGGGATTCCATGCCCTGATCGTGCAGCCCCATCTGCTGCGCAAGATCCTGGCGGTGAACATCATGGGCAGCGGGGTGTTCCTGGTATTGACCGCGCTGGCCCGCCGGGCACCCGGCGGAATGCCCGACCCGGTGCCGCACGCCATGGTGATCACCGGCATCGTGGTCGCGGTAGCGGCCACCGCGCTGGCGCTGGTATTGCTGCGCCGGGTGGTCGAAACCACCGGGCAGGCCCGCCTGCCGGATCCCGACGACGAGTAATCGCGCATGGATGCGGCCCGTGTCAGTCTGTTGCCCGTGCTGCTGATTCTGCTGCCGCTGGCCGGTGCGCTGCTGAGTTTTGTGTTTCGCCGCCAGGCCCTCTGGCTGGGTATCGCCACTGCCGCCGGCGTGTTTGTCCTCGCGGTCACGCTGTTGAGCGACTTAACGCAGCCGCAACGCTATCCCCTCGGCGGCTGGGGGGCGCCGCTGGGGATCGATCTGGTGGTGGACGGGCTGAGCCTGATCATGCTGCTGATGAGCGCCACGGTCGGCCTGGGGATCAGCCTCTACGCCGGCTATTATTTTCATGGCAAGCCGCACACCGCGCGCGCGTTCTGGCCGCTGTGGCTGGGATTGTGGACCGCGCTTAACGGGCTGTTTTTATCCGCGGACATTTTCAATCTGTATGTCACCCTGGAGTTGCTCGGCCTGTCGGCGGTGGCGCTGGCGGCCCTGGGCGGCGGCGCCGCGGCCCTGAGCGGGGCGATGCGTTATCTGCTGGTCAGCCTGCTGGGATCGTTGCTCTATTTGCTGGGCGTGGCGCTGCTGTATCACGCTTATGGCAGCGTGGATATCGCGCTGCTCGGCGAACGGGTGAGCGCGCAGCCGGTGAGCCTGGCCGTGCTGGCGCTCATGACCGGCGGACTGATACTCAAGACCGCACTGTTTCCCTTTCACTTCTGGTTGCCGCCGGCGCATGCCAGCGCCAGCTCACCGGTCAGCGCGTTATTGTCGGCACTGGTGATCAAGGCCTCTTTTTATATATTGCTTCGCCTGTGGCTGGAGATTTTCCAGCCGCTGGATGTCGGCCGGGGGATCCCGCAACTGCTGGGACTGCTGGGCGGTGTCGCGGTGTTGTGGGGCTCGGTGCAGGCGCTGCGGCAGGCCCGCCTCAAGTTGTTGATCGCCTATTCGACGGTGGCGCAGGTAGGGTATCTGTTTCTCGGCTTTCCGCTGGCGGCAGCGGTCGGTCCCGCGGCCTGGCAGGCGGTGATCTATCTGGCGCTGTCCCATGCCCTGGCCAAGGCCGCCATGTTCATGGCGGCCGGCAATATCATGCAGTTTGGCGGTCATGATCGTATCGCCGATCTGGACCGGGTGGTGCAACGCTTGCCACTGACTCTGGCCGCCTTTGCCCTTGCCGGGATCAGCATCATGGGATTGCCCCCGAGCGGTGGCTTCATCGGCAAGTGGCTGTTGCTGCAGGCCGCGATTGAAGCCGGGCAGTGGTGGTGGGTGGCGGTGATCCTGCTCGGGGGGATGCTGGCGGCCGCCTATCTGTTCAAAGTGATCGGTTTCGCCTTTACCCGGGCACCGGTCTCCCACGAGGCGAGCGCCGTGCCGGCGGGGATGGAATGGATCGCGCTGCTGCTCGCATTGGGAACCGTCTTGCTGGGGTTGATGGTGAGCGGGCCGCTGGACTGGCTGGCGATTGGCGCGCCGCTGGGTCTGCCGCCGGTGACGGGGGCGGGATCATGACCCGGTGGAATGACTGGATCCCGTTGCTGCTGCTGGGCAGTTCGCTGTTACCGGGTTTGCTGATCTTTGCCCTGCCGGAGCGCAGCGTACGCCTGCGCACGATGCTCAACCTGAGCGGCGCGGTGTTCAAGATCCTGCTGGTGGCCTGGATCCTGCGGCATGTCTATTTCGATTACGCCGAGAGTTTTGAAACCCGGCTGACCCTGTTGCCCGGGCTCGATCTGGTGCTGCGGGTCGGTCCGCTGGCCATGCTGTTTGTGACCCTCTCCAGCGTGTTGTGGCTGTTGACCACGATCTATGCCATCGGCTATCTGGAAGGGGCGCCGCATCGCAGTCGTTTTTTCGGTTTCTTCAGTCTGTGTGTGACCGCCACCATCGGCGTGGCGCTGGCCGGCAACCTGTTCACCTTCCTGCTGTTTTATGAACTGCTGACTCTGTCCACCTATCCGCTGGTGGTGCACCGCGGCAGCGACAAGGCCCGCCGTGCGGGACAGAGCTATCTGATCTATACCATCATCGGGGGCGTGTTGTTGTTGCTGGGCACGGTCTGGCTGTACACCCTGACCGGGAATCTGGAGTTCACCCCGCGCGGTTTCGTGTCCGATCTGGATGCAGGCCATCACCCGGCGCTGATCCTGATTTTTATTTTGTTGATCGCCGGACTGGGGGTCAAGGCGGCACTGGTGCCGTTACACGGCTGGCTGCCGCAGGCGATGGTGGCACCGGCGCCGGTCAGCGCCTTGTTGCACGCGGTGGCGGTGGTCAAGGCCGGGGCGTTCGGCGTGGTGCGTGTGGTGTATGAAGTCTTCGGCGTGGAGTTTGCCGCCTCGCTGGGGGTTACCGTGCCGCTGGCGATCGTTGCGGCGATCACCATTGTCTATGGTTCGGTGCGGGCGTTGTTTCAGGATGATCTCAAACGGCGGCTGGCGTTTTCCACGGTGAGCCAGGTCTCCTACATTGTGATCGGGGTGGCGATCGCCGGACCGCTCGCCACCATCGGCGGCATAGTGCATCTGGTGCATCAGGGGCTGATGAAGATCACGTTGTTTTTCTGTGCCGGCAATCTGGCGGAGACCCTGGGGATTCACAAGGTCAGTGAGATGTCCGGTGTCGGCCGACGCATGCCCTGGACCATGGCGGCCTTTACCATCGGCGCTTTCGGCATGATCGGTCTGCCGCCGGTGGCCGGGTTTGTCAGCAAGTGGTATCTGAGCCTGGGGGCGCTGGAAACCGGTCATGACTGGGTGGTCGGGGTGCTGGTGATCAGCAGCCTGCTCAATGCCGCCTATTTTCTGCCGGTGCTGTATACCGCCTGGTTCGGGCCCCCTCCCGAACAATGGCCGCAGGTGCGTGACTTCGGCCGACGTGAAACCGCCTGGGCATTGTTGCTCCCTGCGCTGGTGACGGCCGGCAGTGCGTTGCTGGTGGGGATTCTGGCGGCCACGCCATTCAGTCCACTGGCCTGGGCCAAACTGATAGCGGAACGGGAGTTCTATCAGCCATGACCCTGTTGATTGATGTATTGATGGCGCTGGCACTGCTGTGGCCGCTCGTACTGGGATTGTTGCTGGTCTACCCGGCAACCTGTCAACTGGCGCGTCGCCTGTTACCGCTGACGTTGTTGCCGGCCCTGTTGCTGGTACTGTTGCCGGACAGCGGGGCCTTGTTGCCCCTGCCCGGTATGCTGCAAGACAGTGCACTTGCATACGACCCCACGGCGCGGCTGTTTTTATTCTTGATCCTGTTGCTGTTGAGCCCGGTCATTCTTCAGGTACCCGCGGCGCACGTCTCGAATGACAGGCGCCTGTTGTTTGAACTGTTCCTGCTGCTGTTTATCACCGGGTTGCTGGTGCTGGCGTTGTCCGCCGGCGTATTGCTGTTTTTCACCGCCGGGACAGTGGCCGGTTATGCTCTCTATGGCATGCTGGCGTGTGGCGCTTCAACGGCCGGACGACGGGCCGGGCATGTGCTGGTGGTGTTGCTGGTAATCAGTGATCTGGCGATCTTCGAGATGCTGTTGCTGCTGACGAAACTGGATGTTGCGCTGAGATTTGCGCAACTGCGCCAGGCACTGGCCGGCACGGGCCAACAGAGTGCGCTGCTCATACTGATGCTGACGGGGGTTGGCATCAAGGCGGGACTGGTCGGTCTGCATCTCTGGCTGGCTCCCGTCTGGGTCACGGCAAGACCCCTGCTGCGACTGGCCGTGCTGGCCTTCATGCTGTGCGCCGGGTTGCTGGCATGGTTGCGCCTGTTGCCGCTGGGACAACTGCAGTGGCCGGCTGCCGGACAGGTATTACAGTGGCTGGCGCTGCTCATGAGCGGCTATGCCCTGATCACGGGACTGCTGCAATCGCGCCAGGCGGCACGCTGGGCGCACGTTGCGTTGTTGTTGATCAGCCTGTGGCTTGCCGTGCTGGCGATGCTGTTGATCCGGCCCGACACGATCACGGCCTTCGCGCCGATCTGGCATTTTGTTCTGCTGTCATCCGTGCTGGGACTGGGCGGGCTGGCCCTGATCGGTCAATACCGTGCGCCTGCAAGCCTGTCCGGCTTCGCCATGGTGAATCTCGTCATGGCTGTGCTGATGCTGCTGGCGGTCGTTCCGGTGCATGGCGATCTATCCGGCGTGGCACTTTATGCCGGCGGGATGGCGGTGGTGGTTCTCGGCTTTCAGGCGCTGACTCTGCAACGGGTGACAACCGGGGCGCTGCCCCGCGCCACCGCAATCACCGTGCTGATACTGCTGAACGCAGCCGCGGTAAGCTGGCTTGCAGGCGGGCTGCGCCTTTGGCTTGAAACATTGTGGCCGGCGATCGGCTGGCTGTTCGGCGCGGCACTGGCGGGATGGCTGATCGGCAGGCCGGGCCGTGGCCGTGCCAGGATACCGCCGGGTGATATTCTGGTATTGATACGTCCTGTTCTGAACCGGCTGCTGCGAGGGGCACGCTGGCTGGGTGAGGCTGTTTTACCTCGCTGGCGCAGTACGGTTATGCAACAGGTACAACATGGTTGGCAACAACTGGACCAATTGCCGCTTTGGCAGACACTGGAAGCGCGTCTTGCGCGCTGGGAGACGGCAATCCTTCTGTTGTTGCTCGTTGCATTGGCGATCGTTGTGTTCAGTGGATAAAAAAATGCCCCGCGGTGCGGGGCATTTTTAGTCTTCAGGTTAATGGCGGGGAAAATTACTGTTCGCCAAGTACCTTTTCCTGCAGTTCCGGGTTCTGTTGTACTGCGGCGAAGATCTGGTTGTACTCTTCGACAGACAGACCCGCGTCCTCAACAGCACTGACCATTTCTTCCTGAGCTTCCTGCTGCAGCTTCTGGGCTTTTTCCGGATCTTCGACATCTTCCAGCTTGCCGGCGAAGGATTCACGGATGCTGTTGACTTCGGCGAAGGCGTCCTTGAATTTGTTCAGGGATTTCTCGTCGATATCTTCGGCAGCCTGACCACCTTGCTGTTGCTGCGGGGGCTGTCCCTGCTGGCCGCCGCCGCCCTGTTGTTGTGCGTAGGCGCTGGTGCCTGTACCGAGGATCAGCCCCATACCGAACAGGGCAACGAGCAACGATTTTTTATCAATCTTCATGTTTCTCTCCATGAGTAATTATGTCAAATTTTCTTATTGCAAAGGTTGTGCCGGGTTTGGGTGACATGATTATCAAATTGCTTTATTCAGGGCCTGAGCCAATCAAAAAGAGTGGATTATCAGATGGTTAGTTTAAAAACGGGGAGGAGGAAATCGATCGGTGTATGAACGGCCGGGGGAAAAGAGAGCCTGTTCAGAGAGCTTACAATCCTGCATCAGTGTGACAATCTGGCACATGTGCAGTCAGGAATAACAACGCCCCGCAAAGCGGGGCGTTGTTTGTGGCGCATCAGTTACCTGATGTGATTACTGCTTCTCGCCCAGAACTTCTTCTTGCAGTTCCGGATCCTGTTGTACTGCAGCGAAGATCTGGTTGTACTCTTCGACAGACAGATCCGCATCCTCAACAGCACTGACCATTTCTTCCTGGGCTTTCTGCTGCATTTCCTGGGCTTTTTCCGGATCTTCGGTATCTTCCAGTTTGCCGGCGAAGGATTCACGGATCTCGTTGACATTGGCAAATGCATCCTTGAACTTCTTCAGGGACTCATCGTCAATGTCTTCGGCAGCCTGACCTTGCTGCTGCTGCGGCGGCTGGCCCTGTTGTGCGCCGGTACCGCCTTGACCCTGCTGACCGGCACCGCCCTGGCCAGCGCCACCTTGACCCTGCTGACCGGCGCCGCCCTGGCCAGCAGCACCACCTTGCTGCTGTTGCTGCGCACCGCCCTGTTGCTGTGCGTAGGCGCTGGTGCCTGCACCGAGGGTCAGTCCCATACCGAATAAGGCTACCAGCAGTGAATTTTTGTTAATCCTCATAGTTAAGACTCCTTGGTTCATTTGAGTTCGGTTACATTAGGTGCAAAGGGTATGCCGGCTCGTTGGTGAGAAAGAGTAAAGAAATGTAAAGGCGCGGGCGGGTTGAAAAATGCCCGGCAGACGGGAAGTTATACAGGGATGGTGAACATGAAATTTTTAAACGGGGAAAAATGTTTACTCGATCACATTATCGATACGGTATCAACTGGCTTGCGGGGAAGTTAATCTGTTGCAATCTGGCACATGTGTCGATGAGCGTGCCGCACACGCTCACTCGCTGCTGTCATCCTCTTCGCCCAGCCGGCGATAAAGGGTACGGCGGCCGATACCGAGAATTTCCGCCGCACGCCGCTTGTTGCCGTCGACCTGTTTCAGAACATGATCGATATAGCGTCGCTCGAGCTCCTGCAGCGACAGCAATTCGGCATTACTATCCATCAGGTTAAGCGGCATTGTTAACTCTGTTTTTATGTTGGTACTGTTGAGAATGCGTTCCGGCAGGTGTTCAGTATCGATTTGACTGGCATGACAAAACGTGACGGCCCACTCGATAATATTGGACAGCTCTCGCACATTCCCCGGAAAGGGATAGGCCTTGAGCTGTTGCAGGGCGCGATCGGTAATGCCCTGGATCGGGTGATCGAAGCGTGCGCTGAATTCGTCGATAAAGCGGGCAGTCAGCAGTCCCAGATCCTCGCCGCGTTCACGCAAAGGGGGAACATGCAGGGCAAAGGTATTCAGGCGATAAAACAGATCCTCGCGGAAATTGCCTTCGCTGACTTCGCGCTCCAGGTCGCTGTTGGTGGCGGCCAGAATCCGCACCTCGACATGTTCTTCACGATTGGCACCGACCGGCCGCAGGCGTTGTTCCTGCAGGACGCGTAACAGCTTGGCCTGCATGCCGATCGGCAGCTCGCCGATCTCGTCCAGTAACAGACTGCCGCCGCTGGCCTCCAGAAACAGACCGCGGCGAGCCTTTTGCGCACCGGAAAAGGCGCCGGCGGCATGACCGAACAGTTCACTCTCCAGCAGTTCGGCGGGAATCGCGGCGCAATTGACAGCAATAAACGGGCCGTCGGCATACTCGCTTTCAGCATGCAGGGCGCGTGCAACCAGCTCCTTGCCAACGCCGCTTTCACCTTCGATCAATACCGGGCCGGAAGCCCGGGCGATCTGGCTGATCTGGGTGTACAGATGTTGCATTGGCGCACTGCGGCCGATAATACCGTGAAAGTCGCCGCTGCCCAGCAGTTCACGATAGCGGGTCAGTTCCAGGCGCAGGCGCCGGGTTTCACTCACCCTTTGCACACTCATCAGCAGATGCTGCAAATCCACCGGCTTGGTCAGAAAATCATCGGCACCTTCCTTGAGGGCATCCACTGCCTGGGAGACGGTGCCAAAGCCGGTAATGATGATAAACCCCGGTGCAACCGGCAGCTGACGGGTCTGCTGCAACAGGGCCATGGCATCGGCGCCGGGCAGGCGTAAATCGCTGATAACCAGATCCACCGGCTGTTCCTTGAGCCAGTGCCAGGCCTGTTCGGCGTCGGGGGCGCCCCCGGTATTATAGCCGGCATCCTGTAACTCCTCGATCAGCAACTTGCGTAACGAGGCATCATCTTCGACTACCAGGATGTCGGGTAAATTTGTTGGGTTACTCATTGTTATCACCCGTTCGTTGCACAGGCAGCACAATGCGAAAACGGGCGCCCCCGAGCGGGCTGGTCTCGATCTCGATCCGGCCGTCGTGGTCGCTGACCGCGGCATGGGCGACAGCCAGTCCCAGGCCAGTACCTTCGTCGACACTCTTGGTGGTATAAAACGGTTCGAAGATGCGCTCCCGGTCCGCGTCCATAACTCCCGGCCCGTCATCATCGACTATAAAGCCGACCTGTTCCGGATCATCGAACCAGCCTATCTGTACACATTGTGTCGCGGATTGTACGGCGTTGTGCAACAGGTTGGAGAGTGCCTGCTCCATGCGCAGGCGATCGATCATCATCATTGGAGCGGGAGTGTTATCGTTCATACTGACATCGATATGTTGGTAACGGGCGTCACTGGCAACCTGGGTGAGGACTGACCGGATCACCCGGTCGGCACGTTCGGGCTGACACTGCAAGGGGTTACTGCGCCCGAAATCCATCAGCTGACGCACGATAAAGTTCATCCGTTGTACTTCATGACGGATCTCTTCCAGGGATTTGTTGAGTGCCGGATCCAGATCATTCTGGCGCAGTGCACGTTGGGCCTTGCCGTCGACCACATTCAGCGGCGTGCCCAGCTCGTGGGCCACACCGGCGGCCAGCTGGCCGATGGCCGCCATGCGCTCCGAGCGTTGCAGGCGGTCTTCGAGTACCGCCTGCTCCTGTTTCTGGCGCACCACCACCGCCTCCTGGTTGATCAGATTCTCCAGCATCCGGTTC